>JAFSGW010000074.1 GCA_017440585.1 Clostridia bacterium | reverse complement strand
TCTTGCATTAAATATGCACAAAATGATACAATGTAAGTGAAAAATCAATGTGCAGTTTGACGATATACAATTATTTCCTAAAAAAGACTATATAATATATGGTGCAAGGGAGGATAAGTTATGTATATAAATGAAGGGTATTTAAATAATTCAAGACTGCCCGTAAACGACAAGTCCAGAGATTTAATTGTTGTAAGTGCAGGTACATATCATGTAAAAAAGAAAAAACGTGTACCAACATTAAGACCTAAAGGAAGAATTGACTATCAACTTGTGTATATAGCAGCAGGTAAGGCTCATTTCTATTTTGATGGAAAGGATACTGTGGTTCCTGCCGGACATATGGTTGTATATGTTCCGAGAGAAGAGCAGAAGTATGAATATTTCGGGGATGATAAAACCGAGGCTTACTGGGTTCACTTTACGGGAGGTAACGTGAAGGGAATTATGAGGCATTTTGATATTCCTTATAAAGAAAACTACTTTTATTCAGGTTCCAGCGAAGAATATAAAACACTTTTTAACAGTATGATACATGAGTTAAGAACACGCCCTGTGTGCTATGAAGAAATGATTGAAATGAATCTGAGACAGTTATTTATGACTGTTCAGAGGACAAGGCTTGAAAGAAAGCCTCAGATTAATACCTTTGCCCAGGCGGAGGTCAGCTATGCGCGAAAGTATTTCTTTGAACACTATAGTGAGGAGATCAACATAAGTGAGTTCTCTCAATCAAGGCATATGAGTGTAAGCTGGTTTACGAGAAATTTTAAACAAATGACAGGTGTCAGCCCCATGCAGTATATTCTTAATTTAAGAATTGAGAATGCGCAGATGCTTCTGGAAACAACAAATTATTCTGTTAATGAAATATCGTCTGTAGTAGGGTATGATAATCAGCTGTACTTCAGCAGACTTTTTAAAAAGATTAAGGGTGTGGCACCTACAGAGTTCAGAAAAATGCAGCAAAAATAGAATGAGCTACCTTGTGGTAGCTCATTCTATTTTTGTGAATTTATTTTTTCCTGTTCGAGAGCCTTAAGTTCTGTTTCATAACAATCTTCACAGAGGGAAAGCTCCTGACCGTTAATCTCATAAATGTAGACGGGTTTATTGCTGCAATAGAGACAGTCCTCTTTGCTTGCCGGAGGGGAACTGCATCCGGATAATAAAATAATAGCCGAGAGAATAATAAGTAAACACTTTTTCATATTACACACCGCTTTCTTTTAAATTTCAACCTCATTTTAGCACGTTGGAATTATAAGTCAATAAGCTGAAATAGGGTCGCAACAATAGTGCATAAAGCGGACAAATTTGTTTATATAATTATTCAAATGTATATCTTACTTCATCCTCTGAAATTGTTAAGGTAAGGGGTTTTGCTTCCTTGAAGCCGTACTCAAAGGAGGCATTGTTACAGTTGCCGATACCGCCCACATAAAGGTAGCGGACACCATTTTCCACCGTTGCTTCGCTTTTAACCCCCTGAGATACAACAAACACGTTAACGCCTTTTTCGTTAAGCATGTCCATATAATAATCCCAGACCTTCTGCTCGCCCTGGTTCATATTATAGATGGGTTCGTTCAGCACGATAACAAGGTTATCCTTATCGATGCTGTCGCAAACGATTTTAAAGTTGCCCCAGGCGTTTTCTTCGGTGAGTCTTATGGATCCCTTTGAGTTTGCAAGGGTTATGATTTTTGTGTTGCCCACGTCACGCTGTGTGAAGGTGTCTACCTTTCTGTAGATGGTGAAAATTTCATGGGGGTCATAGATTTCCTCTGAGAGGGCATACACATCGCCACGGTTTGCCAGATCCTGAAGATAATAGCTTGCCTGGAAGCGGCCTATGAGGTTTTTGGGCTCTGCTACCTTACCTGCAAAGGTGAGTTTTTCACCGTTTTCCATAAAGCCTTCAAAGGTATCCTCTGCTTTTATATCGTCCTCACGGATGTGCTTTTCACCGTTAACAACTAAAGATGAGGTTAATCCCTCAAAAACTGCCGTTACCGTGCCCGTGTTTTCGCCTTTTTTGATTGTGTTGCCTTCCATTACAACATCGCCCGTTACAGTAAATTCAAGAAGCTCTGTGGGGATGGTGGCACTGTGACCTGACCTGTCGTAGGCGGTAACGGTAACCGTTTTGTCGGAAGTGGTTGTGTTAATGGATTCGGGGTATATGTTGATGGCGAAAATGTCGCTTAAAACCGAAACCACACATTCAAGGGTTATGCCTTTGTATTTTGCATAAATTGTGTGAGTGCCTGCCTTTGAGGGGGTGATGCGGTTATTTTCAATAACTGCATTTTTGTCGGAGCAGGAAATTCTGAGTTTTGATATGTTTATAGGAGTATTGTTATACTTTTCGTCGTAAAAAACTGTGGTAATGTCAACGCTGTCGCCTAAAAGGACAGTATCCTTTGAAAGCTTCGCTTCGCCCATTTCAGCCTCGCCCTCTTGGGCTGTTGATATAACGCCAAGGGCGGTTGAAACCTTTCGGGGAGCGGAAACAGTGTTCTGTATGGTTTGTTTTTGGCTGTAGCGGTCGGGGGTAACAAGGGTTGTGCTTCCGCCACCGTCAAGGTTGATGGCATCACTGCAGCCTAAATTGAGCATGAAGGCGGCAAGGTCTGTCTGTGTGAAGCCGGGACAATCCTCGCTTCTGCCGTCTATTGTTACAAGGAAAAGTGTTTTACCATTGGGAGAGAGCCCCATGCCCGTGCGCTGTGCCTTGCCGGTGATATTGCTTGTAAATTCACAAACCTCACCATCCTTAAGGATAAGGGTATTACCGCCTGAGGCATCCTTTATGGCTTCGACATCGGGAGAAATTGAGGTTTCTACCCTTATTGTGTCACCGATGGCAAAGTTGGCGTTCAGAAAAGCATTTACCATGTAGTTTGCAACAAATACTGCACCGCCCTCGGGGATGGTAACAGCCTCACCGCCCCAGGAGAAGGCTGTCATTTCATATTCGTTTTCATCGAAGGGCTCGCATATCATGGCGTAGGTATACTGGGGGATGGTGACTGTTTTGCCCCAGGCTTCGGTTATCATTGTTATACCGCCCGTTGTTACGGGCACCTTATTTATCTGATAAAGGTCGCAGGAGGCTTCCTCTGTAAGGGAGGTGTTTTCTGCATAAAGTGTGCCCGTGAAGGTGAAGTAGTCAAAAACCACGTCCTGTTCCTCTGTTATGACGAAGGAAACGAAGTTGTCCTTTGAGGGGGTGGAGATTAACTGCCCGTCATCATAAACCATGCCCAGCATATTTGTTTCGCCTGATTGCATGTTGAAAAAGTCAGCATTGACCGCAACCTTGGTGTTGTTTTCTTCTGCCATCTGCTTTACTGTTGAGAGGCGTGAGGTACCCTCAGGGGAGGTTAAAACCTCAAGGGTGAGCTCATCGTTTGTAAGGTCAATTTCGATAACGTTTGCCTTAACCCAGCCCGATTCCGTAAAGGTTTCCATCGTTTTGTGTGTTACGCCCTCTGTGATGGTTACCTCCTTTACATTTTCATATATTGCTGCCTGGGCAGAGGTGGTTATAAGTAAACCTGCAAGAATTGCAGAAATTAATTTTTTCATTGTATCAGTCCTTTCCGCTGATAATTATAGCATAATGAAGGTGAAAAGGAAAGAGTAATATTGTAAAGGTTTTGTGACTTTAGTAATTGCTTAGGTTGACTAAAAAAGCAGGGTATGATATAATTAGTAAAATAGGATTATTGTGGGCTGCAGGCTGCTTTTATCAGGTGATTGCAACATTTTTATAAGGAACAGCGACACTCCCATTCATTCATTTTTCATTTTGCTTGTGAAAAATCGAGTTGATGGGTTGGCTGTGGGTAGGGAGTGTCCCGTGTTGTGGGATTCAGGAGGAAAACTATGAATATAAAGAGTTTGGTTGTTAACGGATGTGCCGTTTTGAGGGGTATTTCTAATAAATGGAAATTTAATAAGTCGGGCAAGCTTTTAAGGATGGAAAGAGGCGTGCGGGTTATGAAAAATAACGGCACAATTTCTCTTGGCGATAGGGTTTTCCTGCACAGATATGTGAAGCTTTCCGCGTATGGCGGAAGGATTGAAATAGGCAGCAATTCATACATTGGTGACCGCACGGAAATCCATGCAGGGGAATTGGTTAAAATAGGAAACGGCGTTAACATTGCATGGGACTGCAATATTTTAGACCGTGATTACCATGCCTTTAATGGCGAACAAGAAGTGATAAAGCCCGTGGTTATTGAGGATAATGTTTGGATTGGGGTTGGAAGCCTCATTTTAAAGGGCGTTACAATAGGAGAAGGGGCAGTTGTTGCGGCAGGCAGTGTTGTGACACGTGATGTGCCACCTAAGTGTCTTGTGGCAGGCAATCCCGCTAAAATCATCAAAGAGAATGTTAGATGGAAAGCTTAAGGTGTAATAAGTGAAAGAAAAGAAAAATATTTTAGGCGCGGTATCCTCCGTTATGGTTATAATGGTGCTTTCGAGACTTTTAAGCCTTGTGAGCAATCAGGTATATATGTCGCACTTTGGTGCATCGGATATTTATCTTAACATATATTCCTACGCCATCAGCATACCAAACGTGATTTTTACCTGCGTGGGAACGGCACTTTCCACAGTGGTTATACCCATTTATGTGGGGCATATGGCACTTGGTAAGCACAAAGAAGCAAAACGCTTTGCTGACAATATAATAACAATTTCCCTGGCACTTACCCTTTTGCTTGTGGCTTTCGGTGTGGCAATTTCGCCCATACTTCCCAAAGCTACAGCTTTTGGTAAGAGCGAGGAAACATATCACTTTGCAACTATGGCACTGATGACGGTTATGCCCGTAATGTTCTTTTATGCCTTAAACTACATTTTTCAGGGCATGCTTCAGGCGGTTGGCCGCTATAAGCTTCCTGCCTTTGTAAGCGTGCCGTCAAGCTTAGTTGTTATACTCTACACTGTTTTATTAGGGGACAGGTACGGTGTTAAGGGGCTTTTAGTGGCAACCATTATTGGCTTAAGCCTGCAGGCACTGATACTTATACCACCGCTTGTGAAAGAGGGGTATATTTATCGCCCCAGCTTTGAAATAAAGCACCCGGACATTATAAAGGCAGGCAAAATGACCGTGCCCGTGCTTTTAGGTGTGGGAGCGTATCAGCTGAACATGTTCTACAATAACACCATGATAGCCCGTTTTGAGGGCATGGTTACCCTTTTGATGTTTGTGCAGAACATAACAATTTACCTTGTACTGGCATTTATTTATTCCATTACGGCTGTTATATATCCACGCCTTTCGGAGAGCGCTTCAAAGGGTGACATGGAGGAGTATAAGAATACCCTCTCGGGGATACTTATGAGCGTGTGTGCACTTTTAATACCCATGACCTTTGGCTTTATAGGTGTGAGAGAAAGCCTTTTAAGCCTTATTGCAGGCTGGGGAAAGATAACAAACAGTGAAATTATGGGTGCGGCACTGCTTCTGTGCGGTTACTCCATAGGCATTACAGGCATAGGACTGAAGGAAATTTTAGACCGTGCCCTTTACGCTTTGGGTAACACGAAAATAAGTGCTGTTAACGGCGTTGTGATAATGGTTGTGAACATTTCCTTAAGCCTTGTGCTTATGCACTTTTTAGGGGCCTACGGCATCCCGGTGGCTTATTCTGCAGCATCCCTTGTTGGTATGTGTGTGCTTTTATGGGCAATAAGGAAAAAGGTTGGAAGCTATGCCAAGGGGCTTGGAATGACAGTTTTAAAGTGCATTATAGCATCCCTTATTATGCTTTGTGCGGTGGAGGCACTTAATTTTGTAATCCCCGCAGGAGGCGGTATACTTATGCGTGCAGTAAGGCTTTTTGTGCCTGTGGGTGCAGGGCTTTTAGTGTATTATATAATGGCGGTTATACTTAAAATAAATCCCGTGGTTGATTTTACGGGTAAAATCCTGAAAAGGGGAAAAATATGAGCAAGATAGGTTATATGTTAAGCTATGCAACTTATTATTTTCTGGCAAGGCATCTGCCGGGAAGCTTTTCGCCCTACAGCTTAGGAAGCGGACATCTGAGAAGGCTTTGTGCAAAGAAAATGTTTAAGGCATGCGGAAAAAACGTTAATATTGAGCACGGTGCATTTTTTGGCGGCGGACGGGAGATTGAGATAGGGAACAACAGTGCGATTGGGTTAAATGCCCGTATTTCGGGGCCTTTATCAATCGGTGATGATGTGATGATGGGACCGAATGTGAGCATTTACACCCAGAACCACGAAACGGAAAACATTTATAAGCCCATGAGGCTGCAGACAGCACCAAAGGAAAAGGTTACCATAGGTAACGATTGCTGGATTGGAGCAAATGCCGTGATATTGCCCGGGGTTACCATCGGTAACGGCGTTATAGTAGGGGCGGGGGCTGTTGTTACCCGTGATGTGCCCGACTACGCTGTTGTGGGCGGTGTGCCTGCAAAGGTTATTAAGATACGAGAGGAGAGACACGGTTTGCCAAAGCTTAAGGTTTTGTACCTGATAAACCATGCAGGTAAGGCAGGAACGGAAAAATATGTGTACAACCTTGTGAAAACCTTTAAGGAAAAGGACACTAAGTGCTACTTTGCATATTCCGAGCCGGGGCTTCTCAGTGAGCAGATGGAGGCTATGGGAATTGAGAGCTTACAGCTTACAATGAAGCATCCCTTTGATTTAAAGGCGGCAAAGGTGCTTGCCGCCTACTGCAGGGAAAATAACATTGACGTTATACACACTCAGTACCCAAGGGAAAATTATATTGCTCTTTTGTCGAGGCGTTATTATTCGGGAACAAGGGTTGTGTATACCTGCCATTTGACCTTGAAAACCTCCTTCTTATGGAAGATAACGAATAAGATAATGACAAGAAATAACCACAAGATAATTTCCGTTTGCAATAACGGCAGGGAGCTTCTTATAGGAAACGGTGTGCCCGAAGAAAAGATAGACGTTGTATTCAACGGCATAAGACCCTCAAAGGAGGTTAAAAAGAACCTTGAAAAGAGGCAGGAATTAGGCATTGACCCCGATACCTTTGTTGTGGTAACACTTTCACGCTACCACATGGCAAAGGGACTTGACTTCTTTACAGACAGCGTATATAAGCTTAAGAAGATGACCGATAAAAAGTTTGTTGTGCTGTTTTTAGGTGACGGTGAGCTCTTTGGTGAAATTAAGGAGAGAATTGAAAGGCTTGGCTTACAGAATGAAATACGCCAGATGGGCTTTCGCAATGATGCATCGGAAATACTTTCTGCAAGTGATTTGTACGTTAACAGTGCAAAGTGCTACGAGGCTCTTTCCTTTGCAATACTTGAAGCCCTTGACCAGGGCTTGCCCGTTGTGGCAACAAATGTTGGCGGTAACGGCGACATAATAAACGGTGAGACAAACTGCGGTATGCTTGTTGAATACGGCGATACGGATGCTATGGCAAAGGCTATTTATACCATGATGCATGATGAGGAGGGCTATAAGGAATTTGCCCTTAATGCACGCCGTGCAGTTTTTGAAAGATTTGATCTGGATGTTTTACTTGAGGAAACATATAAAAAGTATTTTTAATGTGCAATGCACGGAAAGGATAAAAGATTATGGAAAAGAAATTTAAGTTCAATGTTGTGGATGTAATTGTTATTTTAGTGATTGCTGCTGTTTGCCTTTTTGTGGGAACAATGTTTTTTGGCGGTGGCTTTGGGGGAAGCAGTGCATCTCTTTACGAGGTAACATACCTTTGTGAAGAAGTGCCTTCCTTTGCAGCAACTATTATTGAAGTAGGCGATAAGGTTTTAGATGAGCAGAAGGACTCTGACCTTGGTGTTGTTACAAAGGTTGAGCTTACAGATTCGAGAACTTATACTGTGACAGATGCAGGCGAGGTTCGCTGTGTACCGAAGGAGCATTACAACTGTGTTGCACTTACAACAGAGGTAAAAGGTCAGGATTATGACTTTGGTATGATTGCAGGCTCTTCCAAGTACGGTGTTGGTCACTCCATTACTATCCGTGTTGGAGACGCGAAGATTTTCGGCAGAGTGTCGGGAATTAAGAAGATTGACTAAAACCCATATACTTAAAAAAGGGGTGATTAAACTGATTTCACGTTCCTTTACATGGCATCTTTTAACCTCATTTTTTGCCTTCTGGGCAGAAAAGGTTAAAAAAAGTGCCCTTATAAATGCAGTTATGCGTTTCTTTAACTGGATACAGAAAAAAATTGAGGAAAGCGGAATATATTCCTGGCTTGGGAAGGAAAGCTTTTCGGAAAAATATACAAAGGGCTCCTTTACTTATATGTGCATTGATGCAGTATGGAGCTTTGCACTTAAAATAATACGAAGCATACAGCTTTTTACAAGGCGTGTTTTTAAAAATTCCTTCACGCTGTGGCTTTTTGACTTTGTAAACTCAAAGAACCTTCTTGCAATGGACACATATCTTGCTCTTTTTATAGGGCTTATGTTCCTTGCACCGCACAATTTGTGGAATAACCTTTATGCCTTTTTAGGTGCAATGGGATTTTTGTGCTGGTGCGTGTTTAACATTGCATCGGGAAAAATTTCGGCAGGAAGCATTAAAAAGGTGCCTCTTTCCGTTGTGATTTTCATAATTGCAATTTTTGTGAGCACCGTGACAGCATATGTTTTTTCCGATGCTTTGAGAATTGCACTTTTCCTTATTGCTTCGGTTATTTTCTCATACTGTGTGTATGCAAGCGTTGATACTAAGGAAAAGCTTATACGTTTTCTGAAGATTGTTTTGTTCTTTGTGGCACTTACGGGCGTTTACGCCATTGCACAGAGAATTATGGGCGTTGAGGTAGACCTGGAATTTGTTGATATAACACAGAATGAGGGCATGCCCGGCAGAGTGTATTCAACCTTTTCAAACCCCAACAACTTTGCACAGCTTTTAGTACTTTTCATGCCCTTTATGGTGCCTTTGTTCCTTTCTTTGAAAACAAAGTTTGAAAAGCTTTGTGTGGCAGGGGCGTTTGCAGTTTGCCTTGGTGCACTTGCAATGACCTATTCACGCTCGGGCTGGGTTGGCTTTGCACTCAGTGCAGTTGTGTTTGTGTGCATTTACGACAAGAGGCTTCTTATACCCTTTGGTTTTCTTGTTATAGCGGCAATACCCTTTTTGCCCGATACAATCATGAACAGAATTTTCACCATAGGCTCAATGGAGGACTCCTCCAACTCCTACAGACTGTACATCTGGGACAGCTGTGTGAGAATGATTAAGGATTATGGTATAAAGGGTCTTGGTTTGGGGCCTGAGTCCTTCAGGGCGGTGTACCCGGGGTATTCTTCGCCCGTGGCAATCACCGCACCTCACAGCCATATGCTTTATATGGAAATTGTGCTTGAAATGGGGCTTATGGGTGCATTGAGCTTCTTTGCATACATTATTGCCACCATTAAAAAGACCGCAGGCAGTATGCGCATTATGGACAAGGAATTAAAGAGCTATGCCATTGCAGGCATAAGCGCATTAAGCGGTATTGCATTTGTGTGCTGTGCTGAATACATCTGGTTTTATCCGAGAGTTATGTTTGCATTCTGGATAGTTCCCGGACTTATGCTTGCTACAGCAAGGATTAGTAAAAAAGGTGAATAATTGCACCACTCCCTCAGTCACTCTTGGCGACAGCTCCCTCGAGGAGGGAGCCTGAAAGGAAGGATGATACTATGAAAATATTGCATCTGATATCGGGTGGCGACAGCGGCGGAGCGAAAACACATTTGTTTTCGCTCCTTGACAAGTTAAAAACAATGGCTGATGTGAGAGTAGGCTGCCTGATGGAAGGAGTTTTTTACAAGGAAATACAGGAAAAAGGCATTGACAACGTGTTGTTTTTGCAGAAAAACCGCTTTGATTTATCTGTTGTGGATTCTATTGCCCGTATGATAAACGAAGAGGGCTTTGATGTTTTTCATGTGCATGGCGCAAGGGCTAACTTTGTTGCCTGCTTTGTTATGAGAAAAATTAATATTCCCACCATTACAACGGTACACAGCGATTATCTTTTAGACTTTGACCAGTTTATAAAAAAACTTGTTTTCACAAACCTTAATAAGCTTGCCCTTAAGAGAATTCCTTATTATATTGCGGTAAGTGACAATTTTAAGGATATGCTGATTTCCCGTGGATTTAAGCCAAACAGTATACATACTGTTTATAACGGCATGGACTTTTCCTGTGTGCCCGAAAACCCCACGCCAAAGGGCGAATTTGCCCAAAAGAGAGGCTTTGCCTACGATGAAAACAAAACCTATGTGGGCATTGCGGCACGCTTTGATGCGGTAAAGGGTGTTGACGTTTTTATTAAAGCGGCAGGAGAGGTTTTAAAAAAGCGTGATAATGTTGAGTTTTTAATTGCAGGCGACGGTGTCGAGCGTGAAAAGCTTACCCATCTTGCCAAAGAAACGGGCTTTAGTGACCGCATACGTTTTCTTGGCTTTGAAAGGGATATGTACGGTTTTTTAAACCTTATTGACATTAACTGCCTTACATCACTTTGCGAAAGCTTCCCATACTCAATGCTTGAGGGGGCGGCAATGGGCAGGTGCATGGTGGCAAGCCGTGTGGGCGGTATACCCTCATTGGTTGTAGAGGGCGAAACGGGCATGCTTTTTGAAAGCGGAAACCACATGGAAATGGCAGAAAAGCTCAACGTGCTCATTGATAACCCCGACCTTATAAAAGAGATGGGCGAAAACATAAAGAGGCGTGCAACAACCCTTTTCACAAACGAAAATTTTGCACGTACACATATGGAGATATATAAAAATATTGTGGAGGATTACCGCTCGGAGAAGAAGTATGACTTTGTGATTTCGGGCTATTACGGCTTCCACAACAATGGCGATGATGCTCTTTTACTTGCGATTGTGGAGGAGATAAAGAAGGCAAAGGCTGATGCAAGGCTGCTTGTTCTTTCCCAAAGACCTGAGGAAACAAAGGCTCTTTACCGTGTAGATGCTATAAGCCGTGTTAACCCCTTTAAGCTTTTTGATGCATTTAAAAGGGCGAAGGTGCTTCTTTCGGGCGGAGGAAGCCTTCTTCAGGACGAAACAAGCAGTAAGAGCTTGTGGTATTATCTTTTAATTATAAAGCTGGCAAAGCTGTGCGGCTGCCGTGTTATGCAGTTTGCAAACGGCTTTGGCCCCGTTAAGAGAGGGCTTAACCGCACCCTTACGGCAAGGGTGATAAATGAATGTGTGGATAGAATTACTCTTCGTGAGGCAGGCTCAGAAAAGGTTATGAGAGAAATTGGCGTGAATGGTGACATTTGTGTTACTGCTGACCCTGCAATGCTTTTGGAGGGTATAGGCGAAAATGAGCTTTGCAGGCTTTTTGAAAAAGAAAAAATCCCCATGGGGGACTATGTGGCAGTTTCCGTGAGGGAATGGAAGAAAAACCCCGGGGGCTTTGAGGAAAGCGTTGCAGAAAGCATAAAGGCTTTTGCCGAAAAGCATAGTTTAAATGTGGTATTTGTGCCTATGCAGTATCCTCATGATGTGAAAATTTCACAAAGAATTGCATCCCTTATAGGCGAGAGGGCATATGTGCCCGAAAACAAGCTTTCCATACGTGAGGCTATAGGGGTGGTTGGTAAAGCAAAGATTAACGTTGCCATGAGGCTTCACAGTATGATTTATTCTGTAAGTAAGGGCGTTAAAACAGTGGCACTCCGCTACGACCCTAAAATTGACGGCTTTATGGAATATGTTGGTCTTGACGGCGTTATTGACGTTGAGAAGGTTACAAAGGAAAATTTAGAGGACATGCTTAACATGGCTTTGGAGGGGCTTACCTTGACAGATTGCGGGGCTCTTCGTGAAAAGGCAAAGGTTAATACGGAAATGGCAATGGAATTATTGCAGAAATAAAAACAAAAAGCGAGATTGCACAGCAATCTCGCTTTTAATTTTTATTTTTTGAGTTGGTTTATAACGAATTTGTCGCCCTTGGCGGAAACGGAGACCTTATCGCCTTTGTTTACGTTGCCGGAGAGGATTTCTTCTGCGAACAAGTCCTCGATTTTACTTGTGATGGCACGGCGGAGAGGACGGGCACCGTACACGGGGTCAAAGCCTTCCTTTGCCAAAAGGGCTATTGCACTGTCGTTAAAGGTTGCATCGATGCCGTTTTCTGAAAGACGCTTTGATACGGAGGAGAGCATAATTTTTGCAATCTCTTTTATTTCGTCCTCGGTTAAGCGGTTAAATACGATGATTTCGTCAAGGCGGTTTAAAAATTCAGGACGGAAGGTTTTCTTCAAGTCGTCCATAACGTTCTTTTTAATTTCGCCATGTGCTTCGTCAAGGTTGCCGAAGCCTACACGTTTTGCCTGCGTAAGCTTACTTGCACCAACGTTGCTTGTCATGATAATGACAGTGTTTCTGAAATCAACCCGTCTTCCCTGGGAGTCGGTTAAGATACCGTCCTCCAACACCTGAAGAAGAATGTTGAAAACGTCGGGGTGTGCTTTTTCAATTTCATCAAAGAGGATAACGCTGTAGGGCTTACGGCGTACCTTCTCGGTAAGCTGACCTGCATCGTCGTAGCCAACATAGCCGGGAGGTGAGCCGACTAATTTGGAAACGGAGTGCTTTTCCATAAATTCACTCATGTCAACACGAATCATGGAGTCCTCATCACCAAAGAGGGCTTCTGCCAATGCTTTTGTAAGCTCTGTTTTACCAACGCCCGTGGGGCCTAAGAAAATGAAGGAGCCTATGGGACGCTTGGGGTCCTTTAAGCCTACCCTGCCACGGCGGATTGCCTTGGAAATGGCAACAACCGCATCGTGCTGACCGATAACACGGTTATGAAGCACACTCTCTAAGTTTCTGAGACGGTCACTTTCCTCCTCCTTCAGGCGGTCAACGGGGATGCTGGTCCAGCTTGAAATAACAGAGGCAATGTCTGTATCGGTGATGGTGCCTGAAAGGTGAGTGTTTTTGTCCTGCCATTCGTTATGGAGCTTGTCATACTCCTCCTTTAAGGCCTTTTCTTCATCACGTAAGGTTGCGGCTTTTTCAAAGTCCTGTGAATTTATTGCTTCCACCTTTGCATTCTGCACGTCCTTTATTTTGTCCTCAAGCTCCTTAAGGGCGGGGGGAGCAGTAAATTTTTGAAGCTTTGTACGGCTTGCGGCTTCGTCCACAAGGTCGATTGCCTTGTCGGGCAGGAAGCGGTCTGTTATATAACGGCTTGAAAGCTTTGCAGCTGCCTCTAAGGCAGAATCGTCAATTTTTACACCGTGGTGTGCCTCGTATTTGGGACGGAGACCCTTTAAAATTTCGATTGTGTCGCCAACTGTGGGCTCGCCTACCATAACCGACTGAAAACGGCGTTCAAGTGCGGCATCCTTTTCGATATACTTGCGGTATTCGTTAAGGGTGGTTGCACCGATAAGCTGAATTTCACCACGGGCAAGGGCGGGCTTTAAAATGTTTGCCGCATCGATTGCACCCTCGGCAGCACCTGCACCGATGATGGTGTGAATTTCGTCAATAAAGAGGATAACGTTGCCGTCGTTTGTAACCTCTTCCATTGCCTTTTTAAGGCGTTCCTCAAATTCGCCACGGTACTTTGCACCTGCGACCATGCCTGAAAGGTCAACGGAGAATACCCGTTTGTGCTTTAAAAGCTCGGGAACGTTGCCTGATGTAATCTCCTGCGCCAAGCCCTCGGCGATGGCTGTTTTACCAACGCCCGGCTCACCTAAAAGCACGGGGTTGTTTTTTGTACGGCGTGACAAAATCTGAATAACACGGGCAATTTCCTCGCTTCTGCCGATAACGGGGTCGAACTTGCCTTCACGGGCAAGAGCGGTAAGGTCACGACCGAACTGATTAAGGGTGGGGGTGGATTTACTTTCTTTAAGATTTTTGTCCTCAGGTTTTACGGAAGCTGAGGCGTTTGTAACAGCCTCGTTAAGGTCGTTATAAATTGTCTGGGGGACACCAAATGAGAGCAGAATTTTGAAAGCCACGCTGTCTCTTTCACGGAAAAGGGCAAGAAGAATGTGCTCTGTGCCGATATAGTCGGAATGAGTTTTCTTTGCCTCGTATGCACTTTGCTGAAGAACCCTTGTTGTGCGGGGGGTGAAGCCCGTGAAGGCTGAGGAAGAGGAGGGAGGGGTTATTTCTTCAATTTTGCTCTGTACCTTTTCCTCTGTTACGCCAAGCCCCGTAAGAAATTTTGAAGCGAAGGAGCTTCCTTCCTTAAGTAAGCCCAAAAGGAGGTGCTCTGTGCCAACAAAGCTGCAACCGAGGTCTTTTGCGGAGATTTGCGAAAGGCGGATGGCTTCTCTTGCTTTTTGTGTAAAGTTATGTTCATTCATTGAAAATCATCCTTCCTGTAAGATTTATTTTAAGTTTTCACGGAAATACTGTGCACGTGCTATGTCACGGGAGATGGGGTCTGTGCCATCAAGCGAGGCAGCTGCCGAAATGGTGGCAGGCATCGTGGCAAAAAGTGCATCAAGAAGCTTTTTGGGTGTTACATTATCTATTATGCCCAGAGATATGCCTAAAAGAACATCACTTGAGAGGGAAAAAGCCTCGTCGGAGGAGATGGTGTAGGCACTTGTAAGTATGCCGTATGCACGCATGGTGCGGTCCGTTATTTTAACACGGTTGTTTTCAAAAAGTGTGTTTCTGACCATTTCTTCCTTTTTTATGAGCTCCTCTGCAGCAAGGTTAACCCTTTGGAGGATTTCCTTTTCGGTTACACCTAAGGTTATCTGATTGGAAAGCTGATAAAATGCACCCCGTGCCTTACTGCCTTCGCCATATACACCACGTACTGCAAGACCCAGCTTGTTTGCCCAGGTGAGCACAGAGGAGATGGAGTTGCTCATGGTGAGGGCAGGCAGGTGAAGCATGAAGCTTGCACGCATGCCCGTGCCTGCATTTGTGGGGCAGGAGGTGAGGTAGCCGAATTTTTCGTGGAAGGCAATATCCAGCTTTTCGGCAAGAAGGTTGTCGATTTTGTCGGCTGTGTCGTAGGCTTCGTCAAGCGAATTGCCCTCGGCAAAAACCTGGATGCGGATATGGTCCTCCTCGTTTATCATGATGGAAATTTTTTCGTCCTCGGAGATAATTGCCGCACGGGGAAGTGTGCCCTTTAAAAAGTCGGGGCTTAAAAGGTGCTTTTCCGAGAGAGACATAAGGGTGACTTTGTCGCACTCCTCGGATTTTATAATTTTAAGGGTGTCCTTAAGGGCGGAGGCTGACAATGCCTCCCATACCTTATCGATTACATTTTGTGCCGCATCCTTTGTCATGCGGGAGGGGAAGGGGATACTTTTTAAATTACGTGCAAGACGTACTCTGCCTGATGTGTACTGCATTACATTCTTCCCTCCATTTCCTTGATTTCGTCACGAAGGCGTGCTGCCTTTTCGTATTCTTCCTTTTCAATTGCCTCCTTAAGCTGTGCTTTAAGAAGGTCAATTTTGTTTTCAGAGGCTGAGCCCGGCTTGCCGGGCACCTTGCCTGTGTGAGTGTTTGTGAGATGAATTTTCTTTAAAAGAGGTGTCATAGCCGCCTCGAAGGTTGTGTAACAAAGGGCACAGCCACCCTTGCCAGTTTTAATAAGCTCGCTTCTTGTCATTTCGCAAAGGGGGCATTTTTCGTCCACGCTTCTTGACTGCTCGCCTTCATTAAAGAAGGAGGAGAACAGGTTTGAAAAGCCCAGGTCCATGTTTAAGTCCTTATAAATGTTGTTTTCCTGGGCACAGGAAACACAGAGCTTTTTAACTGTCTTTTTGCCGTTAATTACCTGAGTGAGTGTAACTGCTGCAGGATTGATACCGCATTTTTCGCACATCATAATACATACATCCTTTCTTTTAGTTGTCTATTAATGTAATAAGCATATTTTTGAATAAAACTGCTCTTGCCTCGTTTTTCTGCCCTGAGAGAATGCTTTTGTCACTGAGGGCTGCTGCCATAAGGGTTGCTTCACGCTTTGTTATGAGCTTTTCCTCAAAAAGGCGGGTGAGATAGGCTGTGGCTGTGGGGTAGTCAAGAGATGCTCCCACAGAGCCGATTAAAAGAGAAATGATATTTCCAAAGCCCGATTCCACACGGCGGATTGTGACACTGCCGCCACCGCCACGCCTGCTTTCGATATAATAGCCACGCTCGGGGGTGAAGCGGGTTTTGATAACATAATTTATCTGCGAAGGAACACAGTTTAACTGGTTAGCTAAAATGTTACGCCTTATTTCAACACTGCCGTCCGAGGAGGAAAGCATTTCGTTAAGCATCTGTTCTATTAAATCTGATATTGTCATTATAAACACCTCATTTTTGACTTTGACTATCTTTGACTTTAATTTATCACGTTTTTTTATATTTGTCAAGATATTTTCGAAAAAATATTTTAAATAGTGTATTGTTGTGATATAATGAAACAAATTTGAGCTTTAAGAGGTGGCAGAAATGCAGAAAATAATAGCGGCAACTAAAAACAAGAACAAGGTGAAGGAGTTTAAAGAAATTCTTCCCGATTTTGATATTATTACACAGGAGGAAGCGGGAATAGACCTTGATGTTGAAGAAACGGGCACAACCTTCCGTGAAAATGCACTTTTAAAGGCACAGGCAATTTTTGAAAAAACGGGTATTCCTGCACTGGCTGACGACAGCGGGCTTGAGGTGTTCTCTTTGGGTGGTGAGCCCGGTGTGTACAGCGCCCGCTACGGCGGTGAAGGGCTTGATGACCGTGGAAGGCTTGAGCTTTTACTTAAAAACATGGAAGAGGTTGAGGACGGGCTCCGTGGTGCAAGGTTTGTATGCTCCATTGCTTTTGTGACAGAGGAAAAAACCTACGAGGCAGAGGGCAGCTGTGAAGGCGAGATAATCCGTGAGGCAAAGGGCGAAAACGGCTTTGGCTATGACCCTGTTTTCTACGTGCCCGAAATGGGTAAAACTGCTGCAGAAATGACAAGCGATGAGAAAAACAGCATAAGCCACCGTGGTAAGGCATTGCGTGCACTGGCAGAAATGCTCGGAAATTAAAAAAGCGTAGCTTACGCTACGCCTTGAGATTTAGTTGCAGCAAACGTTGCCGGAAAAAGAGTTGTTACCGCAACCGCAGAAGAGGAAGTAAAGTATAATAAGGATAATAATCCATTCGCAACCGCAGTTATTGTTATTATTGCATCCGAACATAAAATGTTCTCCTTTCAGGTTTTCAAAAATTGTATCTGCAAGGAAGATTTTCCTTACACTACATAATATAAAAAAACCGCTGTTTTGTTACTGTATACAAGGAAAATTTTTATTGAATTTCACTTTGATAGTTGACAATAATAGTTATGAGGTATGTGTATCTCAATAAAGGAAAAGGAGGATGTGTGATGATAAGGCTTATTGCGGTTTTGTGTGCCTCGGTAATGCTGTTGTCCGGTTGCGGTTGTACAAACGACACCAACGATGACGGCATAATAGGTAACGATGAGGCACAGGGCAACAGTTCCTTTGATGATAATGCACCTGATGACAATATGGACTCTGACAGCATGATGGACGATAATATGGCAGAGGACGATGCAATTGTCGGAAGTGGCGATCAAGCAACCGATGCAACGGGTGCCCGTGGCATGATGGGCAGAGCCATGGACAATGTGGGCAATGCCATGGAGGATGTTGGCCGTGGTGCAGGTAACGTAATGCGGGACGTTGGACGTGGTGCAAACAATGTGATGCACGATGTGGGCAACGCTATGAGATAAATTAAAACGGGGCAGAGTGCCCCCGTTTACATATTTAAGCGGAATTTTTTTGGAGGGATAAGATGAATCATATTACTTTTCCTTATCTTGGACTTGATTTTCACCTTAATGAAACGGTGAGCATTTTTGGGTTTAAAATTTACTGGTATGCGATTATTATTGCACTGGGAATGCTTGTTGCAATAGCTCTTGCATCCTTTGAATTTAAAAAGCGGGGATATACAGGAGATGATCTGGCAGATTTTGTGCTGTTCGGCATACCTTTGGGGATACTGGGTGCAAGGCTTTATTACGTTATTTTTGACTGGAGCTACTATGCCCGAAACATAGGTGATATTTTCGCCATATGGAAGGGCGGACTTGCAATATACGGTGGTGTGATTGCAGGGTGTATTGTGGCAATAGTTTATACAAGGGTTAAGAAGATCCCCTTCTTATGGTTTGCAGACGTTGCAACACGGGGGCTTTTTATTGCACAGTCTATAGGAAGATGGGGCAATTTTGTGAACGCGGAGGCCTTCGGCTCTCTGACAAGCCTTCCCTGGGGCATGGTTGTTGAGGGGGCAGGCGTTAAGCCCTATTCGCCCTTCGGACCCTGCCATCCTACTTTTTTGTACGAATCACTATGGAATTTAACGGGCTTTATTATTTCATATTTTATAATATACAGATTACTTAAAACGGACGGCTATGCCTTTGCCTACTACCTTATATGGTACGGGGCGGGCAGGTTTAT
This sequence comes from Clostridia bacterium, assembly GCA_017440585.1. Lineage (GTDB taxonomy): Bacteria > Bacillota > Clostridia > UMGS1883 > UMGS1883 > RGIG1927. Next base: position 20,413 of record JAFSGW010000074.1, on the reverse strand, counting down.
GATTGAAGGCTTACGAACCGACAGCTTATGGCTCATAAAGGATGTTGTGAGAGTGAGCCAGCTTGTGGCATTTGTGAGCGTTATAGGCGGAATTGCGGTACTTTTTTACATTGAAAACCGCAAGAAAAAGGCAAAAAACATACCTGATGGGAAGTAATGTTACAATTTGATGAAATTTATGTTGTGATATTGCAACAAAACTTGACGGCTTGGGTTTGTTATGTTAAAATTGCAATATGGTTTTCTGGGGTTTTTTCGCCCCGGGGAAAATAAACATTTTAGGAGGATGAAAATATGAAGACAAACAGATTATTGTCTTTTATATTGGCAGTGGCAATGATGTTGTCAGTAGCTGTGATGCCCATGGCAGCAGAGCTTCCCGTGCTTTCCGACGTTGATGCAACAACAGCAGAGGGCAAGGCGGTTAACAAGCTTGTTTCCAGAGGTATTATAAACGGTTACGAGGATGGTACATTCCGTCCCGGCAATTCCATTTCCAGAGCAGAATTCTGCGTTGTTATGGTTAAGTTCCAGGCACAGCAGGATTATATTAACCCCGATGCACTCACAGGCTTTGAAGACCTTGATACAGACGAAAACTACGCATGGGCACGCCCCTACGTTGCAAAGGCTGTAGAGCTTGGCATTATAAACGGCTTTGAGGACAAGACCTTCCGTGCAGCTGACCCTGTCACTTATGAGCAGGCTATCAAGATGCTGGTTTGTGCACTCGGCTACGAAAAGGAAGGCAAAATGCCCACTATCGCAGGCGACTGGTCTTCCGGTTATGTTGCAAAGGCTATGAGCCTTCGCGTTACAAGCGGCACTTCCATCACAAACAAGACAAGACCCTGCACAAGAGGTACTGTAGCAATATTGGTTGCTAACGCTCTTGATGCTGAAAGAAATGACGATACAGGTATTGAAGGCTGGGAACCCGGTGAGGTTGACGAAGCACTCGGCTACGAAGAGGTTAAGGGTATTGTAACAGGTACTTTCCTTACAGAGCTTGAATATGCTGACAGCTCCGTTCCCAAGAACTGTATCCAGATTGATGACGAAGTTTATGAAATCGGTTTCTCTGCAGACCCCAACAACTTCCTCGGCTGTGAGGTAAGAGCAATTGTTAAGGAAGAAACAGAAGAGAACGATTATCCCGTTGTTGTTTCCATGGAGTACACATCCAAGACAAACGTTCTTGAAATTGAAGCTGACCTTGTCGGCGACTATGAGGACGGCGTGCTTGAATACCTCACAAAGAGAAACGGCAACAGCAGAGAAGCGAAGATTGATGATGAATACATCACAATTTTCAACAACAAGCTCTATGATTTTGATATTACAGATCTTAACGATGAGCTTGTAAACGGTAATGTTGTACTTGTTGACAACAACGGTGACAAGAGGTACGATGTTATCAGAATCAACTCCTATGAAGTGTTTGTTGTTGAATCCAAGAACTCCTCCAGCCAGAAGATTACTCTTATGTATGATGCTGAGTACGAGGGTGATGACACAATCGTATTCCCCGCTGAATCCACATCCATTATCTTCTCTCTTAAGAGAAACGGTAAGGCTATAAAGTTCAGCGATATTGCAAAGTGGGACGTTCTTAACATTAAGGCTTCCCCCGAGGATGCTGAAGGTAAGAGATATTACGAGGTTGTTGTAACACGCGAAACTGTTTCCGGTAACATTACAGAACGTGACCAGAGCGATGCAACAGCAATCGTAATCGGTGATGAGGAATACTACATTGCCGACTCTCTTATGGATTACATTGAGCAGGGTGGCGAGGATGCTCCCAAGCTTGAGGTTGGTGAAAATGCTCAGGTTTACCTTGATGCGGCAGGCAAGATTGTTGCTGCAGCAGAAGCTAAGAACAATATGTCCTCCGAAAAGTATGCTTACCTTTACGCTCTCCGTCAGGACAGCGACGACAGCGAATATGACCTTGAGTTCAAGTTCTTTACAACAGACGGTAAGTTCATCCAGATAGGTGCTGCAAGCAAGATTACTATCGACGAAACAAAGTACAAGGCACTTGATGATGATATTCTTAAGGCACTTGAAAGGTCTGCTGATATGGCAAATTCCAACTACAAAGCATATATGGATGTTGATTACACTTACCATCAGCCCATTATTTATCAGACAAACTCTGATGGTCTTGTAAGCACAATTTACACTGTAAACAGCACAGAAAACGACGATATTTCCATGGTTATGGAAGATGAAGACGGCGATGCTTACTATTCTGCATATGAAGCAGGCGATATGGTTGACGGCGATTACGAGGGCAGAGCATACAAGTCCTCCGGTAAGACCTTCACAGACTTTAAGGTTTCCTCTTCCACAAAGATTATGTATCTTCCCGATAACAGACATCTTTCCGATGATTACCTTACTTTCTCCTACTCCAAGGCATTCTCCAACGGCAGAAAGTACCATGTAGAAGCGTTCGGTCTTACTTCCAGCAACACAGCTGCACTTGTTCTTCTTTACCATCAGAACGACTCCAGAATTTATACAAGCTCTTCTCCCTGGATGATTGTTGCATCCAAGAGCGATACAAAGAACGGTACAGTTATTAAGGGTTACAAGAACGGTACAAGCTACTCTCTTTCCAGCGTTACAGTTTCTGAAGAAGATGGTCCCTCCTCTATTGCAAATATAGGTAAGGGCGATATCATCAGATACATTGTTGACAGCAGGAACGAGCTTGTTGACTACCAGATCTGGTTTGACGCAAGCGATCCTTCTCAGCTTCAGCCTGTAAGCAGCAACGAAGAACTCTTTGTGAAGGACGGCGAGGACGGTGCTAACCGTATTATCGAAGTTCACTCCACAAGCGTGAAGCCCAGAGATAACTATCCCAATGCTTCATTCCGTCTCCAGTTCGGTACTGTAACCGACATTTACCTCAATGACGGTGAAGACGATGATGCTGTAGATGAAGAGTCTATCACAGTTTCCTCCGTTCTTGTAGAAGACGGTATTGACGATATGGATGCTTTTGATAAGGAAGACGACGAAAACACTGTTGTGTCCAAGTCTATCGGCTCTTCCGTAAAGGTGTTCAGCTTCGACCGCGGAGGCAGAAACAGTGATGTTCAGACAGATGTTGACATGAGCGAAATCCTTCCCTACAGCGAGTACGGTGAGGATGCGACAAGAGTTATCATCTTCACAGCAAGTGCTTCCTTGAGAATGATTTATATCATCCACGAATAATAATTTAAATAATCCGGAAAGCCGCCATATAAGTGGCGGCTTTCTTTTTATGCTTGAAAGAAGCCGTAATATGTGGTAAAATACAGTTCACGAGGTGATAATTATGACAAAGGATACAGCAAAGGGATTGAAATCACTTGCAGTTTTCAGATGTATTTTAAAAAATGATATGATAAAGGCTTTTGTGGAGCTTTGTGAAATGCCCGACGAGGAAAAGCTGGGACGGTTTACACAAATGCTTTACATGAGGGGAGATAACCTTTCAAGAGCATTTCTTGAGGAGGTGCTTTTGTCGGAGAATGTTCTGAGTGTGAAAAAGGCCTGCGGAGAGAGCGTGAGCCGTGTTATTCTTGACAGAGCAAACAAGGAGCTTGAAATTATACAAAAGGCGGCAGAGATTGAAAGCGAGGCTTTTTCTGCCTATGGCTTATGGAAGGTTGAAAAGCTTGATTTTGAAAAGGAGTTTTCAAAGAGGCTTGATAACATACAGAATACGGGCTACGGCATTTTTGCGGAAAACATTATGTTCACCTTAGAGGGTAAGGAAATAGTTCCTGCCATTTTCAAGGATGATACCACCGTGGACTCCTTAAAGGGCTACGAAAGACAGAGGGTGCAGATTGAAAACAACATAAAGGCTCTTATAAAGGGCAAGGTTGCTGCAAACATGCTTCTTTACGGCGACAGCGGTACGGGTAAAAGTGCCACAGTAAAGGCACTGGCTAATTTTTACGCCAATCAGGGCGTGAGGCTTATTGAAATTAAAAAGAGCCAGATAAGCGAAATACCCTATGTTATGGGCAAGGTGAGCAGTAACCCCTTGAAGTTTATACTTTTCCTTGACGATTTAACCTTTGACCCCAAAGATGATGCTTTCGGCAATATGAAGGCAGTTTTAGAGGGAAGCGTTGCCGCAAGGGCGAAAAACACATGCATTTGTGTTACCAGCAACCGCAGACACCTTGTTAAGGAAACGGCTGCAGACCGTGAGGGTGGCGATTTACACAGAAGGGATACCATGGAGGAGATTGGTGCTCTTACACAGCGTTTTGGCTTAAGCGTGGTTTATGAAAAGCCTGACAGACTGGGATACATAAAGGTGCTTACTGAAATCGCGGCAGATTATGGTATTGAAATAGGTGATAGCGAAATTAAGGAAGCCGAGGCTTATGCAATAAGCAAGGGTGGCAGAAGCTGCAGAGTTGCAAAGCAATATGTAGAAGAGCTTATAAGAAGAATGGATTAAAAAATCCGGGCAAAATGCCCGGATTTTTTGCTTTTAATTGGGTAAGATATTTCTATGGAGGCGATTAAATGAAATATATCTGTACAGTTTGCGGTTGGGTTTATGACGAGGATAAGCAGGAGATTAAGTTTGAAAACCTGCCTGACAGCTTTAAGTGCCCCTTGTGCAATGTGGGTAAGGAAAAGTTTGAAAAAAGTGAGTAGCACAAGCTACTCACTTTTTATCTTTGCCAATGCTTTTTTATATGTTTCGGGCATAATGCAGTATTCGGGGTTTTTACATTCGAGCTCCTTTAAGAGACTTTCCGAGTCCATCCACTTAAGTGCGGAAATTTCCTCCCTCTGAAAGGTGAAGGAGGCTTCGGGGGCATCATAGTTAAGGATATAGACCTTATTGAATTCACGGTCAATAAAGGGCTTGCCGTGAAAAATGTTCTTCTTTTCAACCAACTGGTCAAAGGCGAAGATAAGGTCATGGGGGTTAACTTTTAAGCCAAGCTCTTCACCAAGCTCCTTAAGTGCGGTTGAGATAAAGCTGTCTCCTGCCGATACGTGCCCTGCACAGGAGGTATCGTAGCAGGAGGGAAAGCTGTCCTTATCGTCGGCACGCTTCTGGAGAAGGATTTCATATTTGCCCGATTTTTTTCGGTATATGTAGATATGTACCGCGGCGTGAAGTATGCCATCCTTGTGGGCAAGGGTACGCTCAATTGTTTTACCCGTAGGGGTACCGTTTTCGTTATAAATGTCGAAATATTCCATAGTTCCTCCAAAAACAAAGAGGCTTTTCAGCCTCTTTGCTTTTATTCTTAATTAGTTGCAGTAATTGTCCAGCCCTGCTTCATGGAAGAATTCTGATAGGTCTGGATAAGAGAATTGTTTTCGCTGATTGTGAGGTAAAGAGAGGAGTGCACACTTCTGATAAGGAATGTGCCGTTATCCTGCTCTACAAGGACCCATCTCTGGTTAGGGTCGGTGCCTGCATACCAGGTGATGATGGGGTCGCCTGCATTAAGTGACTGACCGTTAACATCAAGATTCATGCCTGTTGCAAGGTTGGTTATGAAAACCTCACCATTGCCTGCATCGGCAATTGTCCACTTCTGATTGGCAGAATCTTCTGAAACGGTAAGTGTTAAGCCATTCATATCAGAAAGCACCTGAGAGCCTATGGAAAGTGTTCTGTATGCACCCGTCTGGGGAAGCTCAACATTTTCGGGCACTGCTACTTCCTTTATTTCCCACAGCTGAATAGCTGCTCTTGTAAGAGAGGACTGGATTGTATTTGTATCTGTTGCCTGCATGGGAAGAGAGGAGGAAGCGGAGTAAATAAGTGCACCGCCTTCAATGTCTTTCACGGTGAACATCTGATTTTCAGCACCGGTAGCCTCCCATGTGATGATTTCGCCGCCTGCTTCTACGCTGTGACCCGAAACGTCAAAGTTCTGACCTGTAAGGAAGGACTGAACAAAGAAGTAACCGTCTGTGGGAGCAGGAATGAAGCGGAACACCTGACTTACCTCGCCATCCTTGGGAGACGTGTATTCAAGCGTATTGTGGTCGGTGGCAGTTAACGCCTTGCCTGTTTCCTTGTTGATAACTACATATGCCTTGTCCTTATTTAAAACTGTTGCAATAATAACGGGAGCTTCTTTTGTTGTGAGGGTAACTGTTTTTGTTGCACCGTCCCAGGCTACCTCTTTATCGAAGGCTTCGCCGATGGCACGGACGGGAAGGTAGGTTGTGCCGTCCTTAAGAATGGGGTTAACCACGTTGCCGTTAGCGTCCTTTGCAATAAACTTACCGCCGTTGATGAAGATGTTGATAACATCACTTTTTTTTGCAAGAACGCTTACACCGTTGATAAACACGCTCTTTGTGGCATCGTCCCAGGTTACCTCAAGGCTCAATGCATTTGCAATTGCACGGACGGGAAGGTAGGTTGTGCCGTTAACCAAAATAGGGGGTACTTCAACGCCTTGAGCATTTTTACAGTCGATAACGTTTCCGTCCAGCATAACTGTTACGTTATCCTCTGCCATTACGGGGATGGCTGTGAGAGCCATAACAAGTGTAAGTAAAATTGCCAGTAGTTTTTTCATAATGTTTCCTCCCAAGATGTAAAATTTTTAATAAACAGAAACTATCCAGTTCTGCTTGTAAGACTCATTTAATTCGGCATGGATAACTGTGTTATCGCTGCCGATTGAAAGGTATAAACCCGAGTGCACGCTCTTTATAAGGTAAGTGCCGTCCTCCTGCTTTTCAAAAATCCACCTCTGGTTGGCATCACCCGAGGTATCGTAAACGATGATGGGGTCGCCACTTGTTTTGGAGTTATTTGCAACGTCAAGGCTTTTGCCCGTTGCACGGCTTGTTATGATATATTCACCGTTTGTGTTGGGAGTAAGAATCCAGCGGAGAGCATTGTAATTATCAAGGATATAACCATAAGCAAGACCGTCTGTGCTGTAGAGGGATTCGCCTTCGGCGTTTGTAATTGCAAAGTAAGTAACATTGCTTTTTTCACGGGAGAAGGTCATTTCAACAATGTCCCACTTCTGAACAAGGCTTTCTCGCTTTGCATTCTGTTTTACAATGCCTGCAGAGTCCTCAATAGGTAAAAGGGAGGAGAGGGCATAAATAAGGTAGCCGTCCTCTGTTTTTTCAAGGCAGAACTTCTGGTTATCGGCTGTGCCTTTATTGTAGGTGATAATTTTTGCACCGGGGTTTTTACTGTTGCCGTTAACGTCGAAGTTTTTATCGTTATTGGCTGTTATGTACCAGTAATTTTCAGCATCTGCCTTTGTGAGGGTAAAGCCCTGATGGCTGTAGTGATAAAAGGCTTCCATTTCCAACCCCCTATCTGTTAAGCTGATTGCTTTACCGCTTGCCTTATTTACGAAGGCGTAGGTTTTGCCCTCCTCGGGGTCGGGACGTTCAAAGGAGGAGAGAAGCACAGTGTGTGTTTCCTGCTCCCAGGAAACCATTTTGCCGAAGGCTTCTGCCACGGCACGGACGGGAAGGTAGGTTGTGCCGTCCTTTAAGATGGGGTTAACCACATTGCCGTTAACGTCCATAGGAATGATTTTGTCACCGTTTATGTAAACGTTTACAACCTCTGTTTTAACGGGGGCTATAAGAGCACTGTTTATGAGAACGCTCTTTGTTTCGTCGTGCCATTCAATTGTAAGATCCAGTGCTTCTGCCACGGCACGGACGGGAAGATAGGTTGTGCCCTTAACTAAAATGGGGCGGACAATGTTGCCCGATACATCCTTTGGCACAAGCTCCTCGCCGTCAAGGATTATTGTTACATAATCCGATGCGGCAAAGGTGGGGATGGAGGCAAAAACCAGCATTAAAACCAATGTGAATAAAAGAAACCTTTTCATATATACCCTCCTCGGTATAGTTATACATACATATATTATATAATAGAGCAGGGTATTTGTCAAAATAATTTGCATAAATATTGTCAAAAGGGGTTGCAATAATATGCGAGGGGGTGTATAATTATAAATATTTTTCGAAAGGAAGTTTTATTTATGATAAAGGTTGGCGTATTGGGTGCCACAGGCTATGCAGGCGAGGAGCTTGTAAGGATACTTTCGGGACATAAGGAAGTTGAAATAAAGATGCTTGTTTCACATTCCTATGTGGGACAGAAAATGAGCGATATTTACCCTCATTTAAGAGGTATTTGCGATATTGTGTGCGAGGATCTGGACGTAGAAAAGGCGGCAAAGGAGTGCGACGTTGTTTTCACGGCACTTCCTCACGGTGCATCCAAGGAGGTTATCCCGGCTCTTTTTGAGGCAGGCTTAAGGGTTATTGACCTCTCAGGCGACTTCCGTTATAACGATGTTGAAGTTTATGAAAAGTGGTACGGTGAAAAGCATTCCAACCCCGAATTATTGGACGAGTCTGTTTACGGGCTTTGTGAATTGCACCGTGACGAAATCAAGAATGCACGCCTTATAGGTAACCCAGGCTGTTACACAACCTGCTCCATACTGGGTATGGCACCTCTTGTAAAGAACGGTTATATTGATAACTCTTCCATTATTATTGATGCAAAGAGCGGTGTTACGGGTGCAGGACGAGGCTTACATATTAACTATCACTTCTGCGAATGTACAGAAAACCTGATGGCTTACAAGGTTGGTACACACCGCCACACAAGTGAAATTGAGCAGGAATTGGGATTGCTTGCGAATGAGGAAATTGCACTTTCCTTCACACCTCACCTGGTTCCCATGAAGAGAGGCATTTTTGCAACCTGCTATGCTAATTTAAAGGTAGACAAAACAACCCAAGAGGTTGTGGAATTGTATAAGGAATTTTACAAGGGTGAGAGGTTTGTAAGAGTTTACGATGCAGGCAAATTGCCCGAAAGTAACCATGTAAGTGGCAGCAACTTTGTTGACATAGGTGTTGTGGTTGACCCCAGATTAAAGAGAGTTATTGTAATTAGTGCTATTGACAACCTCTTTAAGGGTGCGGCAGGTCAGGCTGTGCAGAATATGAATATTATGTTCGGATTAAACGAAGCTGAAGGCATTGCTCAGGCAGGGTTTTATATGTAATTAGCAATTAGTAATGAGCAATGAGCAATTAAGGTGGAATTCCTGTCAGGAATTCAGATTGGTATTATAAAAGGAGTTTTATTATGAGTTCACATATTGAAAAAGCAAATGTTCTGATGGAGGCTCTTCCTTATATGCAGAAGCTTTCCGGTAAGACTATTGTTGTAAAATACGGCGGTAACGCCATGATAAACGAAGAACTGAAGGAAACCATTGTTGAGGATATTGCACTTTTAAAGCTTATCGGTGCTAACCCCATTGTTGTACACGGTGGCGGCCCCGACATTACAAATGCACTCAAGAGCTTTAACATTGAAACAAAGTTCATCAACGGTCTTCGTTACACAGATGCTGACACAATGCGTATTGCTCAGATGGTTTTAGTTGGTAAAACAAACAAGGAAATTGTTTCCCTTGTTGAAAAGCACGGCGGTAATGCCATTGGTATTTCAGGTATTGACGGCAAGTGCATAAAGTGTGAAAAGAAAACAACCATTGTTGACGGCAAAGAGGTTGAGCTTGGCTTTGTGGGTAATATTGTAAAGGTGGACGGCAAGGTTATTAACCTTATCTGTAAGGATAAATACATACCCGTTATTGCACCTATCGGTATAGACGACGAGGGCAACAGCTATAATATCAATGCAGACGATGTTGCAAGTGCTGTTGCGGCGGCAGTCGGTGCAGAAAAGCTTATGTTCTTAACAGACATTGAAGGCGTTAAGGACAATGAGGGCAATGTTATTTTTGTTATGAACTGTGACGAAGTTCAGGAAAATATAGAAAAAGGCGTAATCAGCGGAGGCATGATTCCCAAGGTTACGGGCTGTGTGGAAGCAATCCGTGCAGGCGTACAGAAGGTGCATATCATTGACGGCAGAGTGCCTCATTGTATACTTCTTGAAATATTTACGGATACGGGCGTTGGTACAATGATAACTAATTGATTTTCAATCAATTAGTTATCAAGTGAAAAGTTAAGAATGAATAGTGAAGAGTTAAGGAGAAGATTTTTCGCAGAAAAATCTTATTGATGTTATGGTAAAGACTAATGCGATAAGGCTTATTGAGCAGGCAGGAATAGAATTTGAAACAAAGGAATACGAGGTTGACGAAAGTGACCTTAGTGGCGAAACCGTGGCTAAAAAGGTTGGCATGGACCCTGACAGCGTTTTTAAAACCCTTGTTACAAAGGGCGATAAAAACGGCATAGCCGTATTCTGCATACCCGTAACGGGCGAGCTTGACCTGAAAAAGGCGGCAAAGGCTACGGGAAATAAAAAGGTTGAAATGGTAGCCGTGAAGGATTTACTTAACCTGACGGGCTATATCCGCGGTGGCTGCAGCCCCGTGGGCATGAAAAAGCAGTACCCCACCTATATTGACGAAACTGTTATTTTGTTTGATAAGATTGCCGTTTCCGCAGGGGTGAGAGGCTGTCAGATGATTTTGAACGGTGAACAGCTTGCAGAGTATGTAAAAGCGGAAATAATTGATTTGTGTATGTAAAAAAGGGGGAAACGAAATTTGACAGATATCCAAAAATTTATATTTCTTGCAGCAATGATACTTATTGCGGTGGTTGCAGTAGTCTTTGTTTCTTTAATACTCAGAAGTTTGAAAAAGCTGGCAACACTTGAAAGCTATGAGGTTGCAGGCTATAAGGTTACTGCCATAACAAAGGTTGTGGGCAAAAGAAAAGTGGTGTCTTTCAGCAGTTCCGTCAGTAAAAACAATACAGTTGAAAAGAATTATACTTATACAAGTAAAAATCATGCAAAGGAAGACGTTGAAGGCTATTTTAATTATCTTGAGAAAAACGAAGGCTTCAGTTTTAATGAGGCTTTGGAGAATGATAGCAAAATTACAAAGCTGTCAGCATATAAGCTTATGGGAACCGCTCAGATAAGAGTTGAAGCATATTACGATTTGAAAGGTTATACAATCTGTATTGCAGTAGAAGATAAATAAATTTTAAAAACACCTGTTGACAATTGTATCAATAGGTGTTATATTTTGATTAACGGTTGAACAATTATTCAAGTATTAAAATGAAGGAGGCGGTAAAATGCCCGAGGAAGAATTGTTGTATGACCTGGCGGAATTATATAAGATATTTGGTGATAGTACCCGAATAAGGATATTGTATGCACTTAGTGAAAATGAGATGTGCGTTAACTACATTGCGGAGAAGCTTTCCATGACCATGAGTGCCATAAGCCATCAGCTGAGGATACTGAAGCAGGCAAGGCTTGTTAAGTACCGTAAAGAGGGGAAGGCTGTGTTTTATGCACTTAGTGATGACCATGTAAAGAGCATTATTGAAATGGGTATGGAGCATATTTGTGAATGATGAACGCTATGAGCTGTTGGGAGCACCGGCACGGGACAGTGGGTGAAAAGACATCCGCAGATGTCCTTTTGGAAGTCGTCGCCCGACTTGCAAAAGCAGCCCTGTCCCTGTTCATTATAAAAATGTTGCAATTACCTAATCAAAGTGAACTGATATGACATGAAAGGAGCGTTAAAGGTATGAAAAAGGTATTTAAGCTGGATGAGGTTGATTGTGCTGTATGTGCACAAAATATGGAAAACGGAATAAAGAAGATAGAGGGCGTGGAAAGTGCTGTTGTGAGCTATGTTACACAGAAGCTTCTCATTGAATGTGATGAGGGTAGCCTTGATAAAATTTTAGATGAGGCACAGAAGGTTATAAAAAAGGTTGACCCCCGATGCAGGATAATAAGGAATTAGTAATGAGCAATGAGCAATTAAGGGAAGAATTCTGCAGGCAGAATTCAATTGAAGCGCTTTTGCTATAGCGGTAAAGGGAGTTGGTTATGTGAGCAGAAGGCAGAAGGAGAATTTATACAGAATAATAGCTGCAACTGTGCTTTTTGTGGGCGTGGTGCTGTTGCCCCAAGAGGGAATTGTAAAAGCACTTTTGTTTTTAGTGCCTTATTTTATAGTTGGGTACGATGTGCTTTTTGGTGCGGTGAGGAATATTTTCCATGGACACCTTTTTGACGAAAATTTTCTGATGGCGTTGGCAACGGTGGGGGCATTTATAATTGGCGAATACCCCGAAGCGGTTTTTGTAATGCTGTTTTTCCAGATTGGTGAGCTTTTCCAGAGCATTGCGGTGGGTAGAAGCCGAAAGTCCATCACGGAGCTGATGGATATTGCACCGGAGGTTGCATCTGTTTTTCGTGACGGAGAATTTTGCGAGGTTTTCCCCGAAGAGATAGCAGTTGGGGATATTGTGCTTGTTAAGCCCGGCGAAAGAATACCCGTTGACGGTGTGGTTAAAAAGGGGCAGAGCTATATTGACACCTCGGCAATGACCGGGGAAAGCATACCAAGGTTTGTGTTGGAAAATGAAAAGGTTATAAGCGGCTGCGTAAACATGAGTGCACCCATTGAAATTACAGCCGAGAAGGAATACACAGATTCCACCGTTATGAAGGTATTGGAGCTTGTGGAGCATTCAGCCTTGAACAAAGGCCGTTACGAGAATTTTATAACACGCTTTGCCCGTGTTTACACCCCCGTTGTGGTTATGCTTGCACTTTTAGTGGCGTTTATACCGCCCATATTTTTCGGCAATCTCACCGCCTGGGTTATGAGGGCGTTGTCCTTCCTTGTTGTTTCATGCCCCTGTGCATTGGTTATAAGCGTGCCTCTTTCATTTTTTGGCGGTATTGGGGCTCAGTCAAGGCGAGGTGTGCTTGTAAAGGGCAGCAGCTTCCTTGAAATTCTGGAAAAGTGCACTACGGTTGTGTGCGACAAAACCGGCACTTTGACAACGGGAAAGCTGATTGTGGCAGACTTTGACAATAAAGAGGCTGTAAGGATTGCAGGAAGCATTGAGCGCTTCTCCACCCACCCTACGGCAAGAGCAATTGCAAATGCCACAAATGCGATTTATGAGGTTGAGAACGTGAAGGAATTCCCCGGTAAGGGAATGTACGGCGTGTATGAAGGCAGGGAGGTTTATGTGGGAAACAGAGCCTTCCTTGAAGAAAACGGAATTGAGGTTACCCAAAAGGGTAAGAGTAATGTTTTTGTGGGTATTGACGGTGTGCATGCAGCCTCCATAACGGTTATTGACGCTGTAAAGGAAAGTGCCCGTGATGTGGTGAACAAATTGCACAGCATGGGAATTAAAAAGGTTATTATGCTTACGGGGGACGGCGAAAAGGGTGCGGAGGATGTATACATGGAAGCAGGACTTGACGGAATGTATCACTCACTTCTGCCCGACGGAAAGGTTAAAAAGCTTGAGGAAATCATGGCAGATGATAGCGGAATGACCGTTTATTTAGGCGACGGCATTAACGATGCCCCGGTATTGAAAAGAGCGGACTGCGGTATTGCCATGGGAATGATGGGCTCTGATGCGGCAATTGAAGCAAGCGACGTTGTTTTTATGAATGACGATATTGCCCTTTTGCCCGAAAGCATAAAAATTGCAAGAAAAACCCTTAATATAGTAAGGCAGAACATTGTTTTTTCCATTGCGGTAAAGGTTATGGTGCTTATTCTCACCGCCTTTGGTTATGCAGATATGTGGCAGGCTGTTTTTGCCGATGTGGGAGTTATGGTAATAGCCGTATTAAACACCTTAAGAACCCTTAAAATGTAGAAATAAAACTGCATAAATTGGTCAAAAGAAGAATGAGGGAAAGAGCGAAAATGTAACAAAAACACCCCGAAATGTGATTTTATTATCATAAAAAAACAGCAAAAAAGTGAAAATAACTGCTTGAAAGCTGAAAAATGCGAGGTTTAAGGGTTACGAATTTGTGTTTTTGTGAAAATTGCATAAAAAAATGAAAAAATATTGACATATTTCTAACTTTTCGTGTATTGCAAAATTCGATTTTGTTTGCTATACTCTAATTGTACCGAAAAGGTACGAAACTTTTTTCATTTTCCCTCCTTTTAGTGACAGACAAGATCGTTTATTGTCTGTCTTTTTTTTTGCTTTTTTCAAGGAGCAGGGACACCCCCATTCATTCATTTTTGCTCTTGCTTGTTAAAGTACGAGCGTGTGGGTTGGCTGTGGGTAGGGAATGTCCCTGTACTATACGAACATGGGTTTTAGGCGGCAAGGTGGTAAAACTCCGGCGGATTTTTCTGTCGGGGTTTTTTCATGTTGACGGAAAATTATGGTGATGATATAATAGAAATAACTATGAAAGGAAGGTATGCTGTATGAATATTCTTGAAAAAGAGGGCGCCTGGTGTTGGTTTGCAGACCCCAGAGCCATTTCCTACAAAGGAAGAACCTTTATTGGCTGTATTGACGTGCATGGTAACATAAAGGCTATCATGCTTCACGAGGGCAAAAAGACAGAGGTGCTTGTACGCTCCAATTTCCAGCCCGATGACCACGACAACCCCACTTTTCTTGTGCTTCCCGATGAGAGGATTATGATTATCTACTCCCGCCATACTGACGAAGCATGCTTTTATTACCGCATTTCAAAAAAACCCTGCGATATAACCGATTTGGGCGAGGAAAAAATCCTTGCAACAAATCATAATACTACATATCCTTCTCTTTTCATTATGGAGAATGATAAAGAACATATTTACCTTTGCTACCGTGGCGTAAACTGGCATCCCACCTGTGCACGCCTTACAATGCCTGATGAAAACGACAACATCAGGTTTGATGTTGAGCCCTTCCAGATTGTTAAGAGCAATGTGCAGGGTGCAGGCTGCAGACCTTATGCAAAGTATGTTTCCGACGGAAAAAGTAAAATTCATATGGTTTATTCTTCAACTCATCCGGATAATGTGTGCCCTGTGTGCATATATTATTCCTGCCTTGACACGAAGGATTTCACCCTTTATGACATTGAGGGCAATGTGCTGAAGGATAAGGTGAACGAGGCACCCTTTGAGGTTTCAGGCTATGAGACAGATGCAAAATTTGTTATTGACCCCTATTACACCTCCAAGCGCGGCTGGGTGTGGGACGTTATGCTTGGTGAAAGAGGCGTGAGTGCAGCAATTGTAAACATTGCCGAGGATAAAATTAACCAGCATTACTACTATACATATTATAAGGACGGTAGCTGGAAGAAGATATTTATAGGCAACGCCCATAAGTTCCACCGTTCCAATACAGAGTTCTGCTACGGTGGCGGTATGAGCTTAGACAGAGACGAGGAAGGCGTTTGCTACGTATCTATCCCCATGGGTACGGCATTTGAAATTGTAAAGTACACAATTGATGATGAGGATAAGGTTACAAGAAAGGTACTGACAAAGTACAGTGAGCTTAATAACATACGCCCCTATAAAATAAAGGGCGGTCCCCTTGTGTGGATGAGCGGTGATTACTACTACTGGATTGTAAACTCCCGCTTCCCCAAGGGCTTCCCCACAGGTGTTTTCATTGACTGCGAGGTTGGTGAAACCGTGTATAAGGACGGCGTAAAGGTAGTGTGCACAAGCGACATGGAGGGTGTTATTTATTCCGAAGAGGGCATTTGCCTTGAGGTTGAGGGCACAACCGTTACCTTTATGGGTAAGGTGAGCAGTAACCCCTTGTCCACATCGGACTGGAATCGTGAGCATAATGCCACAACTGACGGCAGTGCAAAGCTTGTAAGACCCGAAAAGGTGGAATTTGAAATTGTTAAGAGCGATGATGCAGTTGTTCTCTTAAGGGGAGGAATTGTGGATGTGTATGTTCCCGGAAAGTGATGCCTTAAAAGAGGTAGGTATAGACAGCGAGTATAAATTCAAGGGCAGAATTGTAAACATGAGGCTTGATACGGTGAAAACCCCCGAAGGCAACGTTGCCTCCCGCGAAATTGTGGAGCACCCGGGCGGTGTTGGGGTTGTGGCACTGGATAATGAGGGCTGTGTATACATGGAATGGCAGTACAGACGCCCCTTTGACGGTTTGGTTTACGAAATCCCTGCAGGAAAGCGGGATAGCGGAGAAGAGCCCATTGTGTGTGCAAAAAGAGAGCTTGAAGAGGAAATTGGCTTATGTGCAAATAACTGGGTTTACCTTGGGGTGAGCTATGCATCCCCCGGCTTTTGCACAGAGGAGCTTCACTTATTCCTTGCCACGGATTTATACAAGGGTGAGGTTAACCGTGACCCCGACGAGCTTCTGATTATTGAAAGGGTGCCTCTTGAAGAACTTGTAAAAAAGGCAATGAGTGGCGAAATTAAGGACGGAAAGAGCCTTATTGGTATACTCAAGGCTAATGAATACTTAAAAAAATAAAAGTTGAAATTAGTCAAAAAAAGTGTTGACAAGTGACACAATTATATGTATAATAGACATGAAAATGATAATCGTTATCATTTTAAAGAGTGAAATTAAAAAATGAAATATAAAGGAGATTAAAATTATGAAAAAGTATGTATGTCCCGTTTGCGGTTATGTTCACGAAGGTAATGAACCTCCCGAGAAGTGCCCTCTTTGCAACGTTCCCGGCAGCCGCTTCACAGTTATGGAGGAAGGCGCAGCATTGGCAGCTGAGCACGAATATGGTGTTTACGCTAAGACAGTAAAGGATAACCCCGACATTTCCGCAGAGGATAAGGCGTATATTTTTGAGCAGCTTATGGCAAACTTCCAGGGAGAGTGCAGCGAAGTTGGTATGTATCTTTGCATGGCAAGAATTGCTCATCGTGAAGGCTATCCTGAAATCGGTCTCTACTGGGAAAAGGCAGCTTATGAAGAAGCTGAACATGCTGCAAAGTTTGCTGAGCTCTTAGGTGAAGACCTGGAAGCTAATATGAAGGCTACAACAAAGGATAACCTTCGTTGGAGAGTTGACTGCGAATACGGTGCAACAAAGGGTAAGTTTGACCTTGCAGCTTGCGCAAAGAAGAACGGTCTTGACGCTATCCATGACACAGTTCATGAAATGGCAAGAGATGAAGCTCGTCATGGCAGAGCACTTGAAGGACTTTTGAATCGCTATTTCAAGTAATAGCGATTCAATGAAATCGTCCGAAGGACGGTGAAATCCTGCGGATGAAATCGTCGCTATGCGACGGTTAAGGAATAAATTCCGCGAGCGGAATTTGATTTGAATGGAGGAAATGATTATGGCAAAGTATGTATGCCCTTGTGGCTATGAATATGATCCTGAAGTTGGCGATCCCGATAACGGCATTGCTCCGGGAACCGCCTGGGAAGATGTAGCAGAAGATTGGGTATGCCCCGTATGCGGACTTGGTAAGGACGCATTTACAGAGGAATAAAAAGATTAACAAGGACTGCCGAAAGGTGGTCCTTGTTTTTGCAGAATTACAAAGATGGTTGACGAACCACAAGGAAAATGATAAAATTGGTACAAACAGATTTTTGAGAATTACGGAAAGGATTAACGGGACTACCGAAACGGGTTTTATCTTGATTAAAAGGAGAAAAGGCTATGAACTTTGAAAGAATACAAGAAAAGAAACTTAAATACGACCAAAACAAGCATATGATAAGTCCTGTTACTTTGTCTTCCTACGAAAAAGATTTCGAGCTTACGTTTACGCATAATTCAACAGCTATTGAGGGAAATACTCTTACACTTATGGAAACAAAAGTTGTTCTGGAGGACGGAGTTGCAATAGGCGGAAAAGAACTGCGTGAAATATATGAGGTTATCAATCATAAAAAAGCATATGGTTATGTAAAAAAATGTATCATTGAAAATAGATCCCTGGATGAAAACACTATTAAGGATCTTCATGCAATACTTACGGAAAACATAATGATTGGCGGCATATACCGAAGTGAACAAGTTCGTATAAGCGGTGCAGGATTTACTCCGCCTGCCGGAAACGAAATGTATATGCAGATTAAAGGCTTCTATGAAGATTTAAAAATAAAAGAAAAGGAATTGAACCCGATAGAGCTTGCAGCATGGACACATGCCGAGTTTGTACGAATTCATCCCTTTGTTGACGGCAACGGCAGAACAGGCAGATTAATTATGAATTATCAACTTCTGCTGAAGGGGTACCTGCCTGTTTCTGTTGCAAAGGAAAACCGACTGGATTACTATAATGCACTTGAGCAATATGCGGTAAATGGTGATTTAACTGTTTTCGCAGATTTTGTTGCAGAATTAGAAGAAACTCAGCTTGATGAATATATTAAACTAATGTATTGATAGCCATACGACTGTAAAAGAGGTGATTGACATGTATCTGTTTTTTGGTATAGCACTTATTATATTGGCAGTTATACAGATTGTTTTTATGGACAAAATATTTGATTTTCATGAAAAGTGGAAGTATGACGGTAATGCAGAGCCGTCCTGGGAATATGTTGCCACGCAGTATATCGGAGGCGGAATAGGTATAATTGTAGGTTTAATTTGTATTGTAGTGCATCTGATGGGGAAATGATTTCATAAACAAAAGGAGTGGCGATTATATTTCGCTACTCCTTCTTCATTTTCTTTTATTCCTGGATTTCGTCCTTATAGGGCAGGATGAGTGCGGCGGCAATATAAGCAATAAGGCCGATACCTACGCACCATATAAATAAAAACATTAAAAGGCGGACGATGGAGGGGTCGAGATTTAAATACTCAGCAAGACCACCGCATACACCGCTTATTTTTTTGTCTGTTCTGGATTTGTAAAGCTTTTTCATTAAAATCAACTCCTTTTCTTCATTATACATTGTTTTTTGAGGTTTTGCAACAAAAATTGCTATGGGTTGACAGCTTTAGTTTTTGTTGATAGAATTAAACAAAAGAGGTGTTACGTATGAAAAAGGCTTTGTTTTTTACAATTTTGCTTTTATTATGTTTAAATATTTCAGCTGCGGCACAAGAGGTGGAAATTGATATATACAAGGTTCCTCAATGTGAAGATGATGCAGTACTGATGAGCGTGAATGAGGGAATAAAGGAGGCTTTTTCGGAAAAGGTGACTGATGCATGGGATGATATGGCAACCTCCGTAAAGCTTTATCCCGAAATTAAGATAAACGAGGACGATTTGTACGAATTGTATGCCATGACAGTTTTTGATAACCCAAGGTATTTCTATGCAGGCAGGAGCTATTCCTACAACCTGATGCCCGGTGGGTATGTGGGAACATTGAAGCTTAAGTACACGGTAGATGACAAAGGCGAGATTGAAAAGACATTAGCCGAAATTGACAAAGCCACAGAGGAAATACTTTTATACATTGACCCCGACATGACGGATTTTGAAAAGATTATAGCCGTGCATGATTATATGATAAATAATTATGTTTATGACATAACGGATGCAGACCAGACTATGCTTATTATGCTTGATAAGGTTGGTGTTTGTGCGGCATATTCCGAGGCTTTCCAGCATATGATGAATACCCTTGGTATTGAAGGTGCCCTTGTAAGGTCAGAGGCTATGGGGCATATATGGAACATGGTAAAGCTTGACGGAGAGTGGTATCACATAGATGTTACATGGGACGACCCCGTTCCTGATTGCGTGGCGGTTGTACGCCATGAGCATGTTTTATTAAGTGACAATGGTATTAAGGCACTTGGTCACTACGGCTTTGTATCGCCCTATGAGGCAACATCAAGCAGGTATGATAATGCCGCATGGCGTGATGACAGCGGTATGGTTACGGTAGACGGGGTTATGTACCACGTGGAAGGCGGAAGCCTTATTGACGAAGATGGCAATGTAATATACGAAAAGCTTGACGGCGGCGACGGCAGATGGTCCATAGGAGGCGGCTATGTCTTCACGGGAGGTATTTATGCAGGCGTGTGCCGTGTGAACAACATTATTTATTTTAATACCGATAAGGGTATTTATTCCTATAGCCCGAAGGACGGAAGCGTGGAGACAGTTCTTAAAAAAGACGGCATTTGCGGAATTTATGCAGATAAAAACACTCTTATATATAATAGGTTTGACATCGAAGAAAGCACCTTTGTGAAGGGTGGGGAACTACGTGTTGCTGATTTTGTGATGGCAAAGCCATGCTACGGTAAGGATGAGGTAACGGTAAGGCTTTACAACGATTACGACTGCCCTGTGTGGATAATAAAGGGTGGCGAAGAATGCGATATTGAAAGGGTTGAGCCCAAAAGCTTTGCTACGGCAGAGTTTGAAGGGAAAGAAATTGAGATTTTTGTATGGAAGGAAAATATGGAGCCTGTTACGAAAAAAGTTATGGCGAATGAATGAAAAAAAAGGACTGTAAAAAGCAAAGCTTGAACCCCGCCCTGTCAAGTAGACAATGTAAATAACAAAAATTTATGATATGCACTCCACAAATTTTGTGGGGTGTATATTTTTATGCTACCATTAACTCGTGATATTCCATTGGCGATAAACAACCAAGTTTTTCTTGA
>JAFSGW010000073.1 GCA_017440585.1 Clostridia bacterium | reverse complement strand
TGGTGACAACAAGTTCGCACCTAAAAATATTACATCTGAAGAAGAAGCAACAGGCTACGCAAACGCAACAAGAGAACAGGCACTCATTATTGCAGTGAGAATGGTTGAAAATTTGAAATAAAAAGGAGGTCGAAAATATGGCAAAGTTTTGTACCGGATGCGGCATGGAGCTTACTGACGGCTTGATGTTCTGCACAGGCTGCGGAACAAAAGTGCCGGAAGGCGTACCTACCGAAGAAAAGGTTGTGAAAGAGCCTGTAACGGTTCAGGCACAGCCGGAGCAGCAACAGCAGTACATACCGCCGATGCAAGCCTTGCAACAAGCGGAAAATCATTCAGCAAGCACAGCACACTTTTTCTGGATGATGCTTGTATACGCTCTTCCGCTGATCGGATGGTTTATATGTATCATCATGGCGTTTGCCCCAAAGAATGAGAGCAAAAAGCATTTTGCGAGAGCGATACTCATTTGGGGTATTGTCGGAATTGTAATTTCGATTATAGGTTTAATTATACTTTCGCTTCTCGGCGGAGGAATTGCAGAAGTTTTATCAGAAATTCAATATTAAGGAGGAATCAATTATGACATATTGCGGTAAATGCGGAGCACAGGTTCAGGACGGCGTAAAGTTCTGTCAGGGATGCGGTGCAGAAGTAGAAATTCCCGTGGAGAATAACGTGCAGCAGGCACAGCCTCAGCAGCAGCCTCCACAAAACGATTTTTCACAAAAGATTCAGAACCTGAATAACACAGCGGACACAACAGCGGACTTTGATGCACAGGACATTACCTCCAACAAAGCAATGGCAATACTTGCGTACTTCGGACCATTGGTGCTTATTCCGATTTTTGCTGCGAAGGGTTCCAAGTTTGCACGCTACCACTCAAATCAGGGCTTGGTGCTGCTCATTGCGGCAATTGCGTACGGAATTGCATATAACATTTTAAGTGCAATCATCCTTGCAATTTCATGGAGATTGTATTTCATAGTAAGCATTATCGGTCTTGTAAGCATTGTGATTACAATTCTTGCAATTATCGGCATTATCAATGCGGCAACAGGCAAAGCAAAAGAGCTTCCGCTGATTGGTAAGTTTAAGATTTTGAAGTAATACGTAAATGGAGATACGCCAAAAAACGGCGTGTCTCCATTTATGCATTTTGAATTTAAAATTCATTTGAAGTGCTGTTCAAAATGAAATATCTCTTTGCTGTTGCTTTTCCAAAAAGCAAGCTTCGTCCGAAGGACGGGGCTTGTTTTTTGAAAAATAAAGAGGCTTTTCTTTTTATATAATATATGGTATAATTTATGAAAAAGCAGAGGGAGGCAGAAGTATGAGAAAATACGGTCAGGGCACACTGGACGAATCGGAAATTTATTTTTCGTTGCCGTCAGCAAAGGCAAAAAAGCTTTTTTATTACCCCATATGTGCAGGGCATTTCTTTTGCGACAAGGAATACCGTGTGCAGAGGGATTTTTATGACAGCTTTCTTATACTGCACGTTATAAAGGGTAGCTGTAGCTTTATAAATAAAGACGGGCTGGAGGTTACTGCAAAAGAAAACGAAACTGTTATAATTGACTGCTACAAGCCTCATACCTACTGCACACATGATAGCTTAGAATCCATATGGATTCATGTGGCAGGCTGTAACAGCCGTGATTTGTGCGAAAGCATAATAAACGATAACGGAAGCATTGTAAAATTCAAGGATCCTGCCGGGGTAAAAAACAGCCTGATGACCCTTTTTTATGCCGTAAAGGACGGCAGGGCTTCTGAGGCGGAGGTTTCGGGGGAATTGTATTCGCTTCTTCTTGCTCTTGGTGAAAAGAGCGAGGATGAGGGCGTGGTGAGGAATGTGAGAGAATACATTGAAAGCCACATGAGCGAGGATATAACCGTGAAAGCGCTTTCAGATACGGCACACATGAGCGTGACACATTTTTCCAGAGTTTTTAAGCAAAGAAGCGGTTTTTCGCCTTATGAGTATGTGCTCAATGTGAGGCTTAATCGGGCGAAGGAGCTTCTTTTGAAAACAGATAAAACCGTTACGGACATTGCTTACGAAACGGGCTTTAACAGTGAGGCAAATTTTGTATATTGCTTTACTAAAAACGAGGGGATATCACCGGGGAAATTCCGAAGAATGGCATTTTAATATAAATAGTAGGATTTCTAAAGTTTTCAATAGGATTTTGAAATACCTTACAAATTAAGAGTGTTATGATGAGAGTATAATGCGGAAAGGATGTGCAATTATGGAATTAAAGGACAGAGAAAGGCTCAGATACTTAGCGGCAAAGCAGCTGGAGACAGCAAACTCAGAAAAGAACCTTGAAAGAGTAGAGCTCTGGAAGAGACACAATATGTGCAAGGGCGAAAGACCCGTTATTCACATTGAGGTGGATACCTTTGCTCATGAGGCAATAAATCCGCTCCTTCAGTGTGAGGACGGCTTTGCAAGAGGGCTTGAATACAGACTGCTGCACAACATGATTAACCTTGAAACCTTTGACGATGACCGAGTTGTTGCACCGTTTTTCAAAACGGGGTATCATTCCCATTTTACTCTTTTTGGTCACAATATAAAGAGAAGCATTGTTAAAAAGGCTGACGGTACGGAAATGGGTCACACCTTTGACCACATAATTGACGACCTTGGTGATGATTTTGATAAAATACTTACTCCTTCTCAGTTTGGAGTTGATAAAGAGGGTACGGCAAAGTATGTGGATGCTGTAAGCGATATTTTTGGTGACATATTGCCCGTAAAGCTTGCTACAGACTGCCTGTACGCTGTGCCTACACAGAAGGTTGTACATATGATGGGCATGGAGAATATGCTTTATGCCATGTATGACTATCCCGATGAATTCAAGGAAATGATGGACAGAATTGCAAATGACTACATTGCATACTTTAAGCTTTTGGAAAAAGAAGGGGTGCTTATGCAGAATCACGGCTTTGAGTCGGTAGGGCAGGGCACATGGGCGTTTTACGATGAACCCATAAAGGAAGGTGCGGTAAAGACAACGGATATATGGGGCTTTATGGACAGCCAGGAAACTGTAGGCATTTCACCTGATATGTTCCGTGAATTTATATTCCCTTACTATAAGAGAATTGCCGAAACCTACGGAAGATTAAGCTATGGCTGCTGTGAGCCCGTTGACACCTTCTGGGAGGATATAAAGACATTGCCTAACCTTAAGAAGGTTTCCATTTCACCCTGGTGCAATGAGGAGTTTATGGCAAGCGAGCTTAAGGGCTCGGGTATTATTTACCACAGAAAGCCAAGCCCCAACTTTCTGGGTGTTGGTGAAAAGCTTGACGAGGAAGCTTTCAGAGCACATATTGAAAAAACACTTAAGACGGCAAAGGGCTGCAATGTGGAAATTACACAGCGTGACGTTTACACCGTTAATAACGATATA
This sequence comes from Clostridia bacterium, assembly GCA_017440585.1. Classification (GTDB taxonomy): domain Bacteria; phylum Bacillota; class Clostridia; order UMGS1883; family UMGS1883; genus RGIG1927. The sequence goes on along the minus strand of JAFSGW010000073.1, from coordinate 29,639 downwards.
AATAAAGTTAAGAGATACGTTGAAATTATAAGAGAAAGCATTGAAAACTGCTGGTAATAAGGAGATAGTGATTATGTCTGTATTAATTGAAATTTCGGAATTGGTTCAGAAGGGTAAGGCAAAGGACGTAAAGGTTTTGGTTGCCAATGCTCTTGAAGAAGGCATTAGTGCAAAGGAAATACTTAACGATGCACTTATTGCAGGAATGATGATTGTTGGTGAAAAGTTCAAAGCGGGCGAGGTTTATGTGCCTGAGGTATTAATCAGTGCAAGAGCAATGAACCAGGGGGTTAATATTCTTAAGCCTTATCTTACAAAGGAAGGCGTAGAGAGCGTTGGTAAGGCTGTTATCTGTACAGTTAAGGGAGATTTGCACGACATTGGCAAGAACCTTGTAAAGATGATGCTTGAAGGCGTTGGCATTGAATGTATTGACCTTGGTGTTGATGCTTCTGAGGAAAAGGTTGTTGAAGCTGTTAAGGAAAGCGGTGCTCAGATTGTTTGCCTTTCCTCTCTTCTTACAACTACAATGGACTATCAGAAGGACATTATTGATGCACTTAAAGATGCAGGCTTACGTGACAAGGTAAAGGTAATGGTAGGCGGTGCGCCTCTTGATGCAAAGTTTGCAGAAGGTATTGGTGCAGATGCATACACAAAGGATGCTGCAGAGGCGGCAGAGGTTGCACTCAGCTTTTTGAAGTAAGGTGAAGGTTATGAAAAAAGCAGTAAAAGGTTTTTTGGAAAATAAGGCAAAAACCATGCCCATTTTATCCTTCCCCTCGGCACAGCTGACAGGGGTGAGCGTTAACGAGATTGTTACATCGTCAGCTTCACAGAAGGAGGGCATGAAGAAAATTGTTGAAAGATGCCCCGTGGCGGTATCTCTCAGCATGATGGATTTGTCTGTTGAGGCAGAGGCATTCGGTGCAAAGATTGCTTTTTCAAAGGGGGAAATACCTACTGTAACAGAGGGGGTTATTTCCGATATTTGCGATGCGGAAGGTATAGAGGTGCCCTCTATTGATGCAGGCAGATGCCCCGTTTATACAGAGGCGGTACGCCTTGCAAAGGCAGAAATTGAATCCACACCCGTGTTTTGCGGTGTTATTGGCCCTTATTCATTGGCAGGCAGGCTTTTTGACATGACAGAATTAATGATGGAATGCTTTGAAAGCCCCGATGAGGTAAAGGTGCTTTTAGACAAGGCTACGGAATTTATCATTAAGTATATAAAGGCATTTAAGGAAGCAGGTGCAGACGGTGTTGTTATGGCAGAGCCTGCGGCAGGACTTTTGTCACCTGATTTAAATGACGAATTTTCCATACCCTTTGTGAAAAGGATTATTGACGAGGTAGAAGACGAAAGCTTTGTTTTCTGCTATCACAACTGCGGTGATAATGTTGTTAAAATGGCAGAGTCCATAGGAGGGCTTGGTGCGGATATTTACCATTTCGGTAACGCAATCGATATGGCGGACATTATTCCGCTTATGCCCAAGGATTGCATTGTTATGGGTAATGTTAACCCTGTGCTTTTCCGCTCGGGAACAAAAGAGGAAATTGAAAATGCCGTGCAGGCACTTTTTGACAAGTGCGGAAAGTTTGATAACTTTATGATTTCCTCGGGCTGTGACATTCCTTACGATGCATCCTGGGAAAACATAGATACATATTTTGAAAAGGTTAAGATGCTTTATGTGTAAAATTACCGTTTCGGATGGCGAAAACATAAGAATACTTGAAGCTACCAAGGGCGAGGTTTTGTCCCGTGTGCTTATGGCAAAGGGGGAAAGGCTTGAGCACCCCTGCGGAGGACGTGGTGTGTGCGGTAAGTGCACAGTTTTGGTTAACGGAGAGGCGGTTTTGTCCTGCCGTTATGTGGTGGAGGGCGATATTTTGGTTGAAATACCCCGTGAGGGAGCAATTGCCACCACTACGGAGGAAGGTACGGAAGAAACATCTGGAAACACATGTCTTTGCCTTGACCTTGGCACTACAACAATGGTCCTTGCACTTGTTTCCGACGATGGGAAGATTATAAAAACCGTTACAAGAAACAACCCTCAGAGAGCATTTGCTGCAGACGTTATGTCGAGGATTGAGTACGCCTCAAAAAACGGAACAGAGGAGCTTAAAAGGGCTGTTACGGATGAAATCAACTCTATGATTGAATCTCTTGGCATTGCCTTTACGGATAAGCTTTATGTGGCAGGCAACACAACTATGCTACACCTTTTGTCGGGTACAGACCCCTCTTCCATGGGCAAAGCACCTTATACACCCGTTTTTATTGAAGAAAAAACAATTCACGGGAAGGCTGTGGGCATTGAAAAGGCAGGAGAGGTTATCCTTACGGAGGGCATTTCTGCCTTTGTAGGTGCGGATGTTGTAGCAGGGCTTGGCTATGTAAAAGAGCCTGAGGACGGAAAGTACAATTTCCTTGTGGATTTGGGTACAAACGCTGAGGTTGTGCTTTATTCAAAGGATAAGCTTTACTGCACTGCGGCAGCTGCAGGTCCCTGTTTTGAAGGGGTAAATATATCCTGCGGTATGAGCGCAACAGAGGGTGCAATATACTCCTGCACGGAATACGGCTGTATGGTTGTAGGTAATGGTGAGGCTAAAGGCATTTGTGCCACCGGGCTTATTGATGCTATGGCAATAATGAAAAGGCATGAAGTTATTGACGAAACGGGCTTTATGGAAGAAGGCGAGTACCCTCTTAAAGACGGAGTAAGCATCACACAAGGGGACGTAAGGCAGTTTCAGCTGGCAAAGAGTGCAATATGCTCCGCAATGGAGGCACTTACAAAAAAAGCAGGAATTGGCTTTGAAAGTATTGATAAGGTTTATGTTGCAGGAGGCATTTCTGCAAAAATTAACTTTAACAATGCTTTAAACGTGGGGCTTTTGCCGAAGGAATGCGAAGGAAAGACGGTGGGAGTGAATAACAGCTGTCTTCTTGGCATTGCAAAGTATGCCACTGAAAAGAACGATTTGTCACGTTTTACAAAAATGGCAGAATATGTTGATTTAGCTACCGATGTATACTTTCAGGATTTGTTTATAGAAAATATGGGATTTTAAAAAAACGAGCGTGTGATAATCACACGCTCATTTATTTTATTAATCCTCGGTTATTTCAAAAAGCTCATTGGGAGTACAATTGAATAAAAGACAAAGGGTTTCAATGTTTTCATAACGGATGGATTTTGTTTCGTTGTTAACCATTTTGCTGAAATTCTGATAACTCATGCCCAACTGCTTGTACAACCAATATTTTGTTTTGCCGTTTTTCTCCAATAATTCCAATGCTCTTAATTTAATCATAAGATATCTCTCCATAACTTATATTTTAATGAGATAATATCTTAATATTCCTCTTTACATATAGACTAATACATTATATAATGAAAACGTATATAAAGGGGTGGGGATATGATAAATAATGGTGCGAGGATAGCCTTTATGCCGGGGAATAGCGGAAAAGACTGTTTGTACAATGGTTTGCATGCTGATGCAAACGGAAATGCAATTGAATGTCTAAGGTGAGGGGAGTCGAACCCAATATGGTTTTAATCGGCAAATTTTCCGCCATAGGGCACAAAAATGCTCGACTATACGTCAGTATAGTCTCCGCTTTTAGTATCCTCTGACAAAAAATTTGCTCGATTAAAACTCTGCGACCCTTTCCTTAGGAAAAATTGATGGATTTTTGGTGCGGAGCTTGCCGATAGGCTGGCGCCTTTCAAAAGCGACAAACCGAAAAGACGCAATTTTAACAAGGAAAGGGCATATGGGGTTCAACTCCCCTCACCCTATGTGATGAATGTGATTATCTGATGTGTTGTGTTAAATTTGGAGGGTATCCGAATTGTGATACTTGCAAGGATGCTCAATGCCCACGAGTAAATCAAAAATAACCCTGTTGCAAAAATGCAACAGGGTTATTTACGTTAATTACTAATTACTCATTACTAATTGCTCATTGCTGATTATTTCGTCCCGGTACTGCCGAAGCCACCTTCGCCACGGACTGTGTCGGAAAGGGTTTCGGTTTCAATGAAGCTTACCTGAAGGAAGGGTGCAATAACCATCTGGGCAATCCTTTCGCCATGTTCAACTACCTGGGGAGTAGTGCCGTGGTTATGAAGTGCAACCATAACCTCACCACGATAGTCAGCATCCACCACGCCTACCTTGTTGGCAGGAGCAAGGTTTCTTTTTGAAGCAAGACCGCTTCTGGCATATATTAAGCCTGCATAGCCAACGGGAACCTCAAGTGCAAGACCTGTTTTTATTAAAACAGTTTCGTGAGGATTGATTGTAACGGCTTCGTCAAGGCAGGCATAAAGGTCACAGCCTGCTGCATATTCACTTCCGTAGGTGGGGATTGTTGCGTTGGGGTTAAGCTTTTTTATGTTTACGTTTGTCATAACGGTAGTCCTTTCTTATTCACCGCAGCCGCAGCAGTCAACGCTTCCGCCTGCTATATCCTTGCGGTCAATATTGCTCTCCTCGCTCCATAAAACAAGGTTATCTGTTTCAAGTGATTTCTGTACGTCGATAATTCTCTGATTAGAAGAACCCTTGAAACGGAGAGAAATATCCTTAAGTGCTTCCACAAATTCACCATCCACCAAAATGTCAATATTTCTGAGCATTTCGTCGGTAACGGAGGAGTCGCCCAATTTACCTGTTAACATATCGCTTTCAAAGTTATAGCCTGAATAGCACCATATGTCCTTATCGGGGTAAAGCGTCTTCACACGGGTGAGGAAGGGGGCAAGAGCTACCTGGTTGGAGGGCTCAAAGGGTTCACCGCCTAAAAGGGAAAGCCCTGAAATATAGTCGGGAGAAAGCGCTTTTATTACTTCCTCCTGAACCTCAGGCGTGAACTCATTACCATAGTTAAAGTCCCAGGTTTCGGGGTTGAAACAGCCCTTACAGTGGTGTGTACAGCCGGAGACGAAAAGTGAAACCCTTACGCCGAGGCCGTTTGCTACGTCGTGCTTTTTTATTGTGGCATAATTCATAACAGCACCTCAATTACAGATGGAGTACGCGGGACTTGATTTCCTTTGTTTTGCCCACGTTCCAGAAGTTTTCGCCCAAATAACCGCAGGTACGGCGTGTAACGTTCATTTTCTTCTGGTCCTTATTGTGGCAGGAGGGACATTCCCACTCTAAATTGTCGTTTATCATGATTTCACCGTCGTAGCCGCATACGTGGCAGTAGTCACTCTTTGTGTTGAATTCAGCATACTGAATGTTGTCGTAGATAAACCTTACGATGGTTTCAAGTGCGGGAAGGTTGTGGCGCATGTTGGGAATTTCGATATAGCTGATTGCACCGCCTGAGGATATTTTCTGGAACTGGCTTTCAAATTCGAACTTAGAAAAGGCATCAATATCCTCACGAACATCGATATGATAAGAGTTTGTATAATAGCCCTTGTCGGTAACGTCCTCAATTGTGCCGAAGCGTTCCTTGTCGATACGTGCGAAGCGGTAGCAGAGGCTTTCTGCAGGTGTGCCGTAAAGACCGAAGCCCAAGCCTGTTTCTGCCTTCCATTCTTCGCAGGCTGAACGGAGACGCTTCATGAGGCTGATTGCAAATTCTGCACCTTCGCCCTCTGTGTGGCTTGTGCCGCACATAAGCTTTGTAACCTCATAAAGACCGATGTAGCCTAAAGAAATTGTGGAGTAGCCGTCGTGGAGGTACTTGTCGATAACCTCACCCTTCTCCAAGCGGGCAATTGCACCGTACTGCCAGTGAACGGGGCTTGTGTCGGAAATTGTGCCCTCCAATGCCTGATGACGGCAGAGAAGTGCTTCCTTACAAAGAAGAAGCCTTTCAGAAAGGATTTCCCAGAACTTTTCCTCGTTGCCCTTGGCAAGAATACCGATCTGGGGAAGGTTTAAGGATACTACGCCCTGATTGAATCTGCCTTCGAACTTGTAGTTTCCGTTTTCGTCCTTCCAGGGAGAAAGAAAGCTGCGGCAGCCCATGGGGGAGAACACGTTGTTTTCATAGTTTTCACGCATTTTCTTTGCGGAGATATAGTCAGGATAAAGACGCTTTGCGGAGCACTTTACCGCAAGACGTGTGATATAGTCATACTTACCGCCCTTGAGACAGTTGTGCTCGTCTAAAACGTAGATAAGCTTGGGGAAGGCAGGTGTTACATAAACACCGCATTCGTTCTTGATGCCCTCATACCTCTGACGAAGAATTTCTTCGATGATCATTGCATTTTCTTCAATATACTCATCGTTTGCCTTAAGGTTTAAGAAGAGTGTTACGAAGGGGGACTGACCGTTGGTTGTCATGAGAGTGTTGATCTGATACTGAATGGTCTGTACACCGCTCTTTAATTCATCGTTAAGCCTCTGGTCAACAATCTTGTTGATTGTGTCCATATCCAGTGTTTCACCGAACTGTTCTGTGAGCTGACGGACAAACTTTTCACGGCTTCTTCTGAGGTATTTACCTAAATGGGAAACGTCAACACTCTGTCCGCCGTATTGACCACAGGCAACAGAAGCAATAATCTGTGTCATGATTGTGCAGGCTACCTGGAAGCTCTTGGGGCTTTCGATAAGCTTACCGTTCATAACGGTGCCGTTGTCAAGCATGTCGCCTATATTTATAAGACAGCAGTTGAAAATGGGCTGAAGGAAATAGTCCGCATCGTGGAAATGGATTGCACCTTCATCGTGTGCCCTGGAAATGTGCTCGGGAAGAAGTATACGCTTTGTCAAGTCCTTACTTACCTCGCCTGCAATAAGGTCACGCTGTGTTGCCGCCATAACTGCATTTTTGTTGGAGTTTTCCTCCATAAGGTCCTTGTTGGAGTTTTTGATAAGGCTGAGGATAGATTCATCCGTTGTGTTTGCCTTACGCACAAGGGCACGGTTATAACGGTAGATAATGTAGGTTTTGGCAAGCTCGTACTTGCCTGCCTCCATAAGGCGTGATTCCACCATATCCTGTATGTCTTCAACAAGCACTCTCTGGCGGTGCATTGATTCGATATCCGATACGATTTCTTCGATTTTATCTTCAGTAATGCGGTAGGGTTCGTCAACCGCATTGTTTGCCTTCCTTATAGCGATGGCTATTTTGGAACGGTCAAAGTCAACGGTGGAGCCGTCTCTCTTAATAACTTTCATTTTATTTTCCTCCATATGTATATATAGCTTATTAGTTGTCCATGTTGAATTATATATAAATGTTGTGCATTTGTCAATAGCAAAACACAATATATTGTACTTTTTTGTTGCAAACAAAAAAACTCCCCCAATGAAGGGCTTGTGCTTGACTTTAGGTGCAAAAAAGGCTATAATTATTATGATACAACACGAAGAGTATGGGCAGGAGGAGATAATGTGACATACGAAAAAACCATGTATGATGAAAACGAATCCAGTATAGAGATAATGATACTGATAAGATGCCTTTTGGAAAAGTGGAAGGCAATTGTGGCATGTGGCCTGATATGTGCCCTTATAGGCGTTATTTTTGCCGCGGCTACATATGTGCCCCAGTATTCCTCAAGCATCAGCTATGTTGTGAACTCAACAAATGCAGCAATTGAAATTACCGACAGGGAATTCATTGTTGCGGGATATCTTGCAAATACTTATTCCTACGTTATAAAGAGCCATGACTTTATTCAGAGAGTGAAGGCTGAAACGGGAATTGAAGAGGACATAAAGAAATACATTTCTTCAAGCCTTTACGAAGACTCCAACATCATGCGGGTTGTGGTAAGAAGTGAAGACCCCCAGAAGAGCTACAGCATTGCCAAGGCGATAAGCCTTTACCTTCCCGAAAAGGCAAAGGAAACTGTTCGCTCGGGAAGCCTTGACGCACTTGAATCACCCCTTCCTCCCGTTATGCCCGATGCAAACAGTAACCTTTTCAAAATGGGTGCTTTGGGACTTATGGCAGGCTTATTCCTTGCGGCGGCTGTGGTTGTTGTAATGCAACTTTTGAGAAAGGTTGTTATGACTCCTCAGGCTCTTACAGAAAAGCTTGATATAAGCCTTATAGGCTCCGTGCCTCATGTTGAGCTTAACAAGAAGAAGGGCAAGAAGGGTAAGAACGGCAAAAAGATTGAGCATGAGCCCATGCTCGTTACAAATAAGAAGACAGGCTTTGTGTTCAGCGAAACATATAAGTCTATGCGTACAAAGATTGAGCGTTTCTCCAAGAAGAACAAGTGTAAGGCAATTCTTATAACAAGTGCCATGGAAAACGAAGGTAAGACAACTGTTGCGGCAAACATTGCAATTTCCCTTGCACAGAACGGAAACAAGGTTATCATGCTCGACTGCGACCTTCGTAAGCCTGCTGTTGCCATTGTTGTTGACTCCAAGGATCAGATAAAGGTTCCTGCAATTGACGTTATCACAGGCAAGGCTTCTGTTGAAAGTGCTATCGTAAACGTTAAGAAGTATAACATTGATATTATCGGCGGTCTTAAGGCTGTGGGCAATTCCTCCGAGGTGCTTTCCACTCAGGGCTTAAAGAAGGTTCTTGATGTATTGCGCGATGCTTACGACTATATCATCATCGATACACCGCCCTCACAGCTTTTCACAGATGCGGCTATTATTTCCGAATATACAGACGCGGGTATTCTTGTTGTAAGACAGAACTGTGCAAATGTTGATGACGTAATCAGCGTTGTGAATGACATAAGCCAGTCAAAGGCGGAAATTATCGGTTTCGTATTCAACAATGTTTCCGATACATCTATCCTTCCCGGTGGCTACAGCAAGAAGTACAACTATTCCTATTACGGCTACGGAAGAAGCGAGTCATAACAGAGAATTTGGATTTAAGCAAATAAAAAAAGAAGTATCAGTTGATTCAATTGATACTTCTTTTTGAATGTTTGAGGGTAATGGTTATGAAAACTACTTATATAAAAACAGACCCATTTGCCCCCGATGAAGGGGCAATAAGGGAAGCGGCAGAGTGTATAAAGCATGGGGGACTTGTGGCTTTCCCCACGGAAACTGTGTACGGCTTGGGTGCCGACAGCTTTAATCCGGATGCCGTGAAAAAAATATACCTTGCAAAGGGCAGACCTTCGGATAACCCTCTTATAAGCCATATTGCCCACATGGATGAGGCAATGAAGCTTACGGATTATGTTACACCCGACGCGAAAAAGCTTATGGAGGCTTACTGGGGAGGTCCATTGACAATTATACTTAAAAGAAAAAGCGGTGTGCCCGATATTATTTCCGCAGGGCTTGACACCGTAAGCATACGTATGCCCTCCCACAGCATTGCAAATATGCTTATCCGCCTTGCAGGTACGCCCATTGCGGCACCCTCGGCAAATTTGTCGGGCAGTCCGAGCCCCACAACCTTTGAGCACTGCAAAAAGGATATGGACGGCAGGGTTGATATGATTATTGACGGGGGAGAATGCTCAATAGGGGTTGAGTCCACCGTTGTGGATATGACGGGGGAGGTGCCCGTTATATTACGCCCCGGTGCAGTAACCTTAGAGGATATTGTTTCGGTTTGCGGAAAAGGTATATACGGCGGTGAATACGCCGACGCACCAAAGTGCCCCGGTATGAAATATGTGCACTACAGCCCCGATGCAGAGGTTTTTGCAATTGCCGACACGGAAAACTTTAAGGCGGAAATGAAGGGTGATAATGTTGGTGTTATTACCTATGAAAAATACCGTGATAAGGCGGAAGGCTGCAGATTTTTGTCTGCAGGTGAAAACGATAACGACTATGCGGCAAGACTCTTTTACCTTTTAAGACGGGCTGATGAGGAAGGCATAAAGACGGTTTTTGCCTCACTCCCCGAAAACAAGGGTATGGGCACGGCTATACGTAACAGACTTTTAAAGGCTGCCGGAGGAAGGGTAATATGAAAAAGGTTTTATTTGTCTGCACGGGCAATACCTGCAGAAGCCCCATGGCGGAGGGTATATATAACAGCCTTTCAGAGGGGGCAATTTCCCGCGGGATAAGTGCCGAAGGCGGTAAGGCAAGCGAAAATGCCATTAAGGCTATGGCAAAAATGGGCATTGATATTACAGAGCATGTATCCACACAGCTTACTGTGGAGGATGTTAAAGAGGCGGATCTGGTGCTTTGCATGACCCGTGGGCACAAGTTTACCGTTTGTTCCGTTGTGCCCGAGGCTGAGGGCAAGGTTTTCACAATAGGCGAAGCGGCAGGCGGAGGCGATGTTGCCGACCCTTACGGCAGGGATGAAGAGGTGTATACGGCTGTGGCAGAAGAGCTTTATAATTATATTGAAAGAATTGTTGAGAAACTGAAATGATTGTAAGAAGATGCAGTATTGAGGATATTGATGAAATTTATAAAATAGAGGAAGAGTCTTTCACGGACCCTATGAAAAAAGAAACCATGGAAAAGGATATTTTGCGGGAAAGCTATTACTGCTACGGGCTTTTTGAGGATAAGCTTATGGCATTTGTGAGCTTTGAAAAGGTTTTTGAGGAAGGACAGATTATTTCTGTTGCAACAAAAAAGGAGCACAGAGGTAAGGGCTTTGCAAAAAAGCTTTTTTGTGAAATTACAGACGCGGCAAAAAAGGACGGAGTTGAGCTTTTTACATTAGAGGTGAGAAGCGACAACATTGCGGCAACAGGGCTTTATAAAAGCCTTGGCTTTACCGAGGTGGGGGTAAGGAAAAACTATTATAAAAACCCCCTTTGTGATGCAATACTGATGGATTTACACTTATAAGGGAGTGATATTATGGCATATATATTGGGAATAGAAACATCCTGCGATGAAACTGCGGCATCTGTTACCCTTGACGGACGAGAGGTTTTAAGTAACGTTGTATATTCGCAGATAGATATACACACCCTTTACGGCGGTGTGGTGCCCGAGATTGCTTCGAGAAAGCATATTGATAAAATAATATGGGTTATTGACGAGGCATTGAAAAAGGCAGGGATTACAAAAGAGGAGCTTGATGCTGTTGCGGTTACATATTCACCGGGATTGGTGGGTGCACTTTTGGTGGGCGTAAGTGCGGCAAAGGCACTTGCATACGGCCTTTCTAAGCCCATTGTGCCCGTTAACCACATTCAGGGACATATTGCGGCAAATTATATTGCACATAAGGACTTAAAGCCTCCCTTTGTGTGCCTTGTGGCATCGGGTGGTCACAGCCACATTCTTCACATGAAGGATTATCACGAGTTTGAAATACTGGGGCAGACCCATGACGATGCGGCAGGGGAAGCCTTTGACAAGGTGGCAAGGGTTTTGGGCTTAGGCTACCCCGGTGGACCTAAGGTTAATAAGCTTGCCGAAGAGGGGGACCCTCAGGCAATAAAGTTCCCAAGACCAAAGCATGGCTTTGACTTCAGCTTTTCCGGTGTTAAAACAGCTGTTATAAACTATGTGCACAAGGAAGAGCAGAACGGTAACGAAATTAATAAGGCAGACGTTGCGGCAAGCTTCCAGAAGGCTGTGTGCGATTGTTTGGTTGAAAACACCGTTGAGGCGGCAAAGAGTGTTAACTGCGACAAAATTGCACTTGCAGGCGGTGTTGCGGCAAATACCTTCCTTCGCAAGATGATGGAGGATGCGGCAAAGGCAAATAATATGGAGTTTTATTGCCCGCCCATTGATTTGTGTACAGACAACGGTGCTATGATTTCCTGCGCAGGCTACCTTAACTACATTAAGGGCATAAGAGGCGACCTTGATCTGAATGCGGTGCCTCAATTGAGACTGGACTAAGCAGGATTTGTTTTATATTGCAACACTCCCTCAGTCGGCTTTGCCGACAGCTCCCTCAAAGAGGGAGCCTGAGAGGAAGGCGACAGAAAGGACGATTGTTATGACAACTGATGAAAAGATAGCTCTTTTGAGAGCAGAGATGGAAAAGAGTGACCTTAAGGGCTACATTGTGCCCACGGGTGACCCTCATATTTCGGAATATGTGGCAGATTATTACCGTTTCCGTCACTGGATAAGTGGCTTTACGGGCAGTGCAGGCACCTTTGCACTTACAATGGAAAAAAGCGGTTTGTGGACAGACGGCAGATACTATATTCAGGCAGAAAATGAGCTTAGCGGCAGTGAATGCGTACTGTACAGGGCATATGAACCCGGTGTTATAAGCTATATACAGTTTTTCTGTGAAGAGCTCACTGAGGGTGATAAGGTTGGTATTGATGCAAAGCTCTTCAGTAAGGGTGCTGTTACAAACATACAGAGAGAATTTACAAAGAAGGGCATTGAGCTTGTTACAGACTGCGATTTGTCATACATTTGGGAAGGAAGACCCAGTCTTCCCTATACAGAGCTTTTTGTGCTTGGTGAGGAATATACGGGTGAGAGTGCACAGAGCAAGGTAGAGAGGCTTCGTGAAAAGTTTGAAGAGTGTGGTGCAACAGCCTTTGTTACAAACACCCTTGACGATATCATGTGGCTTTACAATGTGCGTGCAAACGATGTGCACTGCTGTCCCTTTGCACTTTCCTACGCTCTTGTAACAAAGAGTGAGGCGTGCTTCTATGTGGCAGAAAAGCAGGTGACAGATACTGTTAAGGCATACCTTGAGAAAAACGGTGTTACAATAAAGCCCTATGATGATATTTATACAGATGTTGCCACTATTGACGAAAAGGAAACCGTGGCACTTAAGGCGGCAGCGACAAACTACATGCTCTACACTGCTGCAAAATGCACAGTTAAGGAAACAGCCGACTTTATTGAAAACATGAAGGCTGTAAAGAACGAGGTTGAAAACAAAAACCTTAAAAATGCCTACATTAAGGACTGTGTGGCACTTGTAAAGAGCTTTTACAAGATTTATAATGCACCTGACGGCAGCATGACAGAAAGAGACGTTTGCCACCTTCTTTTAGAGGAAAGAGGCAAAATGGAGGGTAATTTGGGTGCAAGCTTTGACACTATTGCGGCATATAAAGGTAATGCGGCAATGATGCACTATTCACCCGATGAAATAAACAGTGCCGTGCTTCACAAGGAAGGAATGCTTCTTATTGACTCGGGCGGTCAGTACTATGACGGCACAACAGATATTACACGTACCCTTGTATTAGGCGAAATATCGGAGGAAGAAAAGAAGGCATATACTCTTACATTGAAGGGTAACATTGCCCTTTGCTCTGCCATTTTCATGAAGGGCACATCAGGCAGCTGTCTTGACATTCTTGCCCGTCAGTATTTGTGGAATGAAGGCATTGACTACAAGTGCGGTACAGGTCACGGGGTGGGCTTCCTTTTGAATGTGCACGAAGGCCCTCAGGGCTTTGGCCCCCGCATGAGATATACATACCCCTTTGAAATTGGTATGAATGCAACAATTGAGCCCGGTGTGTATGTGGAAGGAAAGTACGGCATAAGAATAGAAAACGACGTTGTTGTGGTAAAGAAGATGGAAACCTCCGACGGCGAATTTTACGGCTTTGATATGCTTTCCTATTGCCCCATCGACACACGTGCAATTGACAAGAGCCTTATGACAGATAAGGAAATAAATTGGCTTAATGCTTTCCATAAGAATGTATATGAAAAGCTTTCGCCCTATCTTACAGAAGAAGAAAAGGTATGGCTTGGTGAGGAAACAAAGGCTATATAATTAATTGTTTATTAATTTGACATGGTGTTATACTTATGTTAAAATAAAAAATAATGGGTTTTTATCCGTTAAATAAGTTTGAATGGTGATATGAATGGGATTTTTCTCAAAGCTCTTTGGTGATTATTCATCAAGAGAGGTTAAAAAAATAGAGCCCTTAAAGGAAAAGGTGCTTGCACTTGAGGCGGAGTATTCCCGATTAAGTGAAGATGAGCTTAAGGGCAAAACAAAAGAATTCAAAGAAAGGCTTGCAGGTGGCGAGACCCTTGACGATTTGCTTGTTGAGGCATTTGCAACTGTAAGAGAAGCAAGCTGGCGAGTATTGGGAATGAAGCATTTCCCCGTACAGATTATTGGCGGTATTATTCTTCATCAGGGAAGAATTGCCGAAATGAAAACAGGTGAAGGTAAAACTTTGGTTGCAACCCTTCCTGCATACCTTAATGCACTTACGGGCAAGGGTGTTCACATTGTAACTGCAAACGAATACCTTGCAAAGCGTGACAGCGAGTGGATGGGTAAGGTTTACCGCTACCTTGGGCTTACTGTAGGGCTCATTATCCCTCAGGGAACCCAGGAGGAAAAGAAAGAAGCATATAAAGCCGACATTACCTACGGTACAAACAGTGAGCTTGCATTTGACTACCTCTGGGACAACTTAAGAACCTCAAAGGAGGACGTTGTACAGAGAGAGTATAACTACGCTATTGTGGACGAGGTTGACTCTATCCTTATTGACGAAGCCAGAACACCTCACATTATAAGCACACCCGAGGCTGAGGCAGACGCTCTTTACATGGCGGCTGACAGGTTCGTAAGAGGGCTTAAGGTTATGAAGTTTGAGTCCTTCGACTCGAAAACGGAAAGCGTTAACCTTGACTGTGACTATATTGTTGACGAAAAGGCAAAGAGTGCAACCCTTACAGAGCGAGGTACAAAGAAGGCAGAGCAGTTCTTTAACATTGAAAACCTTGCTGACCCCAACAACATGAGCATTGTACACCACATCAACGTGGCGATAAAGGCTCACGGTGTTATGAAGCTTGACACAGACTATGTTGTGAAGGACGATGAGGTTATCATTGTTGACAGCTTTACGGGCCGACTTTCCTACGGAAGAAGATATTCCAACGGCTTGCATCAGGCTATTGAAATGAAGGAAGGGCTGAATGTACGTAACGAAAGCAGAACCGTTGCCACAATTACGGTACAGAATTACTTCAGAATGTACGATAAGCTTTCGGGTATGACAGGTACTGCCCTTACAGAGGAAGAGGAATTCAGAGGTATTTATTCTTTGGACGTTGTGGCAATACCCACAAATGCACCCGTTATCCGTGAGGACTGTAACGATGCTGTGTATATGACACATAATGGCAAAATCCGTGCCATTGTGAGAGAAATCAAGGAAGCTTCACAAAGCGGAAGACCCGTGCTTGTTGGTACGGCAACAATTGAAAGCAGTGAAGAATTATCGAGAGAATTAAAGAAAGAGGGCATTGCCCATAGAGTGCTCAACGCCAAGTATCATGAGGCTGAAGCACAGATTATTGCTCAGGCAGGTAAAAAGGGTGCGGTTACAATTGCCACAAACATGGCAGGTAGAGGTACCGACATTATACTGGGCGGTAATGCTGAATATATGGCAAAGAACAGAATGGAAAAGGAAGGCTTTTCGGGTGAACTGATTGTTGAGGCAACAGGCTATGCCGAAACAAACGACGAGGAAATCCTTCGTGCAAGAGAAGCCTATACAAAGTATTACGAGGAATACAAGAAGGAAATTGAGCCTGAAAAGGCTGAGGTTATCGCTGCAGGCGGTCTGTACGTTTTAGGTACTGAACGCCATGAGTCGAGACGTATTGACAATCAGCTTCAGGGTCGAAGCGGCAGACAGGGTGACCCGGGTAAGGCAAAGTTCTTCGTTTGCTTTGACGACGATTTGCTTCGTCTTTTCGGCGGTGACAGAGTGAAGAGAATGCTCACCACCATGAAGATTGACGAGGACGATGTTATTGACGAAAAAATTCTCTCCGGCGTTATTGAAAATGCTCAGAAGAATATTGAAGGCAGAAACTACGACATGCGTAAGAATGTGCTTCAGTATGACGACGTTGTAAATACACAGAGAACTATTATTTACAACCAGAGAAGAGAAGTATTGAATGGCGGAAACATCAAAGGTTCAATCGAAAAGATGATTGAAAAGCTCATAGATTCTGCTATTGTAAAGTATCTTAACGATGAGCATGCCGATTACTGGCTGATGGCTGAGTTTGAGGAATACTGCGAGCAGATTTTCCATAAAAAGGGCATTATTGATTTGCAGTCAAGAGATATAAATAAGCTTGACCGTGAGGATATAAGGCGTGAAATGCTCCGTAAGGCAGAGGAAAGATACAAGGAGCAGGAGGAATTATTCGGCTACGACAGGATGCGTGAAATTGAAAGAAAAATTATGCTTAAGGCTGTTGACAGCCACTGGATTGAGCACGTTTCCGCAATGGACGAATTAAAGCACGAAATAAGGCTCCGTGCCTACGGCAACCACAACGTTGTTGATGAGTTCAAGATGATTGGCTTTGACATGTTTGAAGAAATGGTTGCATTAATGCAGGAGGATACTGTAAAATATGTTATGAGCGTTGTTCCTGCAATGAACGTGAGGGTGGCTGAGGCTGTTAAGAATGCAAAAGCAGGCGAGGAAAAAATGCCCGAGATGAAGGGGCCTGACCTTAGAAAGGCTACCACAAACGGAGGCAGTGATACACCCCAGAAGGCACAGCCCGTAAGACGCACTGCTCCCAAGGTTGGCAGAAATGACCCCTGCCCCTGCGGAAGCGGTAAGAAGTATAAGCAGTGCTGTGGCTTGAACGAGTAAGACATCGGAAGGGATGAGATACAAATGGTAGAATACGATCAGTATAAATTATCTCTTAATGCGCTGGAGGATGAAATTGAAGAGCTCGGCAAATCGCTGGGTATCGAAAATGTAAGAAAACAGGCAGAAGAGATGGAAAAGGAAACAATGAACCCTGACTTTTATTCCGACATGGAAAAAAGCCAGAAGGTTTTAAAGCAGCTCAAGCAGCTTAAGGGCAAAATTGAGCACTTTGAAAAAATAGGCAGTGAGAGAGAGGATTTGCTCACAATTATTGAGCTTGCCGAGGAAGAGGACGATTTAAGCTTCCTTGACGAGGTTAAGAGCGGTTTTGAAAAATTAAGCAACGACATTGAAACAACAAAGCTTGAAACACTTCTCTCAGGTCCCTACGACAAGAACGATGCCATCATTACACTTCATGCAGGTGCAGGCGGTACAGAGGCTCAGGACTGGGCTTCCATGCTTCTTCGTATGTATCAGATGTGGGCAGAAAAGAGAGGCTTTGCAGTTTCTACAATTGACTACATTGACGGTGATGAAGCAGGTATCAAGGGTGCAACAATACTTATTGAGGGCGACAATGCATACGGCTATGCAAAGTGCGAAAAGGGTATTCACCGCTTAGTTCGAATTTCACCCTTCGACTCTGCAGGCAGACGACACACCTCCTTTGCATCTGTTGAGGTTATGCCCGACATTGACGATACAATTGAGGTAAATATCCGCCCTGAGGACATTAAGATGGACGTTTTCCGTGCATCCGGTGCAGGCGGTCAGCACGTTAACAAGACAAGTTCTGCAGTAAGACTTACACATATTCCCACAGGCGTTACAGTTGCCTGCCAGAACGAAAGAAGCCAGTTCCAGAACAAGGATATGTGTATGAAGATGCTGAAGGCGAAGCTTGCTGAAATTGCCGAGGCTGAACATAAGGAAAAGATTGAAGACATCAAGGGTGTTCAGAAGGAAATTGCATGGGGCAGCCAGATACGCTCTTATGTGTTCCATCCTTACACAATGGTTAAGGACCACAGAACAAACTTTGAAGTTGGTAACATAGGTGCTGTTATGGATGGCGACCTTGACGGCTTTATCAACGAATATTTAAGGTTCAACGCCAATAAAGAAGACTAATTTTATACAAAAG
Source organism: Clostridia bacterium (assembly GCA_017440585.1). Classification (GTDB taxonomy): domain Bacteria; phylum Bacillota; class Clostridia; order UMGS1883; family UMGS1883; genus RGIG1927. Next base: position 11,966 of record JAFSGW010000073.1, on the reverse strand, counting down.
GAGAGGTTTTTATGAAAAAGGTAATGGCGGTTTTACTGGCAACGGTAATGGTATTTGCTCTTTGTGCAACCTGCTTTGCACAGGACGAACCCAGCGAATGGGCAGTAGGTGAGGTTGACTATCGAGCGGCTGAATTTTTAAAGTCCGCAATGGGCTCTCTTGACTATGCAAAGAGCATCACACGTGAAGAGTTTGCAGTTGTTGCACTCTACATTTACGCAGCAGTTTCCGATATGGAATTGCCCGAAATGAGCGTGGAAAATCCCTTCACAGACTGCAACAACCCCCTGGTTGTTACAGCATACGGCTTAGGTCTTGTAAAGGGCGTGAGCGATAATGAGTTCAGCCCCGAAGCGAGCGTTACACGTGAGCAGATTTGTGTTATGCTCTCCCGTATTGCAGAAAAGCTTGTTCCCAACTTCAGCCTTGAGACTGTAAAGGATTATCTTCCCTCTGTTGACACATTTGCAGACGGTAAGGAAATAAGCGCGTGGGCACTTAATTCTGTTAAGATGATGGTTATGGCAGGTCTTATCAAGGGTACAGACGAAGGAAAGATTAACCCCTTGGGTAACTGCACAGTGCAGGAAGCACTTATTATTGCAAAGAGAGCACAGAACGTACAGTTCTGATTATATGCAAAAAAAGCGGCAAAAGCCGCTTTTTTTTGACTGTCAATAAACTTATTTTCTTTTACAGCAGGAGTTCTTTGAAATTTCACAAAGGGCATGGCCTGCTTCCATGTCAAATTTACCTGTACGGGTAATGTCGCCCAATGAAACAAAGCCCACAATTCTGCCGTCGTCCACAACGGGAAGACGCCTTACCTTTGCTTTGCTCATTATTTTTGTTGCACTTTCAACGTCAGCATCCATACATACGCAGGAGATGTCGTGCGTCATTATATCGCCTACGGTGTATCGGGAGGCATCCTTGCCTTCGGCAGTTATCCTTATTGTTATATCACGGTCGGTAACCATGCCTATAACACGGTTTGAATAGTCCACAACGGGAAGTGCACCGATGTTGTGCTTTGACATTTTAACTGCCGCTTCTTTAACTGTGTCCTGTGCAGACACGGTTAAGGTTTCGCATGAGCATATATCCTTTACCTTCATCGCATATCCACCTTTCGTACCAAACGGTACATAAGTAGTTTATGTGCTTTAAGGCAAAGTAAACATGGAAAAATTTATTTTTTGCTTTTTAGTGCCACAGTGGCAATGTAAACCTTGTCACAGCCCATCTTTAAAAGAAGAGAGGCAGTATGGCTTAAGGTGGAGCCCGTGGTATAGATATCATCAATTAAAAGAACGGTGCCCGAAAGCTTTATATCCTTGCCGAAAAATGACTTTTTTGGATTTTTACGTCTTTCACTGAAGGAAAGAGAGGATTGCTTTGGGGTGCCGTTAATTCGTTTTAAGGTGGATATAACGGGAAGGTTAAGTATTTTCCCACATTCAGATGCGATTAATTCGCTCTGGTTATAGCCTCGTGCCCTTAAGCCCTTTGGGGAAAGGGGAATGTAGGTTATAAAATCGATATGAGGGAAGCCCTTTTTAAGGACTTTATCCGCTATGAGAAAGGCGAAGCTTCGGCAGAATTGCTCCTTGTTATGAAACTTAAGGTTTAAAACTGCCTTACGGGCAGAGCCCTCATATAAAAGAGGGGTAAAGGAGCCCGAGAAGGGGTGGCGGTAGGTACGGCAGGTGCTGCAGATGGGCATTGAGCCCTCGTGACGTGGAGAAGAGCATTTTGCACAGACAGCACCCTTGATATAGGGAAGGCTTTCCCTGCAGTCAGGGCAGATACAGGTTTTGTCTGTATAGCTGATTACTTTTCTGCAGAAGGTACATTTTTTAGGAAGAAGGATTGATAATATTTTTTCGTAAAATGCCATGCTTAGTCCTTTCTGAGCTTTATGGGCAGACCGCTGTAACGCTTTGTTTCGCGGTTGTTGGAAACCATTTTTGCTACGGTTTCGTCACTGCCAACTAAAACAACAATTTCCTTTGCACGGGTTACTGCTGTGTAGAGAAGGTTTCGTACACAGAGCATTGGTGCCGTGGGGGAAACAGATAAAATTACAGCCTTGAACTCACAGCCCTGGCTCTTGTGCACCGTAAGAGCATACGCAAGCTCTAACTCATCCAACCATGCAAATTCATACTCAACAAGCCTTTCGTCGTCAAACTCAATGAGCATAGATGCCTTTTGCGTATTTATATCAGCTATTATACCTATGTCGCCGTTATATATTCCCATACCTTCATCATTTGTTTTAAGGTTAAGGAAGGGGATGTTGTAGTTGTTTTTGATTTGCATAACCTTGTCACCCGTGCGGAAAAGTGTTTCACCGTACTTTTTTTCCTTCTTTTCACGATGTGGCGGGTTAAGGTACTTCTGCAAGGTGTTATTAAGTGCCACCGTGCCCGTGGAGCCCTTTCTTGAGGGGCAAAGCACCTGAATGTCACGAAGGGGGTTATAGGAATAGGTGCCCGGGAGCCTTTTTGCACATAAATCCGCAATGGTGGTGTCAGCATCTGAGGCTGAACGGGGGATAAAGAAAAAGTCCTTCTCCTTCATGTTGCAGATTGGTAATTGCCCTGAATTGATGCGGTGGGCATTTGTTACTATCATGCTCTCCTGAGCCTGACGGAAAACCTCCGTTAAGGTTATTACGGGGAACTTGCCTGAGTCGATAATGTCCTTTAAAACGTTGCCTGCACCAACAGAGGGAAGCTGGTCGGCATCTCCTGCAAGAATGAGTTTTGCATCCTTTTTAAGTGACTTTAAAAGGGCACTCATTAAGCTTAAGTCAACCATGCTGACCTCGTCCACAATTACAATGTCGGATAAAAGAGGGTCGTTGGAGTCCTTGGTGTAGGTAAATTCGTCACTGTCGGAAATAATGTCAAGACCTAAAAGGCGGTGGAGTGTTTTTGCCTCCGCATTGCAGGCTTCACTGAGCCTTTTTGCCGCTTTGCCCGTAGGTGCTGCAAGGCTTACGCTCATGCCAAAATCGCAGGCTATACGTAAAATGGTGTTGATGATTGTTGTTTTACCTGTACCGGGGCCGCCTGTTATTATAGTTATGTTTTCCCTGCAGGCACATTTTACAGCCTCGTACTGCTTTTCGGAAAGGGTTATGCCCTCGCTTGCCTCTTTTATGGCAATGTCCACATCGAAGGGCGGGTTTTTACGCCTTCTGCCGATGAGGGTAAGAAGGTTTGAGGCAACGGAAAGCTCTTCGTTGTATAAGGGGGTGAGGTAGCAATAATCCGTCGCTTTTTCGTAAACTATCCTGCCTGAGTCAATAAGTGAGGCAAAGCCGTTTTCCACGTCTATCACATCACAGCCTAAAAGAGAAACACAGTAGGGGATGAGTGATGCTTTTGGGTAGCAGGTGTGGCCGTTCTGTGCGGCTTCACCTAACGCATGACGGATACCGCTTTTAATCCTCCCGGGGTGAGAGGTTGCAACACCCATCTGAAAGGCGATACGGTCGGCTGTTTTAAAGCCAATGCCCGAAATTTCGTCGCAGAGTGTGTAGGGGTTGCCCTTTATAAGGTCAACTGCAAGTGAGCCGAATTTTTTGTGTATTTTAACAGCCATTTTTGCAGTAACACCAAACTGCTGAAGATACATTACGGTGTTTGCCGCATCCTGACGGATTAAAAATGCCTCGTTCATTTTAAGTGCCTTGGCAAGGGAAATGCCTTTTATGGCGGTGAGCCTTTCGGGCTCGTTTTTTATAACCTCCAATGTGTCTTCACCGAAGCGGTCGGTTATTTTGATTGCCGTGGCTTCACGTATGCCGGGGATGACACCTGAGGCAAGGTAGGTTCTTATGGCGTTTACCTTCTGGGGGATTGTGCGGATAAAGTTTTCAAACTTGAACTGCTCACCGTAGTCGGGATGGCTTGTCCATCTGCCCTCCAGGCGAACCCTTTCCCCTGCTGTGAGGAAGGGGATGTTGCCTACGCAGGTTATGAGGTTTTTAGAAAAGTCCAGATCGAACACACAGTAGCAGTTGTCGTCATTATAATAGACGATTTCACGGACTTCGCCTTCAATTATTTCCAGTTCCATTTTTGCCCTTCCTCCTTTTACAGATTTTTATTTTTACAACACAGTCGTTATTTATAAGGGTGGATAAATCCTTGCACACAACTGTGGCATTGTCACTTTTAAAAGCCAAAAAAACTATAACAAAAGCTACAATAAGTACTAAAGCGACAGATAAAATTATATCGGTCATAATTAAATTCACCCCGATACATTATATGAGTATCGGGGTAATGAGGTTAATCAAGATATTTCTTAAGAGCATCTACTGCATCAAGCATTTCCCAGGGGAGGGAAACATCGTTTCTGCCGAAGTGACCGTAGGCTGCTGTCTGCTTATAGATGGGACGGCGAAGGTCAAGACGCTTGATAATTGCTGCAGGACGAAGGTCGAACTCACGAAGAACAATTTCGTTTATTGCATCATCGGTTAACTTGCCTGTGCCGAAGGTGTCAACACGAACTGAAACGGGGTTTGCAACGCCGATAGCGTATGCAAGCTGTATCTGGCACTTGTCGCAAAGAGATGCTGCAACAAGGTTCTTGGCAATGTAACGTGCCATGTAAGCGGCACTTCTGTCAACCTTCGTGGGGTCCTTGCCAGAAAAGGCACCGCCACCGTGGGGAGCATAGCCACCATAGGTGTCAACAATAATTTTTCTGCCTGTAAGACCGCTGTCACCGTGGGGACCGCCTATTACGAACCTGCCTGTGGGGTTGATGAAAAGCTTTGTGTTTTCATCCATAAGGCTTGAGGGAATAGTTGCCTTTATAACGTGCTCTGTAATATCCTTCTTGATTGTTTCAAGAGTTGTGTCGGCTGTGTGCTGTGTGGAAACAACAACTGCATCTATTCTCTTGGGTGTGTCACCGTCGTATTCAACAGTTACCTGAGTTTTGCCGTCGGGACGAAGGTAGGGAAGAGTGCCGTTCTTTCTTACCTCTGTGAGGCGTTTTGCCATCTTCTGTGCATAGTAGATGGGCATGGGCATATAAACCTCTGTTTCGTTTGTTGCATAGCCAAACATCATACCCTGGTCGCCTGCACCTGTGTCAAATTCGCTCGTGTCGCCTTCCTTTGCTTCAAGGGACTTATCAACGCCCATAGCGATGTCGGCAGACTGCTTGTTTAATGTGTTTAAAACTGCAACAGAGTCGAAGGAGAAGCCCATGTCGCCCTCTGTATAGCCAATTTCCTTAATTGTGTCACGAACTATCTGCCTTACGTCGGGCTGATGGGTTGATGTGATTTCACCAAAAACCATAACAAGACCTGTTGCCGCACATGTTTCGCAGGCAACACGGGCAGAGGGGTCGTGTGCTAAAATATCGTCAAGAATGCTGTCGGAGAGCATGTCACAAACCTTGTCGGGATGACCTTCTGTAACAGACTCAGATGTAAATAACTTCTTCTGTAATTCCATAATATTTTCCTCCTGTAAACTAATCAGAACAAACCAAATAAAAACTTAACCAAAAGTGAACCAACTGACATGATAACGCCTGCCGTGAGAACACCGCCTGAAATTGTAAGGAAGGCATCTCGGAAGCGGTAGCCTATGAAGGAGGCTACCAATGCACCTGTCCATGCACCGGTTCCGGGAAGGGGTATTGCCACGAAAATGAATAAGCCTAAATTCTTATACCTTGTAACCTTTGCCTCGTTCTTTTCAACCTTTTTTTCAAGCCACTCGGGAAACCAGCGAAAAAGGCGTGTTTTCTTGAGCGCGTTGCAGAAGGGGGTAATGAAAAGCAGTATAAAGGGTACGGGAAGGATGTTGCCTATAATTGCAATTATGTAGCTCACAGTGGGATCGAGCCCTAAAGCTGTTGCTACGGGGATTGCACCTCTCAGCTCTATTATAGGGAGCATGGAGATTAAAAAAACATACAGATAGTTGGCACTTGCAGCTGAAAAGCCAAGGGCTGTAACTACCGAAATTGCAAAGGATTGCATCGCATGCTGAATGGCTTTGACCATCTTGGATACCTCCTGAAAAATTGACATTCAATATCTACATTATTTTATAATGAAAAGAGGTTTTTGTCAACTCTTTAGGGCTGAAATAGTGTACAAAAAAAGTGTTGACAAAAAAGGCACAATTGTGTATTATATGTAGTAAGAAAATAAACCGTTGATTCGGAGATAACGGCAGGATATGTGCTCACAGAGAGCGAGGGTAGCTGAGAGCCTTGCAGTAACAGCTTGTCAAATGGACCGATGAGGGCGCGGATTAAAGGGGAAACCTGAGTATTCTGCGACGTGTGCGAGCGTTAATCGCAGGGGCATGTTAGTGCTCATAAGGTGTACTCTATGGAGTAAAACAAGGTGGTACCGCGGGTTTATCTCGTCCTTGATTGTATTTAACAATCGGGGGCTTTTTTAGTTTTAACCCCCGTAAAGAAAGGATTTGGTATTTGTGAAAAAAGGTAGGTTTGGTATTCACGGCGGACAGTATGTTCCCGAAATACTGATGAAGGCGGTTAACGAGCTTGAGGAGGCGTACAATAAGTATAAGGACGATCCCCAGTTCAACCGTGAGTTAAAGGAGCTTCTTGACAATTATGCAGGAAGACCGTCTTTGTTATACTATGCTGAAAAAATGACAAAAGACCTGGGCGGTGCAAAGATTTACTTAAAGAGAGAAGACCTGAACCACACAGGCAGTCACAAGCTCAATAATGTGCTCGGTCAGGTTTTACTTGCAAAGAAAATGGGCAAGACGAGAGTTATCGCCGAAACAGGTGCAGGTCAGCACGGCGTTGCTACTGCTACTGCGGCAGCTCTTATGGATATGGAATGTGAAATTTTCATGGGTAAGATTGACTGCGAAAGGCAGGCACTCAATGTTTACCGTATGCAGCTCTTAGGTGCCAAGGTGCACGCTGTTGAAAGCGGTACACAGGTATTAAAGGATGCGGTTAACGAAACAATGAGAGAGTGGACCAACCGTATTTCCGACACACATTACGTTTTAGGCTCTGTTATGGGTCCTCATCCTTTCCCCACAATTGTACGTGATTTCCAGAGCGTTATAAGCCGTGAGGCAAGAAGCCAGATACTTGAGAAAGAAGGCAGACTTCCCTCTGCTGTTTTAGCCTGTGTGGGTGGCGGCAGTAACGCCATGGGTATGTTCTACAACTTTATAGGTGATGAATCTGTTCGTCTTATAGGCTGTGAAGCGGCAGGACGCGGTATTGACACAAAGGAGCATGCGGCAACTATTTCCAAGGGTAAACTGGGCATTTTCCACGGCATGAAGAGCTACTTCTGTCAGAACGAATACGGTCAGATTGATGAGGTTTACTCCATCTCCGCAGGGCTTGACTACCCCGGTATAGGCCCCGAGCATGCAAACCTTTACGATTCAAAGAGAGCAGAATACGTTCCCGTGACAGACACGGAGGCGGTTGACGCTTTTGAATACCTTTCAAGAACAGAGGGTATTATTCCCGCAATTGAAAGCAGCCATGCTGTGGCACATGCAATTAAGCTTGCACCCACAATGAGCAAGGATGATATTATAATTATCTGTCTTTCCGGCAGAGGCGATAAGGACGTTGCGGCAATTGCAAGATACAGGGGGGTTAATCTTTATGAGTAACAGACTTGACAATCTTAAAAAGGAAGGCATTTTAGGTGCTTTCATTACACCCGGTGATATTGATATTGAAAAAACAGAGGAATATATTCTTTCCATGATTGAGGGCGGTGCGGATTTTATTGAAATAGGCATTCCCTTCTCTGACCCAATTGCAGAGGATTCTACAATTCAGGAGTTTTACATTAAGGCTCTTGAAAACAAGGTTAACACCGACACAATTTTTGACTGTGTGAAGAGACTTCGCAAGGATACTGAGGTTCCCGTTGTTATTATAACAAATGCAAACCCCGTATTTTCCTATGGTATTGACCGCTTCTTTGAAAACTGCAGACTGTCGGGAGTTGATGCAATTATTATGCCCGATGTGCCTTATGAAGAGGTTGAAGAATTCAAGGGTGAGGCAGACAAAAACGGCGTGTATATAATTATGGCAGTTGCTCCCACAGACGAAGACAGAATTGAAAAAATCGTAAAGGATGCAAAGGGCTTTTTATATGCAACGGCTTTAGCGGAAAACACCGTTGAGGACATGGAGAAGCTTATTTCAACAGTAAAGGCAAAGAAGGATATTCCCGTTGTGACAAAGGACGAAAGCTTTAAGTGCGACGGACTTATTCTTTCAAACGAAATTGTAAAGCTCATTGACAGAGGTATGGAGACAAAGGCTATAAGCCACTTTGTAAAAAGCTATAAGTAATAACAAAAAAATGTCATCTTTGATGACATTTTTTTGTTGCATAAATAAGGGAAAAATGATAAACTGTTTTCAGGTGATGAAAAATGAAAAAAGTTTTAAGTATAATTTTGATTTTATCTATGCTTTTTGCGGTAAATATTGAGGCTGCAGAGGTTGTATGGACAGGCTACAAAGCAACAGGTCGTATGAGTGCTCACGTTAATGGTATTGAGGCAGGCGACAGGGTTTTTGTGGCAGCCTTCAATGCAAATGATGAGCTTGTACGTGCGGCAAGTGCGGTGAGCGAGGGCGAAAGCGTTGACGTTCCGATTAATTTCGTGAACACAAGCTATACAAAAACATTTATATGGGACAAGGACAGCCTTGCACCCGTAAACACTGTAACATCGACCCTGACTGCAGAGGGCATAAAGGACGATGCTATTTTCTCGGACAACCAGCAGGCAAACAGAATAGATGAGGTTGTAGGCTACAGAACATTTGATGCAGTCAGCGGCGATTATATGATAAAAATGGATGTGACCTTGTGGAAAAAGGGCGATAATGCCATTGCCCTGGGTGATAGCGATAACGGCGTTTTAAGCTACGGAACAAGCAGTGCGATACTGCTTTTTAACGGTGATAATTTTTCCTTCCGTGACGGTGCGGGAAACGGAAGCTATGCGGCAGGTGCAGTGGATTTGTGCCCTGCTGAGCTTAATAAAACCTATGAGATTGTTTTCTGGGGCAATACTGAAACGGATACATACAAGATTGTAATCACAGATGGCACAAAGCGTTATACAAGCCAGGTTATACATTCGAGAACCAATGCTGAAAAGCTTGATACAATAGCACTTATTTCAAACGGTAAAAATACAACCGTTATAAACGAAAGCTACTCGGATTTTGCATTTTTGGGTAAAAACCTTGAAATAATCACAGACAGTGACGATATGGTGCTGGAGCCTGTGTATGTTTACGAGGGCTTTGAAGGGCTTTATTACGGTATGAAGGTTGACGGAAAATACGTAAGAGGTAACAACGGTAAGCTTACTTATGACTATAACACCGTAGCCGATGCAAGTGCGATGTTCATACCCCGTGATATGGGTGACGGAAGCCACGCATTTGTGTGCAGAAGCTCAAATAACCGTATGACGGCACCTGAGACGGTTTTACAGAATATTGCAAGTAAGGCTTATGCGGTGAACGATAACAGTCAGCACTGGATACTTGAAGAAAGTGAAAACTATTCAAAGAATAATCTTTCCTACTACATAAAGCACATTGACAGCGGAAATTATATGGGCAAAGCACTTTGGGGACAGAACCTTACCCTCAGACAGGAAAAGGACAAGGTTGAGGTTACATTTGTGCCCCTTTACGAAGAAAGCCCCTTGTATATTGTAAGTAAGACCCAGAGCTATAACAGTCTTTCCGACAGACAGAGGTCAAGACTTGAAAGCGTTTACGAGTCTGTTGCAGGTGACATTTTCGGCCGTTACGGCGGACACCTTGAATGGACTCCAAGAATAAGAATGGACAATATGTTCCGTGAAATTCTCTCCGGTCAGCTTGATGCTGCAGAGCAGAGGGCATTGCTTTCTGATTTCTTAAGCACGGCAAACAACTTCATATATTCAGGTCAGGCAAGCTATGAAAAAGTGAGCACAGCACTTCCCGGTACGGAAGGGCTTTACTGGACAATCGATGATGGCGTGGCAGGTACTTACGATTTCTGGCGTGGTACAATGCTTTCCGGCGTGCTTTATAAGCTTACAATTCATACAGCCAACGGCGAAGTGCAGCAGACGGTAAATCTTTATGTTCAGGATGACGGCACTGCACAGACAAATGCAAATACCTTTAAAAACATAATTGTGCAGATACCTCACATTTTCCGCAGAAACCTTAAAAACGTGAAGGTCAGAAGCGACAGCGCAAACAGCTATAACGGCGGTGGCGGTGATTTGTATATACGTCTTAACTGGTCACCTGATGCAAACGGTATGAGAAGCACTGTTGTACATGAGCTTGGTCATATTATGAGCTCCAATAACGGTGGCTGGGCAGAAGGCGGTGGCTGGAAGAATGCAATTGCACAGGATATGTACACTCCTTCTACCTATGGCGGAACAAACAGCACGGAGGACTTTGCCGAGTTCTGCAGAATGTACTTCTCCTGCTACGGAAACCATGATATGCAGCGTGGCTTGAAGATTATTATGCCTGAAAGATATGCCTCCTTTGGCAGACTCAGAAAGAACAATCTTGGTGGCTGGGGTCTTTGGGAGGACGAATATACAGAATAAATTTTGGGGGAAGAAAATGAAGAAAACTATATGCTTGATTATTACTGCGATAATGCTTTTTACGGCAGTAGAAGCAGGTGCAGTGGGAATAACCTGGTCGAAGGATACTCTTAGTGAGGGTAGCCTTACGGCAACGGTTACGGGAATAGAAGAAGGTGACAGAGTTGCTGTTGCAACCTATACCGGCGGTGTGTTCTCAAGCTTTAACATGGTATGGTCAGAGGGTGAGAGCGCATCGGTTCCAGTTGAGGTGAAAAAAGGTGACGATACAGCCCGTGCCTTTGTGTGGGAGCAGACGGGCATGATGCCTAAAATTTCCGATTCCTACATTACAGCGGATGGTATAATGGATGACAACACCATCTTCAGCGATAATCAGAAAATCAATAACGCTGCTGCTGTGGGATACAGAAAAATAACACCTCTTCAGGGTGATTACAGCGTGAGCTTTGATTTAACCGTGAGAGTAAAGGGCGATAACGCCATTATGCTTGGTGACAGCACAAACGGTGAAACGGGTTATGGTGAAGCCAGTGCAATACTGCAGTTTACGGGAGACAGCTTTACAACAAGAAGAGGCAACGGTGACGGCACCTATGCCGAGGCGGCAGCTGATATATGCACCTTTGAAACGGATAAGCTGTACCATGTTACAATCCAGGGTAATACAACAACGAACACCTTTAACGTTATAATAAATGACGGCGAAAACGAGTACATAAGTGATACCATGAACGCCCGCACAAATGCTACTGCGGCAGGTATTGACACAATAGCATTTGTAAATAACGGTAAAAACACAGTTAATAATAACGGCTACTACAGTAATTATAATTTCTTCGGAACAAATCTTAAGGTTGAGAACAAGAAGACCGTTGAAATTCCCCATTACATCTACGAGGGCTTTGAGGGCCTCTATTACGGCATGGAGGTTGTTTCCACGGGTAAATACGTAAGAGGTAATAACGGAAGGCTCACTGCCGATTACAGTGCCATAACAAGCGACAGTGCAAAATTTATTCCCCGTGATATGGGTGACGGAAGCCATGCCTTTGTGTGCAAGAGTTCCAATAACCGCATAACTACTGCGGGCACAAACGGTGAAACACTTACAAGCTCCGGTTATGTAATGACAGATAATACACAGCACTGGGTAATGGAGGAAAGCGAAAATTACTCAGAGGACAACAAAACCTATTACCTTAAGCATATGGACAGCGGTAATTACGTTGGCTTAAGCGGAACAAGCCTTGCACTTGTAACGGCGGCAAACAAAAAGGAAATACGCTTTGTGCCTCTTGA
>JAFSGW010000072.1 GCA_017440585.1 Clostridia bacterium | reverse complement strand
CCCTTGGGGCCAAGTGTTACCTTAACTGTGTCTGCAAGCTGGTTAACGCCTCTCTCCAACGCCTTTCTTGCATTTTCACCATATAAAATTTCCTTTGCCATTACAATCATTCCTTTCTTATCAGGCTCCCTCTGGGAGGGAGCTGTCAGCTTCGCTGACTGAGGGAGCGTAATATCTCCCGCTAACCTATTACATCAATTTTGCCAAAATGTCTGACTGTTTAACAATCTTGTATTCAACGCCGTCAACCTTTACGTCACAGCCTGCATACTGTGAAAGAATAACCTTGTCGCCTACTTCCACTTCCATCTTAACTTCCTTGCCGTCAACCACACCACCGGGGCCTACAGCAACAACAGAAGCGTACTGGGGCTTTTCCTTTGCACTTCCTGTAAGTACAATACCGCTTGTAGTTTTTGTTTCTTCAGCCTCTGCCATTTTAACAACAACTCTGTCTGCTAAAGGTTTAATTGTCATTTTTAATTACCTCCTGATATATAAATGAGAATGCGTTAGCACTCTCTCTTTGAGACTGCTAATATAATAACACAGCACTTTTCCATTTTCAACCCCTATTTAATAATTTTACCACTTATTCAAACTTTTTTCATATTTTATAATGTCCTCTACATATTTATGTACAAAAGGAGTGACAATATGATAAAAAATGAAATCGAATTAAAAAGTCTCAATTCCTTCGGGATAGCAAAAGCATATGTGGATGAAAAAAGCGTGAGCATCCGTGCCTACGGGGTGTCGGGCTGTTTAAAGGCGTGGCTTACGGGCAAAACCACAGTGGAGCTTGGTAACCTTGTAAACGGCTGTATTCAAAAGGAAATTGACACCACCCCCTACGAGGGCATTCTTTTAACCCAAAGCGGCAGGCAGATGTTTTACGGCAGGTTTAATACCAATAAAGAAGAACCCAAGGAGCAAAAAGAGGACAAAGCCCCCATTTTCAACTTCAACGACGGCTTCACCTGGCAGGAAATTACCTCAAAAAAATTCCCCTCGGAAAACCTTTCCCTTCGCTACATATTAAGCCACAAATGCTTCTACAACGCCTTCATGCTTCACGGGAAATACTATTTCGGCACAAAGGGCGACCTTCTTGCAGTTGCAATAGAGTGCGATATTAAAAACGAACCTCATCCCTTTTTGAATTTGTCTGCCTATTCCACCCTACGTGACGGATATATGATAGTTGTAACCGACGGCAAAAACTTTATGCAGTATGAATACTGAAAAGCTTTCATGGTAACACTATTTAAAGAAAGGATGATGTTTTATGATAAATGTATCCCTTAAAGAATTTTACGCTATTGAAGACCAGCTTGAGGCAGAACAGCTTCTTGTGGCAAAATACCGTTCCTATGCGGAAAGCTGCTCCGACCCATCTCTCCGTGACAAATGCAACCACGTTGCCGATGTGCACGAAAAGCACTATAACACACTACTTGGCTATTTAAAGTGAGGTACATGATGGACCAATGGGGACTGTCCCCATTGGTCTTCCCCAAATTATAACCTTCAGGAGGAAAAATGGACAAAGCACAAATAATTAAAGAGCTTCAATCATCCCAGAAGCAGATAGGCACAAAATATTATAACCACGCACACGACTGTGTAAACCCCAATTTAAAGATGGACTTCTTATCTATCGCCCGTGAGGAAAGTGACATTATAGGCTGGCTTAACTATGAGCTTTCACCTTCTGACCTTCCTCCCCGTGAATATGCTCCCAAAGAACAAATCACGGAGGCATATAAAAAATATTCTGTAAATTTCCAATAAAAAAAGTGTCGGTAAGAGGCATTTATACCTTGTGGTTAGTCCAAGGTGTAAATGCCTCTTACTGACACGTAAGGGCAATTAATTCAATTCCTGAAAAATTACAACGTCTGCAATTTCCGTGGGTTTATTGGCTTTAACTCTTATCAGTACATACTCGTTTTTCATTTCCATATGCTTGCCTAAGCCGTAATTGACAATGTTGCCTGCATACTTCACCAGAAGATAGTTTGTATCCTCTGTAACGGTGTATTTAACCCCGTTTATAACAGCACCATCTGTGGTGTATTCGGACAGTCCGAACACTAAGGTTTCCTTTGTATCCTTTGCAATAAGGCTTTCACCATCCTCGGGCTTAAAGCCTTCATGTGTTCCTTCAAACACTATCTCAATATCCTTTATTGTTTTTCCGTCGGGCACATAGGCAATAATTCTGCCTGTGTAAACCTCTTTTATAACAGGCTCTTTCGTGGCATCAACCATGAAAACAACCTCTTTTCCCTCGCTGTAGCCCGTTATCTTATATCCGTCTACAGTTTCTGTACCCTTCTGCACAGTCATTATCTTCTTTTCGCTTATGTAGGGCTTCTTTACAATATAAAGCATTCTGAGCTGTCCCTGAGAGGAATATGCAATAACCTCTGTCTTACCGGGTACAATATCCTCTAAATCAGCCTCTGCGAGAACCTCTTCTTTATCATATTCAAAAACCTTTACAATGTTTTCAATTTCCCACTCAATAACGCCGTTACCCTCGTATGCCATCTCACAATTATCATCAACAATTGTAGGTGTAACACAAATCGTGTCTCCCTCCTTGCTGAGGGTAATGGAACTTACTGTGCCGTACTGTAATCTGAAGGTAGCGTCAGGGTAATTCACAACAGGAGCAGTGCTTGTAGCTTTAATTTCAAGAATTCTCTTTGATATCGCTTCGTCCACACTTGCACAGCTTTCCTCCTGCACAGGGCTATTTGCATCATACCATATCCTATAATCAATTATCTCATTTGAGCTGTTCGTTTTGTACCTTATAACATCACCCCTGCCCACATCAGGCAGAAGCTTTGTTTCTTCAGTATCTACATACACAGTTGAAAGAGAATAGCTTGTTCCCTTATAGCCTTTAAGGTATACCTCACCGTTACTTTTAACCACTCTGCTTGCAACAATCATCATCGGAGAAAAAGCAGTAATGCCCTTGTCAACAACCTCTGCAAAGGTTTCACAAAGAGGCTTCAACCCCGCTACATCCTCCCAATAAAAGAGCTTCACCTTTTCTCCACCCTTCGCAGGCATATCAAGCTCATAGTAGGAATCCATGTAGGAAATATCAAAGCTCTTTACAGAGCAGAGCATATCGCCACTATATGCTGCCATTATGAGCTTAAATTCGCCCACAAGGTTTTCAAACTCCACAATGGCATATATT
>JAFSGW010000071.1 GCA_017440585.1 Clostridia bacterium | reverse complement strand
CTTCTCTTATGTAGGCTTTGGCCCGTCCGAAAGCTATGTAGATAAACACGTGGCTTGTGATTATGGCTATTATGTAAGCTCTGCACAGGAAAATTATGACCACAAATATATTCGTCCCCAGGAATCAGGCAGTCACTACGCTTGCAAGTATCTGGCAGTCAAGG
Organism: Clostridia bacterium; assembly: GCA_017440585.1. Classification (GTDB taxonomy): domain Bacteria; phylum Bacillota; class Clostridia; order UMGS1883; family UMGS1883; genus RGIG1927. The sequence goes on along the minus strand of JAFSGW010000071.1, from coordinate 1,513 downwards.
ACTTGTTCAAGGTAACGGCCGAAAGACCCTTCTCCTGCTCGGTAAATCCCTTTACAACTGCACAGTTAAGAGAAACTATGCACTCTTTCGAACTTGAAGACAACAACTTTGTAAATGTTTGTATAGACCTTGCAATGCGTGGTGTAGGCTCCAAATCCTGCGGCCCTGATTTGCCCAAAGATTATGAGATTCCCAAGAACTACAAAAACACATTTAAATTCACATTTTAATGAAAGGAACAAACGACTATGTATATTGGTATAGATTTAGGTGGCACAAACATTGCCGTAGGCTTAGTGGATAATAAAGGTAATATTGTGGCTCATGCTTCAACCCCCACTCTGCGCGAACGAAGCTGGACTGAAATTGTCAAGGACATGGCTGTATTAACCAATAAGGTTACTGCATCTGCAGGTAAAAATCTTGCAGACATAAAGGTAGTCGGAATAGGAATCCCCGGCAACATAGATAATGAACACGGTGTTGTGGTAAGGGCCGCTAATCTCAACATGGAAAATGTTCCTTTAGCAGCAGAATTCAGAAAATATATCGACATCCCCGTTTGTCTTGAAAACGATGCAAACGCTGCCGCCTTCGGTGAATACTTTGCACAAGACCCACGTCGTGACAATTTCCTTATGGTAACACTGGGCACTGGTGTTGGTGGAGGCATCGTAATCAAAGGCAAAATATTCCGTGGTTTTAACGGTGCAGGCGGTGAAATCGGGCATCACGTGGTTCATTTGAACGGAGAAAAATGTGCTTGCGGAAGATGTGGTTGCTATGAAACCTATGCATCTGTAACTGCTCTCATCAATCAGACAAAAAAGAAAATGCGTGAATGTCCCGACTCAATGATGCACAAATGGGTAGAAATTCACGGTGAAGTATCAGGGTTTACTGCGTTTGATTGTGCGTCAAAAGGTGACAAAGCCGCTTTAGAAGTCAGAGATACATACATTACCTATGTTGCAGAGGGCATTGTCAATCTCATAAATATTTTCCAGCCCGAAATTGTTGTTATTGGTGGCGGAATAAGCTGTGAGGGCGATGTTATTCTTAAGCCCATCAGAGAATTTGTAGCAAAATACGAATTTAATAAAACTGAACCTCGCACACAGATTGTAACCGCAAAACTCTTTAACGATGCAGGCATCGTCGGTGCGGCAATGGCAGCAAAAAAGCAAAAGTTCTTATAAAAACAACTTACCAACATATAGTTCCCTCCTCCTGCCCCCAGGCTTTCAAACTCCCTGGGGGCAAACTTTTTTCTCTTGTTATGGACATTCTTTCAAGTTTATGCTATACTTTAAGGTGAGGCGAGTCGAACCAAATGTGGTTTTAATCGGCAAATTTCCCGCCATAGTGCACCAAAATGCTCGACTATACGTCAGTATAGTCTCCGCTTTTAATACCCTCTGACAAAAAATTTGCTCGATTAAAACTCTGCGACCCTTTCCTTAGGGAAAATTGATGGATTTTTGACGCGGAGCTTGCCGATAGGCTGGCGCCT
>JAFSGW010000070.1 GCA_017440585.1 Clostridia bacterium | reverse complement strand
CGAACTTAACGGCAAGCTCATCGGTGCTGCTCAGAGAGTTCCCGTTCCCACAGGTTCCACAACAATCCTTACAGCTGTTGTTAAGGGTGCTGACGTAACTAAGGAAGGCATCAACGCTGCTATGAAGGCTGCTTCTTCTGCTTCCTTCGGTTACAACGAAGACGAAATCGTTTCCTCCGACGTTATCGGTATGACATACGGTTCTCTCTTCGATGCTACACAGACAATGGTTTCCAAGATTGGCGATGACCTTTATCAGGTACAGGTTGTTTCCTGGTATGACAACGAAAACAGCTACACAAGCCAGATGGTAAGAACTATTAAGTACTTCGCAGAACTTGCATAAAAAATTGCGCAAATGGCGCAGACCACGCAAGGACAAGTATTTAGTTTATATGTGTAATGTGCAGACCGCTTAGAAATAAGCGGTCTGTTTTTATTTTATGTCCTTGCGTTATCTTCCTTCCGAACCGCTCGGCGTACACTCGTACGCCGTCGGGAGGCCCCTTCGGGGTTCGGAAGAAAGATTCTGCATCCATTTTCGCTAATTTTTAGCTGTGCCAAAATGCGGCTTATTTGGTTTGTACGCCATAGGGAGGCCCCTTCGGGGTTAGGAGGAAAGATCCTGCATCCATTTTCGCTAATTTTTATCTTCACTATAAGCATAAAATATGCCGAATGGCACACACTATAGGTATAAACACGCAAAAGTTGCGTAAAATATTTTGAAAAAACACGCAAAAATTGCGTGTTGCTATTGCGTATTTTGATTTTTTGTGTTATATTTAGCTTGAGGTGAAGTAAGGATGACACTTAAAGAATTGCGTAAACAGAAAAAACTGACCCAGGTTGAGTGTGCAAAATACCTTGAAATTCCCATCAGAACATACCAGAATTATGAAACAGACGAAACTAAACAAGCAACAATGAAATATATGTATATGATGAGAAAATTATCGGAGTATGGATTTGTGGATGAAACCCACGGCGTATTATCAATTCAGGATATAAAGGAAAAATGTGCAGAGGTTTTTCCTTTGTTTGATGTGGAATACTGCTATCTCTTTGGTTCCTATGCAAAATCAAAAGCCACCGAAAAAAGCGACGTGGATCTTTTAATATCAACGACTGTTTCCGGAATGAGGTTTTTTGAGCTGATAGAAGCCGTAAGGGAAAAGCTTCACAAAAAAGTAGATGTGCTGAACAAGGAACAGCTTAAGGATAACCCGGATTTGATAAATGAAATACTGAGGGATGGAGTGAAGATATATGGATAACGTAAAGGACAATCAATATTATATCAATAAGATTATTACAGATTTAACCTTTATCCTTGAGCACACCCGGGGATTATCACAGCAAGAGCTGGAGAGCATAGAAATACTTGTTGACTCGGTAATGTTCCGCTTAATACAGATTTCAGAAAATTCCGACAAATTAACAGAAGAATTTAAGCTGGCTAATTCTGCTGTTCCCTGGAGAGCAATGAAAGGCTTAAGAAACAGAATTGTGCACGAATACGGCAATGTAGACCTGTCGGTGGTGTACGACACGATTAACAATGACATACCCGAATTGCTGGAAGAGCTTCAGGAGCTTTTAAACAAAAGGGACGAGGAATAATTCCTCGTCCCTTTTTGTTTATTCTTCTATAATAAAATATGTATGATATGGCTTGCCGTGCATTTTGTACATAGGCACAAACTTCAAGCCGTAGCCCGTTAATGCAACCTCACCTTCTACGGGAGTGAGGTCTTTTCCTATGGTTAAAAACTTTTTGTAGCTGTTTTCACATACCATTACAAAGGGGCCGTACATAACTGCACCGATTTCCTTACCCTCTAACTTATCGGATGTTTTTTCAAAGCGTACCTCATAGGTGAAGTTAACCTCAATAACGTCAGTTTCCCCTGCCTTATGGTTTAAAACTGCATATCTGCCTTCTGTTTTGAGGTCTTTGAAGGGGTTTTGTGACCAGGTGGGGATACGGAACATTACCGTCATGTCACAGTTGCCCGTAACGGTGATTTTGCCACCGCCAAAGGGGAAGAGGGTATCAACGTCAACCTCTATATCGCCCTTATAGGTTGCAGGCACGTACTGGTTAACCATGAGTGTGTTATCGTCCTTCATAAAGAAGGAGGCATCGGTATACTTAACGTGGTTTTCCATACCTGTGCCATGACAGCAGGTGAAGGAATCATAGTCATCCGTATATTCCTTTTCTGCACCGGGGCCGATGGGGAGCATATATGTAACACCGTTGTGCACGTTTTCTGTTATAAAGGGTGTCTGAGAAGCAAGAATCTGGTTTATCATTGCTCTTTCGTAATAGTCCATATACTTAACCTCGTCGGGGTTTAAGCCATAAAGCATACGTGCTGTTTTTAAAAGGTTATAGGCTGCACAGGTTTCGCAGTTTGTAGCCTCCTTAATGTTTTGGGCAAGGGCATCCGGGTCACGGAAGCTTTCGCCCTGACCAACACCGCCGATAGCATACATGTGATGGTCTGTTACAATGTCGAAGAAATTTTTGCCTATGTTATAGTAAAAATCGTCCTCTGTTGCCATATATTCCTCAATTGCACCAAGTATCTGGGGAATGTGCTGGTTTGCATGAAGGTTCTGCACGGTATCCTTACCTTCGGAAAGACCGGGGAAAATGTTTTCATTGTCAAACATTTTTGCCGTTACAAGGTATTTTTCTTCCCCTGTAATGTTGTAAAGAGCAGTTAAGGACTCGTTCATACCGCCGAATTCACCTGCTATGTACATGCTCCACATTTTTGTTCTGTGTTCATCTGTAAGGGGAGCTAAGCGGTCTGCAATCCAGAGAGCGATGCCCTTTGCACAATCCAAGGCTTCCTCATTGCCGCCACGGGTGTAGCAGTCAAGCAATCCTGCAACTATTTTGTGGAGAGTGTAGTAGGGTGCCCAGATTTTATTGTACTTTGTGAATTTTTCAAGTAAAGCAAACTGGTCGGGGGAGTATGCGGACAAAAAGCCCTCGCCCCACTCTGAGGGGTTGGTGCTCCATAATTCCTCTTCGGGGTGCTCGCTGTCGCCCTTACATACAAACTGACTTGCCTTGCCCTTGCACATAAGCTGCATCTTCCTTAATTCGGACACCATATAGTCCATCTTTTCCTTATAAACTGCCTCACCTGTGGCAGAATAAGCCAATGCAAGGGCAGAGAGGAAATGACCTGTGGAGTGACCGCGGAGAAGCCCTTTCGGGTCCTCCCAGCCACCAAGAGGCTCGCATTTATTTTCCAAACCGAAGGTTTTACGGAAGTTGTAAAGCATACGGTCACAATCAACTAAATTAAGATAAGTAAGTGTGCGGTCACGGTTTTCAGAAAACGCACTTTTTTTCATTACCGCATCACTGAGACGGGCATATTTGCCTTTAAGAGTAATCATGTCATCATTCCTTTCTGTTGTTAAATTGAGATTATCACATAGTAAAAACAAAGTCAACAATATGGCTTGAAATCCTTAAAATAAGTGGTATAATAAGTGGTAAGAAGATAATTTTTGTGAAAGGATGATAATTATGAAGCTTGAATTTAAAAACGGCTGGAACGTAATCGATGATAGTGAAAAAGCAAAGGTTTTCGAATTTGGTGAAGGCTATAAAACATACCTTGACGAAGGTAAAACAGAACGTGAATGTGTAAAGACAACAATTGCCATGGCAGAGGCTGCAGGCTTTAAGAACCTTGAGGAGGCTTCCTCTCTTAAGGCAGGTGACAAGGTTTATGCAGTTAACAAAAATAAGTGCATTATGCTTGCTGTTATCGGCAACAAGCCTGTCAGCGATGGCGTTAACATTGCAGGTGCTCATATCGACGCTCCCCGTCTTGACTTGAAGCAGAACCCCCTCTTTGAGGATGGGGAAATGGCTTTCTTCAAAACTCATTACTACGGCGGTATCAAGAAGTATCAGTGGGCGGCAATTCCCCTTGCTATCCACGGTGTTGTAGTGCTCAATGACGGCTCCAAAAAGGAAATTTCCATCGGTGACTACGACGATGACTTCACATTTGTTATTACAGACCTTCTTCCTCACCTTGGTCGCAACCAGATGAGTAAGACCGGTGACAGAATGCTTGAGGGCGAACAGCTCACAATTCTTTTGGGTTCCATCCCCTATCAGGGCGAGGACGATGAGGAAACAGGTCTTAAGAAGGGCGAAATCAAGAGCAATATGCTCGCTATCATTAACGAAAAGTACGGTATCTGCGAGGAAGACTTCCTCTCTGCAGAACTGGAAATTGTTCCTGCCTTCAAGGCAAAGGACCTTGGCTTTGACCGCAGTATGATTGCAGCTTACGGTCATGATGACCGTGTATGCTCCTATGCGGCACTTAAGGCAGTACTTGACATCGAAACACCCGAAAGAACAGCTGTATGCATCCTTACAGACAAGGAAGAGGTTGGTTCCATGGGTAACACAGGTGCAAAGAGCTACTTTATGCAGCTTGTTCTTTCTGAGCTTATGGAAAAGACCGGCGAAGCACCCTCCGATATTAACCGTCTCCGTATGCTCGATAAGTCCTTCTGCCTTTCTGCCGACGTTTCTGCGGCATTTGACCCCAAGTTCAGCGATGTTTACGACTCTCAGAACTGTGGCAGAATGAATAAGGGTATTGCAATCAGTAAGTACACAGGAAGTGGCGGTAAGAGCGGCAGTAACGATGCTTCCGCAGAGCTTATGGGCCTTGTAAGAAAGATTTTTAACGACAACAACGTTCTCTGGCACACAGCAGAATTAGGCAAGGTTGATGCAGGCGGCGGCGGTACAATCGCTCAGTTTGTTGCAAACTTAGGCGTTAACACCATCGACTGCGGTGTTCCCATGCTTAGTATGCACGCTCCCTATGAGGTAGTAGGCAAAATGGACCTCTATATGTCCTATAAGGCATTTGCCGCATTCTACAAGGACTGCAAGTAAAGTGAATTGCACTTACGTGCATGAATTGGCGGAGCCATGAATTGATTTTGCATCATGAATTGCCAAAAGGCATTTTGGAAGAAACTCCGCAGGAGTTTCAACATTAACGTTTGCTCTGCAAACAATTCATTCTCCATGTGAGCATCACAATTCACGTGAGCTATACTTGCAATTCATTCCATAAAACCGGAGGTTTTATTGTGAGAATTGATAAATATTTAAAGGTTTCACGCCTTATAAAAAGGCGTACTGTTGCCGCCGAGGCTTGTACCGGGGGCAGAATCACAATCAATGACAAGGTTGCAAAGGCATCCAGCGAGGTTAAGGTTGGCGATATTATTGCCATAACCTTTGGCGAAAGAGTTATTAAGGTTAAGGTTGAAACCATTACCGAGCACGCTCTTAAAGCAGATGCGGCAACAATGTATACAGTTATTGAAGGATAAGAAAAAAGTCGATGGAAACATCGACTTTTTTCTTAATTTTGCTAAATTGGCTATTTACAAAAAGATGTTTTTAGTTTATAATAATTATGTATCTCTATACAATAGGGGTATGTGTCGCAAGACATCCTTTAAAATATTTTAGGCGAAATGCCTTTGAGATGAAAGGAAGGAAACTTTATGAAAAAGGTTTTAAGTATCCTTGTTGTTATTTGCGTTATGTTCTCCTGCATGAGCACAGCTTTTGCAGCTGATTATTCTCTCGCAATCAACAACAACGTGGCTATCATGGTTGGCAACACCAACGCAATAGCATGGAACAGTATTGTACAGACTGTTGCTCCCGTAGAGGAAAATGGTGTTATGCTTGCACCCGTTGGCTTTGTAACAGCAGGCTTCAACGGCACTATCGAAAAGGTTGGCAACATTACTGTTGTTAAGCTTGGCGATACAGTGGCATACCTTGTTGAAGGCAACAGAAACGTTGTTGTAAACGGCAGAGTATATAACCCCGAAATCGCTCCCAAGGTTGTAAACGGTGCACTTATGCTTCCCGTTACTTTCCTTGGCGAAACAGTTCTCGGCAAGAGTGTATACTACGATGCAGACACAAAGATGGCAGTTATCTCTCACAGAAAGTGCCTCTCTTCCCGTGATAAGGAAGCTATTGCTGCAATCTCCGGTGCTATCACATCCGGCTCTCTTCCCGAAATCGTTATAAAGGCACCCGTTGCAGTTATCACAGATCCTCAGGGTGGCAGCAGCTTCGTTGAAACAGGTAAGCTTACTGTTGTTTCCGCATATGCAGACCAGGAGCCCGAACCCGAAAACAATGGTCAGTGCATGATCGACGGCAGTCTTGCTACAAGATGGGCAAGCCAGGGTGCAGCTTCCGCTACACTTGACTTAGGCTCTGTTAAGCCCGTTACAAACATAAAGGTAGCTGTATGGAAGCCTTCCGAAAGAAGCACTAACTATGCTATCGAAGTATCTGCCGACGGTAAGAATTATAATTCTATCTTCAACGGCGGTTCCTCCGGTGCTACATATGACTCCTACGATGTTAACGATTCTATCCGTTACGTGAGAATTAACCCCAATGGTACATCTGCAGGCGACTGGGCAAGTATCCTTGAAGTTGAAGTATGGAACGGTACAGCTGTTGTAACACCCTCCGGTGGTGGCAGTGGTGTAGCAGGTGCAGTTGCTACAGCACCCACAGGAAGCAAGGTTTCCCTTACTACAGCTATGCTTAACGCTTCCCAGACACCTGAAGCAGCTAACCATGCAGGTAACCTTCTTGACGGTAACAAGGGCTCCGTATGGGCTTCCCAGGGCGAAGCTACTCTTACAATTGACCTTGGCAGCGCAATGACAGTTACAGCTGTAGGCGTTTCCATGAAGCTTTACGAAGACGACAGAACAATTCCTTACGACATTGCAGTATCTGCTGACGGTGGCTCCTATACAGAGGTATGGACAGGTTCCAGCGATATGATGACAGACGAATTCAAGTATGTAACATTCTCTGCTCCTGCAAGATATGTAAGAATTACTGCTCACGGTAACACAATTTCCGGCTGGAACTCCATCGCAGAAGTTGAAGTTTACTCCTCCGGTGCAGCTACAGGTGTTACAACAACTACAACAACAACTACTACAGCAGCTGCAGGTACAGCTACTACAACAGCATCCGGCACAAAGATGAACCTTTCTGCATCTATGCTTAATGCTTCCCAGACACCTGAGTCTAACAACCATGCAGGTAACCTTATCGACAACAATAAGTCCTCCGTATGGGCATCTCAGGGTGAAGCATTTGTAGTTATTGACCTTGGTAGCGAAAAGACACTTGCAACTATCGGTGTTGCTATGAAGCTCTATGAGGATGACAGAACAATCCCCTACATGATTGAAGTTTCCAAGGACGGTTCCTCCTATGCAGAAATCTGGAGCGGTAACAGCGAAATGTTCAGCGATGCTACACAGTATGTTTCCACATCCGAAAAGGCAAGATACGTAAGAGTTACAGCTTACGGTAACACAGTTTCCGGTTGGAACAGCATTGCAGAAATCGAAGTATACACAAAGTAATTAAATGGCACAGACCATAAAAACGGGCACTTTATAAGTGCCCGTTTTGTGTGCTTCTGCATCCATTTATGAGAGTTATTTGAAAACATACCTGTAATTGCGGACCGCCGGGGACGTCGGTCCTTACAAGAAATAAAGATAGCCTTAATCGGCTATCTTTATTTCTTTATATACGTCCTGCTTGCGAAGGCCTCGGTCCTTTGCTACCTGCTTTATGGCATCCTTTTCACTAAGTCCCTGCGAAAGGTGGAAATTGAAATGCTCCTCAATAGTCATAGCCTCCCAACCTTCCTTTTCTTCTGCCTTTATTTCTTCCTCACTTTTTCCCTCGACAATCAGCACAAATTCGCCCTTGGGCGGGTTTTCCTCGTAGGTGTGCACAGCCTCGGAAAGGGTTGTTCTTATAAATTCCTCGTGTATTTTTGTCAGCTCGTGGCAAAGGGTTATTTTTCTGTCACCCCAGTACTTGTACATGTCCTCCAATGTTGCCTGCAGCTTGTGGGGTGCCTCATAAAAAATCATTGTGCGGGTTTCGTTTTTAAGGCGGTCGAAAAGCTCAATACGGTTTTTCTTATTGGTGGAAATGAAGCCTTCAAAGGCAAACTTTATTGTTGAAAGACCGCTTGAAATAAGTGCGGTAACAGCCGCAACAGCACCGGGCACGGGTACAATGGTAACACCTGCATTTATGCAAAGCTTTACCAAGTCCTCCCCGGGGTCACATATTGCAGGGGTGCCCGCATCGGAAACAAGGGCAATATTCATTCCGTCTAAAAGCTTCTGTATAAGATAAGGTCCCTTTTCTGCCTTGTTGTGCTCGTAATAGCTTGTTAAGGGCTTCTCTATGCCGAGGTGGTTCAAAAGACCCAAGGTTCTTCTTGTGTCCTCTGCGGCAATGAGGTCAACCTCGTTCAAAATACGTACACAACGGTATGTTATATCCTCTAAATTGCCTATTGGTGTGGCACAAAGGTATAATGTTCCTGCCATAAATTTTCCTCCTCCCCAGGTGGGCTTTAGCATAATTTTATTGAGTAACTGCAACATTTTTTTTAGGTGCCGGGACACAGCCATTCATTCATTTCTGCATTAGTCTGTGGAAAAACGGAAATGTGGGTTGGCTGTGGGTAGGCAATGTCCCGGTTGTGGGTTTCAGTGTAGTTATAAAGGGGTATTGAATTACAGCACATCAGTTATTTGCTGTATGTAGTTTCCCTCGTCGTCGTACATACAGACGGGAGGCGTAACTTTAAGCTGAGCCTTGCCATAAAGTGCACCCTCAATTAAAATAAGGTTGGGTGCAGCCTTTGAATTAGGCTGTACCATGGAAAGGCGTTTTGGCTCAATTGAATATTTCCTGAAGGTTGTGATAACGTCGCACAGTCTGTCGGCACGGTGCACCATAAAAAGCTTGCCGTGAGGCTTTAACATGTCGGCAGAAATCCGCACAACATCTTCTAAGGTGCAGAGTATTTCATGCCTCGCAACGGCTAAAAAGTCCTTCGGGTTAACCAAACCTCCGCCCTTATTCATATAAGGTGGGTTGCAGGTTACAGCATCAAACTGTCTTTTCCCGTATATTTCAACACAGTCCTTCAAATCGGCATTTTTAACGCGGATTTTATCGGAAAGGTTATTTAATTCCATAGTGCGGCTTGCCATTGAGGCAACAGAGGGCATTATTTCAACTGCATCAATACCGGAAAGGCTGTTTCTTGCCCAGCACAAAACAGGGATAATGCCCGTGCCCGTGCACAAATCAAGCACACGGTCACCTTTTTTGAAAGAGGCGAATTTACTTAAAAGCACCGCATCGCTTCCGAAGCAGAAGCCTGCCTTTGTCTGTATAATCTTATAGCCGCCTATATTTAAATCTTCAATTTTTTCATCAGGTAAGATTAAATTTTCCATAAAGCACCTCTAATTAAAAACGCCAAGGAAACCCTTGGCGTTTTTAATTTAAATGTAATTACTCTTCAACGGGAGCGCCTACGGGGCAAGCTTCTGCACAGCTACCGCAGCTAACACATTCGTCAGCGTTGATAACGTACTTAGCGTCGCCTTCTGTGATGCAACCAACGGGGCAAGCGGATGCGCATGCGCCACAGCTGATGCAATCGTCGCTGATAACATATGCCATAGTGAAGCACCTCTTTCTTAAAAATCTACCTACATTGTACCATAAAACAGAGAAATTTCAATAGTTAATTTGCAAAATATCGTTGTTTTTTTGTGCTAAGTTATATATAATTAGGGTATAAAGTGAGGATTTAGGCTATGGAATTTGATTTAGGCGGTATAAAACTTAAAAATAACGCGTTTCTTGCACCTATGGCAGGGGTAACCGACCTTGCCTTCCGCAGGGTTTGCCACAAGATGGGATGCGCTCTTTCATACACAGAAATGGTCAGTGCAAAGGCACTGAGCTTTCAGAGCGAAAAAACAGAGGACATGATGGAAACCGAAAGCATGCCCTCCGCTGTGCAGATTTTTGGCCACGAGCCCTCCGTTATGGCACAGATTGCCGAAAAAGCCGCAGAGGCAGGGCTTTTTCTTGACATCAATATGGGATGCCCTGCCCCTAAAATTGTGAACAATTCCGATGGAAGTGCACTTATGAAAAATCTGCCCCTTGCCAGAAGTATTGTACACTCCGTTGTGAAGGCATCACCCAAGCCGGTGAGCGTTAAAATGAGGCTTGGCTGGGACGAGGACAGTATAAATGCGGTAGACCTTGCCCGTATCTGCGAGGAGGAGGGTGCATTTGCAATCTGTGTTCACGGCAGAACACGTAATCAGTTTTATTCGGGAAATGCCGACTGGGAAGAGATTGCCCGTGTTAAAGAGGCGGTAAAAATCCCCGTTATAGGTAACGGCGATATTTTTACGGCTCATGATGCCGTAAAAATGCTTGAGGAAACCCATGTTGATGCTGTTATGATAGGCAGAGGTGCACAGGGTAACCCCTGGATTTTTTCACAGATTGCCTCTCTCAAAGAGGGGAAAGAAATTGTAATGCCCACCATCGAAGAAAAAATGCTTCAGGCAATTGAGCACATTGAAATGCTCTGCAGCTTAAAGGGTGAATATATAGGCATACGTGAGGCGAGAAAGCACGCCGCCTGGTATATAAAGGGAATAGAGGGAGCGGCAGGTGCCCGCGAGGCAATAAACCGCTGTGAAACCCTTGACGCCATGAAAAATGTTTTGATATCTTTAGTAAAATGCGGTTGACGGAAGACATAAAAGTTGATATAATAAATAAAATAAGATTTTGATGTAAGAAAGGGGTATATGTAATGGACAAGATTCTTTATGAAGGCCTTACCTTCGATGATGTGCTTCTCATTCCTCAGAAAAGCGATGTTTATCAGGTTGGTATTGATCTTTCCACAAGACTGACAAACAAAATCAAGCTCAACATTCCTCTTATGAGCTCCGCTATGGACACTGTTACTGAGTCTGCTCTTGCAATTGCTATTGCACGTGAAGGCGGTATCGGTATTATCCACAAGAATATGACAATTGAGGCTCAGGCTAATGAGGTTGACAAGGTAAAGAGAAGCGAAAACGGTGTTATTGTAAACCCGTTCTCCCTTTCTCCCAATCATACTCTTGCCGAAGCAGATGCTCTCATGGGCAAGTATAAAATTTCAGGCGTACCGATTACTGATGAAACAGGCAAGCTTATCGGTATCCTTACAAACCGTGACTTAAGGTTTGAAACAGACTTTAACCGCCTTATCGGTGATGTTATGACTAAGGAAGGTCTTATCACAGCTCCCGAAGGCACAACACTTGACGAAGCTCAGGAAATTCTTCGTCGTCATAAGATTGAAAAGCTTCCCATTGTTGATAAGGATTATATGCTTAAGGGTCTTATCACAATCAAGGATATTGAAAAGGCTATTCAGTATCCCAACTCTGCACGTGACGACAGGGGCAGACTCCTTGCAGGTGCTGCTGTTGGTATCACAAATGACGTATTGGACAGAGTAAAGGCTCTTGTTGATGCATCTGTTGACGTTGTTGTTCTTGACTCGGCTCATGGCCACTCTAAGAACATTATGACATGTATTGACAAAATCAAGACAGCATACCCCGAACTTCAGCTTATTGCAGGTAACATTGCAACCTACGGCGGTTGTGAAGACCTTATCAAGGCAGGTGCTGATGCTGTTAAGGTTGGTATCGGCCCCGGAAGTATCTGTACAACAAGAGTTGTTGCAGGTATCGGTGTGCCTCAGCTTACAGCTGTTATGCAGGCTGCTGAAGCTGCAGCTAAGTACAACATTCCCATTATCGCCGATGGCGGTGTCAAGTACTCAGGTGACCTTCCCAAGGCTATTGCGGCAGGTGCTGATGTTGTAATGATGGGTTCACTCTTTGCAGGCTGTGACGAATCTCCCGGAGATACAGAAATTTATCAGGGCAGAAAGTTCAAGGTTTATCGCGGTATGGGCTCCATCGCTGCTATGGAAAAGGGCAGTAAGGACCGTTACTTCCAGTCAGGTTCAAAGAAGCTTGTTCCCGAAGGTGTTGAAGGCCGTGTTCCCTACAAGGGACCCCTTTCCGAAACAATCTTCCAGCTTCTTGGCGGTCTCCGTGCAGGTATGGGCTATTGCGGAAGTGCTTCCATTGAAGAGCTCAAAGTGAAGGGCCAGTTCGTAAAGATTTCTTCTGCAGGTCTTCGTGAAAGCCATCCCCACGATATCTCCATCACTAAGGAGGCACCCAACTATACAACAAACATGTAAAATACGGCAAATATTATGCCATCTTGCACGTTTAGCCTCAATTGCGTACACTTGTACGCGGCAATCGGTTAAACGCACAATCTGACAAAATTTTTGACGTATTTGGTATGGATAAAAAATAAGAAATGAAAGGTTGATGAAATATGGATAAGGAAATCGTAATCACCAGGTTAACCGATGCAGGCGTTGTTGCTGTTGTTCGTGCAGAAAACGGCGAAAAGGCAAAGAGAATTGCCGATGCTTGTATGGAAGGCGGCGTTCCCGCTATTGAGCTCACATTCACAGTTCCCATGGCTCATCACGTTATTGAAGATTTGGCTAAGGAATATTCTGACGGCAGCATGATTCTTGGTGCAGGTACAGTACTTGACAGCGAAACTGCAAGAATTGCAATCCTCTCCGGTGCACAGTACATCGTAAGCCCCTGCTTCGACCTTGAAACAGTTAAGCTTTGTAACCGTTACCGCATCCCCTGCATGCCCGGTGCAATGACAATCAAAGAGGTTGTTACTGCTATGGAAGCAGGTGCTGACATTGTTAAGGTGTTCCCCGGCGAAGCATTCGGTCCCAAGATTTTAAAGGCTATCAAGGGCCCCCTTCCTCAGGCAAAGATGATGCCCACAGGTGGTGTTGACGTAAATAACGTTGGCGAATGGATTAAGGCAGGTGCTTGTGCAGTAGGTGCAGGCGGTGCTCTTACAGGTGGTGCAGCAACAGGCGACTACAAGGCTATTACAGAAAAGGCAAAGGCTTTTGTGCAGGCTGTTCGTGAAGCACGCGGTTTATAATTAAAAGTGAAAAGCCCGTCCCTACGGCGGGCTTTTTTGGATGAACGGAGGAAAATTTATGAATTTTGAACAGATTTTAACTAACCTTGCCCAGTTTGGTATTTCCCTTGGCGGTAAGATTATTGCAGCTCTTTTGGTGCTTGGTGTAGGTCTTAAGGTTGCATCCTTTATTGTGAACCTTATTACAAAATCAAGAGCATTTGCAAAAATTGACGTCACAGCACAGACCTTTTTAAAGAGCGTTATTTCAATTTCCCTTAAGGCTGTAGTTTTTGTAACGGCAATCGGCGTATTGGGTGTGCCCCTCACAAGCGTTATTACAGTTGTTGCTTCCTGCGGTGTGGCTGTCGGTCTTGCACTTCAGGGCGGTTTAAGTAACATTGCAGGCGGTATCATGATTATTATTTTAAAGCCCTTCAAGGTTGGCGACTACATAGTTGAAGGCGGTGTTGAAGGCACAGTTGAGGCTATAGGCATTTTCTACACAACTCTTTTAACACCCGACAACAAGAGGGTTATTATCCCTAACGGCGGTTTGATGAACTCCACAGTTACAGCTGTTAACCAGCTTGAAACAAGAAGAGTGGACTTTAAGTTTTCCGTTTCTTATCAGACAGACATTGACATGGCAAGAAAGGTTATTAACTACGTAATCGAAAACACAGAAAACATCATCACAGACAGAGGCGTTGACATTTTCCTTTCAAACCACGGCGAAAGCAGTATTGATTTTTCCGTTCGTGTATGGACACAGACTGAAAACTACTGGTCTGTTTACTTCTCCATTAACGAAAACGTTAAGAAGGCATTTGATAAGGCAGGAATTGAGATACCCTATCCTCAGGTAGATGTTCACGTTAAATCCAATTAATTTCCCGCATTTCACTACTCAGCTTTCGCTTATGTACACATAGTACACGGCGCTTAAGCTGAGCAGTAATCAGCGAAAAATTCTCTTGGATTTAAGAATAATTGATTTCATTATGTGGATTGAAATAAATTCAAAGGATGTGTATTTATGAGCTTGAAAAGAATGGTAGCATTTATGGTTGCTGCAATAATGGTTTTTTCTGTAATGCCCGTTGTATATGCAGCTGAGTTGAGCGATGCTTTCATTATGGACTATATGAGGCTGCTTACCACGGCTGATTTTGATGCAAACAGCCCTGCTCCGGCTGCAGCAAGCGATACTGCAATTTCAACTGCGTGGCCTTCTTCCGGCTTGACAGGAATTGTGAAAAACGGTTTTATAAACGTTGCAGGTGGTGTAAATAATCCGCGAATTCAGAGCTATTCGGCATCTTCAACAAATGGTGGTCAGGTTGCAAACATTGTATCATTGCCTGATTATGGAGTAAATGATGATGCGCTTTTAGTGAGTTTCATTGCGGAATATACTTGCACATGGGGCGATATTGCTTTTTATGATACAAAGGGAAACATTATAACAGCTTTCCGCTACGGCACGGGAGACGGCAACACCTTCAGCGTTGAATGGGGTCATACCGGATGGGGAAACCCCTATAGCTTCAAAGACAAAAGCTATTCCTATTCTGTAGAAGGAGCAAAGGCTAAAATTGCCAGCGGCTCAACACAGGTGGATGTTTTAATAAGAAATTATTCCGGTTATTACACAGCAGCTTATTACATAGACAATGAACTGCTTACCGTTGTAACCTATGAAGGTGAAAACGTTGCAGGCTTGTCCGAAATTCACATGAGCAGAGGCTCCGGCGGCGGATACACCAGAATTTCTCTTCAGAATCTGAAGATTTATACAATTACTGCACCGGTACAGTCAGATATTACTACACAATTTGTAACGGCGTATAAACTTCGTAACAGCATAGGAACTGTGACAAAAGGCGATACTTTTAATGTGCCCACATCGGCAAAGGACCCCTTTGGTACCGAAGTGAGCATTACATGGGCATCGGAAGACGAGAGTATAATTGCAAATGACGGAAGTGTTGCTCCTGTAGGCGAGGTAACCCCTGTTGCTCTTGACATAAGCACCGTAGTTGACGGAACGGATTTAAGCCTCCCGCCCGTAACTATTAATGTATTCCCTAAAAGCTACAGTGAGGGCGATAAAATTTCCGGCGCAGGTAATGCATACAGCGTTGAGTCGCAGGTTGATACATCGGATATAAAATGGTATTTAAGAAAGAGCTCTGATGGATCACATGCAGTTCCCGGGCTTAAGACTGTTACACAAAACGGTGTAACAAGCTATGCTTTCCCGCCCTTGGGTGGCGCAGGCAGCAGTGCAACAGACGGAACCGTAAACGCAAGAACATCTATTGCAATTACTCCCGGAAAATCATACCTTCTTCGCTTCTATTACAGTGGATGTGCATTAGCTAACGGCACTTCAAATGCGTATAATAAGGTTTATACTACAAAGAATGCTTATAACGATGAAGTGGCTGTTAATTATGTTTCAGGTACAGCTACGGGAAGCATAACAACTAATGCAAATGAATGGACAAAGGTAGAAGAGATATTTACCGCTTCTGACAATGCAAATTATCTCACGTTTGTATACAGCTGGCTTAACGAAAGCCTGAGCGTTACAGATATTGAGCTTTATGAAGTGAAGGTAGACGAAACTGTAGCTGAAAATATTGAAAAGGTTAACCTGCCCGAGCAAATATTTGCTATAGGCTCAAACGAACCCATTATTCCTACAGTCACAACTGTAGAGGGCGACCTGGGCTCAACTGTAGAGGCGGTTATAGCATGGAATAACCTGCCTGAAGAGTATGAGGTTGGCGACAATGTTATAGACGGTATTCTTACAACGGCATTCGGAACTTCTGACGAAATTAAGCAGAATGTTTCAATGACGGTAACAGTTTTAGAAGAGACCTTTGCACTTGAGGATAAAGCCAGTGTGAACGGACAGGGTGCGGCTGATAAAAATCTTTCTAATTTCCCTTGTGCCATTGCAGACAGCTTTACAGTAGAAATGGATATTACCTTTGAATCCTTCGGCGACTTATGGGTGATTCTTAAAAACAGAGGATACGCGAACTTTTTCGGTCCTGAACAGGTTCCCGTAGGCATCGATGCACAGGGTGGCTTCAGACCTGTAAACGGCGATGGTGCAGGTTCAAGAGCTGAAGCAGACAAGACCCTTGTAAATCTTTCAACAAATGTTACATACAGACTGATGATAAGGGCTTCTGCAGGAGACGATAAATACACAGTTATGCTTACAGGCCCCGACGGGAAAATTACAACAGCGAAAAATTATGGCTTCAGAACAAATGCTGATTCAATTACAAGCCTTGCATTGCTTACAAACAATGGCAAAGGCTCTGTGAAGGCTACAAACATCAAAGTGAACTCTGCATCTGTGGCTGCACAGATGGTAGATTACACTGTTAACATTACAGGTGCAGGTGAAAATAACCGCAGTTATACAAAGAAAACCGTATATTCCACAGATGTAGAACTGCCTTACTTTGAAGGTTACATCCTTAAAAGCCGTGCTGTAGAGGGTAATGTAATCACACTTACATATTGTGAACAGACCGATACAACGGGAACATGGGCAGTGAGAAATAATACGGCCTCAGATACTCCCTTCAATAGCATGAAGTTCCTGGGCTCACATGACTCGTTTACAAGCAACATGGAATTGAAGGCGAAAAATGCCGATACAGGAGCGGCATGCTACGGTGATTTAGCAGGTATAATATCCGCTGCAGTTGCTATAGAATATGAAAAGATTTTCTTTACGGAAAATGGTGCTGACGGTTATACCGAAGATGAAATAGCCACATATGCAGAATACGGAAATATGGTATACAATATGAGCCGTGCTCAGAGTGCCGATGTGTATGACCAGTTAAGTGCAGGCGTAAGATATTTCGATGCCCGTCTTTCGCGTCAGGACAATGGTGAATTCTGGACAAGACACGGTTTGCTTTCAGATGCGTTCAGAGATGTAGCCACAACAATCGCTCAGTTTGCAAAGGAAAACCCCGGCGAAGTAATTGTTCTTGACTTCCAGTCTATGTACGATGCATTATACCTTAATCCTGTTACAAATAATAATGCGCAATATGGTGCAGACGCAGGCGACGATAACAAGGGTGCATATGAAGCTTTATGGGCTCTCCTTGAGGAAACAGGTATTGCAGAATATGTTGTGGGTAATATAAAGCTGGAAACTACTTATGAGGAGCTTACCGAAAACGGAACGAAAACAGCTATTGTTTGTTTCTCAAAGGCAAGAGGCTCCAACTGTATTTCACAGTTTATAAACAGAAATACAATTGATGCTGATACCTATCATGAGGTGAGCGATTACCAGAGTGTTGTTGACGGAATAAATAACTCCTACCCCTTGGCAGGAGACCATTCCTTCAACATAATTCATGCATATGCTACAAGCCCGACTCTTATTGAGGGCGAAAACGGTGCAAGAAGCAACAATCCGAGATTTGTTGAGGAAGCAAATTTTGAAAAGTGGATGATGAGTGCAAATGTTTTACTTATGGATGACGTTGTATCGGATGCAACCACATATCTTGCACTGCTTCAGCAGTATAACCGTGATGGCTTTGACAGAAAGTATTCAAACACAGTAAACGAAGTTGAGGTGGAAGGCATTACGGCAAGTATACCCTTCTCCACAAAGCTTGCTGTTGAAAAGAACGATGCTTTGTCAGATGAAGCAATTGTTGTGAACGGAATGAGCTGTAATGTGATTTCCGAATACGATATTGAGCTTTTGCAGTTTGATAAAAACTCTGTCAGCCCGTCTGATGAAATTAAAATTACATTCCCCCACGTAAGTGAGGAAGACGGCTTTATTGATGTGCTTCTCAATGAGAAGAATGAAATTGTAGCTGTTGCGGCAGAGGGCGAGGAAATCAGTGTAACTACAAGCGAGACAGGAAGATTCTTCCTTGCAACTGCTCAAGCAGCTTATGTTAACTTCACTGTTAACTACAATCTGGACGGCGAGGTTGTGTATGCAGACAGCAGGGAATATCTTGTTGGACAGGATGCATACAGCTTCTCTGCATCAGAAGGCTTCTATATTAAGTTAGGCAATAAGGCTTATATCGTTTCCTGTGAAGAAGAACAGCGATTTACTGTTTCTGCTGACTCTGAAGGAAAAGAAAGTACGGTTCATCTTTCTGTTGTAAGTGATAATGCGGTACTTAGCGATACCTTCGGAAACACAGCGGGTTCTGTTACAAACAACATAGTGGATATGCTGTTTGTAGGCTCATCCGGTGTTTCCGACGCACCAGATTTTGATGATGACGGTAATGCCACATTCGTAGGAGAAAGCAGTAATGTGGGAAGTGCCAGAATTCCCCTGCTTACATTCAATGTGCCCAAGGTGGACGAAAGTAAGGCAGTGAAGCTCAATGTTTATGTAGGCAAGGCAAATCAGAACCTTTCAAGTGGAGCTACAGTGAAGCTTGCTGTGAATTCTGTTGATTTTGAAGCTAATGAAGAAATTGGTTATTATCCTGCAGATTATTGTGATGTAAATAATATTATATGGTCTGATAATTTCTTTGCAATGGATGGTTACAGTGACGGAAACGGAAGGTTCGGCGTTGACGAGTGGGTAAGCTTTGACGTAACAGAGCTTGTAGAAAAAGCCGACGGAGATACAATAACCTTTACACTTTATGCACCTACTGCTGCAGCTTATGTTGTTGACAGAGAAAAGGCAGTGAATGGTGGCGAATATGAAGGAAAGGCTGCATATTTGGATGTAGTTGATGCTCATACTATTTCTGTAGAAGATGCCTATAAGGTCACAAAAATGGGTACATTAGTTGATAATGCAGAAAAGATAACTGTGCCTGCAGATGCAACTGTTATAATGTATACGAACATAAACCCCTTATTTACAGATGGCGTTGAAGTTTACAAAGCAAATACTCCAACCACGATAGATGCTGATGGTGAAATCTATTCTGTAGGTTTGGGTATTTCCATGGTTGACGGTGCACAGATAAGAATAGGTAATGGCGTTGATGAAAATGGCAAAATTGACAGCGAAAGCGGCATCAGATTTATAACAACAGTTGACTATAACGAAAGTGTTGCGGCAAACGAAGATGCACAGTTTGGTGTCATGATGAAAGCGGAAGACAGCGATAAGTCAGTGGATATCCCTACAACATACTGGCAGACGGATACCACATTCTCCACAGCACTTACAAATATCGGCGAAAACAATTATAACCGTGTTTATACAGCTACTCCCTATGTTATAGTTGACGGACAAAAGTTTGAAGGAGCACCTGTGTCCAGAAGCATTTATCAGGTAGCACAAGGTTTGCTGGAAACTGATGAGGAAATTCAGGATTATACTGCCTCGGAAATGCTTGTAAAAGTGCTTAATGCATATGTTAACCAGGTTGGTATCAGGCTTACACTTTCAAACACGGGCTTCTTCTCCCGTATTTCCGGCGAGGGTGCATATACAGGTAGAGGTGCCTTCTTCAGTGTGGGTGAAACACAGGTAAATGACAATGTTTATACTGTAACGCTTATTCCTATAGGGGCACAAACAAAAATCGATATGAATTCCTGGAATACATATATCAGAATTAATAACAATAATTCAAAGATTAAAGTGGCAACAGCGCTTACTGAAAATGAAGACGGAACATATACTCTTACATTTGATTTGAACTCGGTTGAATAAAAAAATCCCGACAGAAAATTTCTGTCGGGATTTTTTACGGGAATATCCGCACCGCTGTGCCTGTATTTGTAATGTCAAAAAGCTCCTCAATGTCGGAGTTGAACATTCGTATACAGCCGTTGGAAGCGGCAGTGCCTATTGATTCGGGGGCATTGGTGCCGTGTATGCCATAGCCTTTTTGGCTTAATCCCAGCCACCTGGTGCCGTAGGGTCCACCGGGATTAAGCTGTTTGTTTATAACGGTGAAATTGCCTATAGGCGTGGGAGTTGTGGGCTTACCCGTTGCCACGGGGTATTCCTTTATAAGAACACCGTTCTGGTAAACGGAAAGTGTTTTTGCACTTATGTTTATGCGGAATTCAAGCCGTAAGGGGTTTTCGGGAATGCAGAGAACCTGACCTATGAAAAGGTTTTCCGTAAGGCGTGGGTTTGCGGCAAAAATATCGGCAGTAGTTAAGGAAAAGGTCTGTGCAATGGAATACACGCTGTCACCACGGCGTACAACGTAGTAGTTACCGCTTTCGCAGGGGACGGTGGGGCGGTTAACGGTGCCCAGGCATAAAATTTGACCTACCTGCAAATTGTCGGGGTCAACAAAGGGGTTTAAAAGTGCAATGTCGGAGATGGGTATGCCGAAGGCTCGTGAAATGGTTGCAAATGTGTCACCCGGGCGTATTTCGTAGGAGGAAGAGCCTATGGGACA
Organism: Clostridia bacterium; assembly: GCA_017440585.1. Lineage (GTDB taxonomy): Bacteria > Bacillota > Clostridia > UMGS1883 > UMGS1883 > RGIG1927. The sequence goes on along the minus strand of JAFSGW010000070.1, from coordinate 12,035 downwards.
GCTCATACATTTTCCACCTCCAGTATTGTGCCCACGGGGCAGGCATTGAAAATTTCAAGCATGTTTTTGTCATCGGTTTCCACAAAAAGCCCCGTTGAATCATTCATTTGTGCCTTCCCCCGTATGCCAAATTCAAAGGGTGAGAACAAAAGCTCCTTTGCCCCCTCCACGTCGCCTGACTCTAAGCGTTTTTTCGTGAGCACAATCTGACCGGGGATCAGAACCCCCTTGGAGGAAAGGGTGCTTTTATATTCCTTTTTTGTGCCCGTCTCTTTATTGATGACGGCTATTTTTGTGCCGTCCTTTGAAAGAGTAAGGCACACGGGAGAGGGGGCAACGGGTATGCAGAGGATAATGCCCGTGTAAATATTCTCGGGCTCCACGCCCATGTTGGCATTTATTATTTCCTCTGTATCCACTCCGAACTTCTTCCCTATGGAGAAAAAGGTGTCGCCCTCCTGGGCAATGTAGTAATTTGTTGTACGGCAGGAGGGGTATTCCTCACTTTGAAGGGGTATGCATAAAACCTGCCCCGGGTTCAGGTTATAGGGGTTTACATTTACGTTTGCTTTCATTATACTCAGGACAGTTACAGAATAGCTTTGTGCAATTTTATCCAATGTGTCGCCCTCACGGACAATGTATGGAAGTGACCCTACGGGGCACTCTCTCTGTGTGGGACAAGGCATAATATATCATTCCTTTCCCTACATAATATGAAAAGAGCAGAAAAGTGTTATTTACCAAAAGGGGACTGTCCCCATTTGGTAAATCGGAAATGAAAGAGCCTCACGTCAGTGAAGCTCTTTGAAGTAATTTATTGAGTTTTCTTTATCGGAAGCAATTTGCTCCTTTAATTCCTCAATGGAGTTGAATTTTGTTTCCCTGCGGAGGAATTTATAAAACTTAACTTCAATTTTTTTGTTATAAATATCGCCCTCAAAGCCCGTAATAAAGGTTTCAACACGGAGGGAATTATCGTTAACGGTGGGGTTTACACCAACGTTTGTTACGGAAACGTATTTCTTATTATCCACAACTGTTTTTGTGGCATAAACTCCGTAGGGGAGGTTCGGCATTCTTTCAGGGTACAGGTTTGCCGTGGGAAAGCCCATTTCCCTGCCTAATTTTTTTCCCTCCCGAACAACTCCTTCAACAGAGAAGGGTCGTGTTAAAAGGCGGTTTGCAAGCTCCACCTCACCTTTTGAAAGTGCCATACGTATTTCGCTTGATGAAACAGTAACACCATCATCTGTAAGGCAGGGCATTACCACAACCTCAATATTCCTTTTTTTACAAAGGCTTGTTAAGGTAAGGGTGTTGCCTAATGCATCCTTACCGAAGGTGTAGTTAAAGCCACAGAAAAGTGCCTTCGCATTAAGCTTACCGATGAGGATTTCGTCAATAAATGCCTCAGGGGAAAGGGAGAGGGTTTCCTCGTTGCAGGGCAAAACCTCAACACGGTCTATGCCTATATTTTCCATAAGCTCCTTTTTACGGGGAAGGGTTGTAAGATATTTAATTTGTTTACCAAAAAATTCAGCCGGGGATTTTTCAAAGGTGAGAGCAATGCTTTTTAAGCCCTGCTCCTTTGCATAGCGGGCACATGAAGCAAGAATGCTTATGTGAGCTTTGTGCACACCGTCAAAAAAGCCCAATGCACATACGGTTCTTTCCATTAATAAAACCCCTTAATCAGTTTAAGGCAAAGCCTGCCGTCAATTTCTTCAACACGGGAGATAGAAATAAATTCACCCGTCTGGTCAAATACACGGTAGGTTACGCCCTCTTTTGCATTAATGTAAACGGGCACGCCGTTTTTAACCATTTTTGCCTTCTTTTCGTCAAGGCGTAAAATTTCATACTGAGGAAAGCAAAGGGACAAGTCCATAAGGCAACCTTCGGGGTTTTCGGCAATGGACTCAGGTGAATGTGCCATGGACAAATCAAAAATGCCCGTTTTTGAACGCCTTAAGGTTTTAACTGCCGCAAGTGTGCCTAATTTTTCACCTATATCGTCGGCAAGGGTTCTTATGTAGGTGCCCTTGGAACAGCTCACCCGCAGAGTTACCTCGGGAAGGGAAATGTCAAGTATTTCTATTTCGTGGATTGTGACAGGCCGAGGCTCACGCTCAATTTCAATGCCCTGACGGGCAAGATGATGAAGCCTTACCCCATCCACGGAAATTGCGGAATACATAGGAGGTATCTGCTCAATTTCACCCACGAAGGCGGCAACGGTACTGCGGATTTCGTCTTCTGTTACATTTACTTCCCGTTCCTCTAAAACTGTGCCCGACATGTCAAGTGTGTCGGTTTTTACGCCTAAAAGGATGGTTGTAATATATTCCTTATCTGTTGCAACTATAAGCTCTGCGGCACGGGTTGCATTGCCTACCAATATTGGCAGAACACCCGTTGCATCAGGGTCAAGGGTGCCCGTGTGGCCAACCCTTTTTGTGCCGTAGGCTTTTTTTATAAGCCCCAATGCCTTGAAGCTTGTTACGCCCATGGGCTTATCCATTATAACAATGCCCTTCACGCTTCCACCGCCTTTATAAGGTGAGGCAGTATAATTTCGTGCACCTCTTCCACAGTGCCCTTTATTGTAGCACCTGCAGCCTTTTCGTGACCGCCGCCGCCAAAGAGTGCGGCAATCTGTTCAACGTTGTAATTGCCCTTAGAGCGGAAGCTTATTTTACACATTCCGTCGTCCTCTTCTTTAATAACAGCGGAAACACAAACCGTGCCAATGCTTCTGGGCACGTCGGCAAGTGCACCTGCATCGTTACGTGTTGCACCAACCTTTTCCATCATTGCCTTTGTGATAAAGGCTGTGCCAACCTTGCCATTTGCAAAAAGCTCAATGGTGCCTATTGCTTCCCCACGGAGCTTAACCAATGAATAGGTGCTGTTAAAGAAAAGCTCGTTTGAAAGGGCAGACACATCTGCACCTGCTTCTATAAGTGCACCAAGCATTTTTGCGGAGAAGGGGCGTGTGTTCTGATAACGGAAGCTTCCCGTATCGGAGGCAAGTGCAAGGTAGAGGTATTCTGCTGCCTTTTTAGTGAGGGGAATATTACCTTCAAGCATCATTTCGTAAACAATTTCAGCAGTTGCTGCAGCATCTGTTTCTACACGGTTTACGGGGGCGTAAACCTCCTCGGAAATGTGGTGGTCTATCCATACCTTGTCCTCAATTTTTTCAAAAAGGGGAAGGTTTGCACCTAAACGCTCCTTTGTGCTTACGTCTACACCGCACACGGTTTCGTAGTCATACTCTTCCTCTTCGTTATATAAAAGCACATCTGTTTCCATAAAGGACAGATGGGGTGCAAGGGCATCGGGAACAAAAATATCGCATTTTATGCCATTGTCCCTTAAAATTGTTCTTATAGCCATACATGAGCCCAAAGCATCCCAGTCGGTGGAAATATGGGGCAGAAGTGCTACGGATTTCTTTGTCAGTAAATAGGAAAGTGGATTATTCATAATCGTTCTCCTTTAAATTTAAAAGCGGGGCGGGGTTTGTACCCTCGCCCCGTTCTTATTTATTCTTCCTCAGAAGGAGTGTTTTTTATAACGGACTGTAAAAGCTCGTTTATGTGAGCACCGTGCTCAATGGAGTTATCCAGCTCAAAGTGGAACTCGGGCAGTGCACGAAGAAGCACACGGGCACCGATTTCCTTGCGGATAAAGCCTGCGGCACTCTTTAAACCCTTCAATGCCTCTTTCTTTGTTTCCTCATCACCCATAATGCTTACATATGCCTTTGCATACTTCAAGTCCTTTGTGACGGAAACAGAAACAACACTTGTCATAAGAGGAATTCTGGGGTCCTTCAATTCACGTATGATATCGGAAAGGTGCTTTCTTACCTCTTCCGAAATACGATCAGTTCTCTGATAATTAGCCATACAAATCACCTTTATGCCTGCTTAATTTCTTCCATTACGAAGCATTCAACATTGTCGCCAATCTTAATGTCGTTATAGTTTTCAAAGCCCATACCGCATTCGTAGCCGGAATTAACTTCCTTGGCATCGTCCTTAAATCTCTTAAGAGAGGAGAGCATACCTTCGTGGATAACAATACCGTCACGGACAATTCTTACCTGGCAGTGACGAACAATCTTACCGTCTGTTACGTATGCACCTGCGATTGTACCAACACCGGAAACCTTGAAGGTGTCACGGATGTCAGCATGACCGATAACTGCTTCACGGAACTTGGGAGCAAGCATACCCTTCATAGCAGCTTCGATTTCCTCGATAGCTTCGTAAATGATGCGGTATGTTCTGATATCTACATCGTTTGATTCGCTTGCACTTCTTGCACCTGCATCGGGGCGTACGTTGAAGCCTACGATGATTGCACTGGAGGCTGCAGCAAGTGTAACGTCGCTTTCTGTGATACCGCCAACAGCACCGTGGATAACTCTTACCTTAACTTCTTCGTTTGAAATCTTTTCAAGAGACTGACGGACTGCTTCAACGCTGCCCTGTACGTCTGCCTTAACGATGATGTTAAGTGTCTTCATTGCACCTTCGTTCAATACGTCGAAGAGGTTATCAAGGCTTACCTTTGTAGCTGCCTTAACCTTTTCATCCTTAATCTTCTGCTTTCTTGCTTCAACAACGTTACGTGCAGCTCTTTCGTCGTCTACAACGTAGAATGTGTCGCCACCCTCGGGTGTTTCGGAAAGACCGATGATTTCAACGGGTGTGGAGGGGCCTGCTTCCTTAATCTTCTTGCCCTTATGGTCTGTCATGGCTCTTACCCTGCCCACTGCTGTGCCTGCAACAATAATGTCGCCTGCCTTAAGTGTACCGTTCTGAACAAGAACTGTTGCAACGGGACCACGGCCCTTGTCGAGCTTGGACTCAACAACTGTACCCTTTGCCTGACGGTTGGGGTTAGCCTTTAATTCCTTCAATTCTGCTGTAAGTGTGAGCATTTCAAGAAGGTTATCGATACCTATGTTCTGCTTTGCGGAAACCTCAACACATACTACATCGCCGCCCCATTCTTCGGGAACAAGGCCATGCTCTGTAAGTTCCTGCTTAACTCTGTCGGGGTTTGCACCTTCACGGTCAATCTTGTTGATTGCAACAATGATTGAAACCTCTGCAGCCTTGGCGTGGTTGATAGCTTCAATTGTCTGGGGCATGATACCGTCATCTGCCGCAACAACGATAATTGCAATATCTGTTACCATGGCACCACGCAGTCTCATAGCTGTGAAGGCTTCGTGACCGGGTGTGTCAAGGAATGTAATCTTCTTGCCGTCAACTGTTACTGTGTATGCACCGATGTGCTGTGTAATACCGCCTGCTTCCGTTGCAGTAACGTTTGCATTTCTGATACAGTCAAGAAGGCTTGTTTTACCATGGTCAACATGACCCATTACAACAACAACGGGAGGACGGGGAAGAAGGTCTGCCTCATCATCGGGTGTGTCGTTGAAGAGCTTTTCTTCTGCGGTAACAATAATTTCTCTTTCAACCTCGGCACCCATGTCCTCTGCAATCATGCTTGCTTCGTCAAAGCCGATAGTCTGGTTAACTGTTGCCATAATGCCAAGCTGCATAAGGCGTTTGATAACCTCAACGGGACTGCACTTAAGTTCCTTTGCAAGGTCGCCAACGGTAATTTCATCACCGATAAGCACGTGAAGCTTTTCCTGCTTCTTTTCCTTCTGCTTCTTTTCAAGCATTTCCTCATTAGAGGGCTGGTTCTTCTTATTCTGTCCCTGGTTCTTGTTCTTATTCTTCTTTATCTTCTGCTTGCTTGTTTCTGTATCCTTAATCTGTACGTTGACAAGGCTTTCTGCCTTTTCTCTGCCTGCCTGCTGGTCAAGGTCAACAGCATTTGTACGTGTGTCAACGTATCTTACTTCCTTTTTACGGGAAATCTTTTCCTCTGCGGGTGCTTCCTCAGCCTTCTTTTCTGCCTTCTTTTCAGCCTTGGGAGCCTCTTCCTTTACTTCAAACTGTGCTCTGAGGAAAGCTGCAAGGTCTTCTCCCTTGTCGCTCTTCTGAGTGTAGTACTCCAGAAGAATATCCATTTCAGAGGATTCAAGTGAACTCATATAGCTTTTGCCTGTTACGTTATACTTTGTAAGCACCTCAAGTATTTCCTTGTTGGGAACGCCGAACTGCTTTGAAATTTCATGAATTTTAGGTTTAGCCATTTACGCCACCTCCATATAATTTTAAAATTGCCGACTTAAAGTTTTCATCACATACTGCCAGGGCAACGGTGTCCTTTTTGCCTACAGCCTTACTGAGGCTTTCCTTGTCGGAAACCATGATTGAGGGAATGTGAAGCCCTCTGCACTTTGCCTCAATACTGCGGCGGTTGCTAGCACCTATGTCGGAAGGCATAATAACAAGCTTTGCCTTGCCACTGTCGCATGCCGCCAAAGTGAGAAACACGCCGAATTTTACCTTGCCCGCTCTTACGGCAAGGCCTGTCATACCAAGAATTTTATCTGTCAATTAAATCATTCCCCAATTTTTTCATTTACTGCAGAAAAAACCTCCGGAGGAACAAAACATTTAAGTGATCTTTCAAAGCCTTTTGTTTTGGGCAGGCGGTCAAAGCATTCCTTTGTTCTGCAAAGATAAGCTCCTCTGCCGGGCATTTTACCCGTGGGGTCATAGCTTATGTCGCCATCTTTATTTTTAACAACCCTTATAAGGCTTTTTTTCTCCTGCATTTTTCTGCAAACTACGCACATTCTCTGTGGTGTACTCACTATAAACCACTCCTTTTAGCCGTTTACCTGAGAATCACCCTTAATGTCAATCTTCCAGCCTGTGAGACGTGCCGCAAGGCGTGCGTTCTGACCTTCCTTACCGATTGCAAGGGAAAGCTGGAAATCGGGAACTGTAACAAATGCACTCTTTGCTTCCTCGTCAACAGTTACTGTGGAAACTGTTGCAGGGTTAAGTGCGGCAGAAATGTACTTTGAAATGTCCTCATCGTAGAGGATAATGTCTACCTTTTCACCGCCCAAAGCATCTACAACAGCGGCTACTCTTGCACCCTTGGGGCCAACGCAGCTGCCTACTGCATCAACGTTTTCGTTGTCGGAGTAAACAGAAATCTTTGTACGGCTGCCGGCTTCTCTGGCAATGGACTTAATAACAACTGTGCCGTCTGCAATTTCGGGAACCTCCTGGCTGAAGAACTTCTTCACCATGCCGGGATGAGTTCTGGAAACAAGAAGCTGAAGTGCCTTTGTGGACTTCTTAACCTCTAAAATGTAAACCTTTACGGTGTCACCAACGTTCAAAACCTCGCCGGGAACCTGCTCGGAGGGAGCTAAAAGGGCTTCTGCATTACCCATGTCAAGGTAAATGCCCTTCTTTTCAATTTTAACAACCTTACCTGTTAAAATGTCGTTTTCCTTGTCGGAGAACTGCATGAACACGTTTCCGCGTTCAGCTTCACGTATCTTCTGCACAACCATCTGCTTTGCTGTCTGTGCGGCAATTCTGCCGAAGGTAGCAGGGTTTGCAGGAAGCTCAACCACGTCACCTATCTGGTAGCGGATTGAAATTTCTCTTGCTTCTTCAAGTGTCATCTGTGTAGAATCGTCTTCAACCTCTTCCACAACTGTCTTTTCAGCCCATACCTTCATACCGCCACTTTTACGGTCAACTGTTGCATAGCATACAAAGTTGGGGCCGTAGTTTTTCTTATAAGCTGTAATAAGGGCTGTTTCCAAGGCTTCACACATTACCTCCTTGGATATGTTTTTTTCCTTCTCAAGAGCGTCCAACGCTGCAATGAGCTCTCTGTTTGCTTTCATGATTCCTTATATCTCCCTTCGGTTAAAAAGTGATTGCAAGCCTTACGGATGAGGTCTTGCCTTTTTCTATTCTTACAACCCTCTCACCAATTTTAATTGATAAAAGAGCATGGTCATAGCCTGTGAGTGTACCTGTGAGTGTTTTGCTTCCTTCAAAGGGAGCGAAAAGCTTTAAGTCAACCTCTTTGCCGATTGCCTTTTCAAAATGCCAGTCACGTGTTAACTTACGGTCAATACCCGGAGAGGAAACCTCAAAAATGTATTCCTCCTTGATAGGGTCAAGCTCGTCGAGCTTTTCGTTAACCCTGCGGCTTACCCTTTCGCAGTCGTCGATGGTAACACCGCCGTCCTTGTCAATAAAAAGCCTCAGGTAAAACTGACCGCCTTCCTTTTTGTATTCACACTCGTATACAAAAACGCCCTCTTCTTCGCAGATGGGAGCGGCAAGCTCCTCGAGGAGCACTTCATTTTTTGCCATACTTTGCACCTCCAACAATACAAAAGAGTGGACCCTTTGCCCACTCTTCCTTGAATACATGAAGATTATACCATTAAAGTTACAAAAAAGCAAGAGTTTTTTCTATATAATTAAGAAAAAACTTGAAGAAATGTGCAAATAATAGTATAATGATTGAGTAATTGTAGCACTAAGTGATTGGGAGCACCAGCACGGGACACTCCCTACCCACAGCCAACCCATTAACTCGTTTTTTTACAAGCAAAAGTGAAAATGAATGAATGGGAGTGTCGCTGTTCCTTATAAAAACGTTGCAGTTACCTAATAAAAGCAGACTGAAGCGTGGGTGATTGATTATGGAAACTTTGATGATAATTGACGGCAACAGCATAATAAACCGTGCCTACTACGGCGTAAGACCTCTTAGCACAAAGGAGGGCATTCCCACAAATGGCATTTTCGGGTTTATGAATATTCTTTTAAAGCACTTGGAGGAGGTTAACCCGACCTACCTTTTAGTTGCATTTGACCTTAAAGCACCTACCTTCCGCCATAAGGAATACTCAGAATACAAGGCACAGAGAAAGGGCATGCCCGAGGACCTGGCAGCCCAGATGCCCCACTTAAAGGAGCTCCTTTGTGCCATGAACATAAAAATGCTCTCCCAGGAGGGCTTTGAAGCGGACGATATTATCGGCACAGTTTCCGCAAAATGTGAAAGGGAAGGGGTTAAGTGCGTTGTTGTAACGGGCGATAAGGACGACTTGCAGCTTGCAAGCGAAAAAACCCACATCCTTCTCACAACAACCCGTATGGGACAGACCACCGTTGAGGATTTTGACAAGGCGGCATTTATTGAAAAGTATAACATTACACCTCATGAATTTATTGACGTGAAGGCTCTTATGGGCGATGCCTCCGACAATATCCCCGGGGTTAGTGGCATTGGCGAAAAAACAGCCTTTACACTTATTGAAAACTTCCATTCCTTAGAAGGGATTTATGAAAATATTGAGTCTGACATTATTAAAAAAGGTCAGAGGCAGAAGCTTGTTGAGGGTAAGGATAGTGCATACTTAAGCCGTTATTTGGCAACAATTGTGTGCGATATGCCTCTTGAAATTGACTTTGAAGATGCAAGAAGAGGCAGTTATAATACAAGAGAGCTTATAAAAAAGCTTAACCAGCTTGAAATGAAAAAGCTTTCCGAAAGGCTTGGGTTAGACGGGGCAGAAGCGACAGAGGAAATAGAAATCCTTCCTGCGGACGATAGTGTTATTGCCCGTCTTAATGAAAAGGAAAGGCTTTTCTTCACCCTTACAGAGGATGGAGTAACCTTCCTTTGTGATAATGCCTATAGTGCACCAATGGAAAGCCTTAAGGCAGTTTTTGAAAATGAAGAAATTGAAAAATATACAGTTGATTATAAAAAGGTTAAGCATTTACTCTCCGACAAGGGTATAGAATTAAAGGGTAAGTATTATGATTTTGCCCTTGCGGAATATGTGCTTGACCCGTCTGTGAAAAGCTACACCCTGCCCGATTTATGCGCACGCTTTTCTCTTCACGGCAATGCTTTAAGCATGGAAGAGCTTTATAAGTGCCAGAGCGAAGAAATAAAGGCACGCGGTCAGGAGAAGCTTCTTTATGAAATTGAGCTTCCCCTGTGCGAGGTTTTATACCAAATGGAAAAGGAAGGCTTTTTAGTAAACCGTGACGCCTTAAAGGAATTTGGCGAAATGCTTGGCGAAAGGCTTACGGAGCTTGAAGGCGCAATATACTTTATGGCAGGGAAGGAATTTAACATAAATTCCACAAAGCAGCTTGGAGTTATCCTTTTTGAAGAGCTTGCTCTTCCCGTTGTAAAGAAAACAAAAACGGGCTATTCCACCGACAGCGAGGTACTGGAAAAGCTTTCCGGTAAGCATGAAATTATTGACCTTTTGCAGGAATACAGAATGCTTATGAAGCTTAAGTCCACCTATGCAGACGGGCTGTTGCCCGTTATCGCCGAGGACGGAAGGATACATTCAACCTTTAACCAGACCGTTACACAAACGGGCAGGCTGAGTTCCACAGAGCCTAATTTACAGAACATTCCCACCCGTACAAGCCTGGGCCGTGAAATAAGGAAAATGTTTGTTGCAAAAGAGGGCTGCAGCTTAGTTGGTGCGGACTATTCACAGATTGAATTGAGAGTGCTCGCCCATATATCCGGCGATAAAAACATGACGGATGCCTTTTTACATGACATTGACATCCACCGCATGACAGCATCTCAGGTATTTAATGTGCCGGATTTTCTCGTAACGGATGAAATGCGTTCTGCGGCAAAAACGGTTAACTTCGGCATTGTTTACGGTCAGGGAGACTTCGGATTAAGCAAGGAATTGAAAATTACCGTAAAAAGTGCCCGTAATTATATTGAAAGCTACTTTACAAAGTATGAGGGTGTACGTGCCTATATGACAGACATTGTGGAAAAGGCGAAGGAGAATGGCTTTGTTACAACCATTTTCGGCAGAAGAAGGTATATTGACGAGTTAAAGGCAAAAAACAGAAACCTTGTTGCCTTTGGTGAAAGGTGTGCCATGAACACACCCATTCAGGGCTCTGCCGCAGACATTATAAAAATAGCAATGGTTAACGTTTATAATACACTTAAAGACAAATGTCCCGACAGCCGTCTTGTTATGCAGGTGCACGATGAGCTTATTGTTGAAGCTCCGATGGCTGATGTGGAAAAGGTTAAGGAAATTCTGAAAGAGGAAATGGAAAAGGCGGTTTCTCTTAATGTGCCCCTTATTGCCGATGTAAAGAGTGGCACAAGCTGGTACGAAACAAAATAGGAAATAAGGAATGATAAATAGATGAAGGGTCAGTTGGTTTTAGGAATTACGGGAGGCAGTGGAAGCGGTAAAAGCCAGGTATGTAAGCTTCTTGCCTCTATGGGGGCACATATACTTGATGCGGATGAAATAGGTCACGAGGTAACAGCCAGAGGCGACGTGCTCCGTGAAATTGAGGTTGCCTTCGGCACGGAGGTTATAAAGCCCGACGGTACACTTGACCGTAAAAAGCTGGGTGCGAGGGTGTTTTCCTCAAGAGAGGACTTGGAAACACTTAACATAATCACCCATAAAAAGATATATGATGAAATAGAAAAACGCCTCCGTGAATCGGGAAGCGATATTGTGGCAATAGATGCGGCGGTTTTAAAAACCACACGCCTTAAGGATTTGTGCAGCTTTATAATTGCTGTTGTTGCCCCCATAAACCAGAGGGTGCAGCGAATTATGCAACGTGACGCTTTAAGTGAGGAGCGTGCACTTGACCGTATAAATTCACAGCCTACCGATGCACAGTATGCTCACGGGGTGGATTTTGTAATACTTAATAATGGTAACGTTGAAACCCTTAACAGAAGGGTGATTGAAATTTTTGAAACAATACGTGACGAATAAAAAATGTAACGGAAAGGATTGTGGCAATGAAGTTAATACGAAGTATTGTGAGTGCTCTTGTTATCGCCGCACTGCTTTTGGGCGTGATATGGGGTGCATACACGCTCTTTCCGTTAAAGTACCTTGACGAAATACGCCTGTTTTCCGCACAAATGGAGCTTGACCCGTACCTTGTAACGGCACTTATAAAGGCGGAAAGTAATTTTGGTGAGGGTGCCGTGTCCCGTGCCGATGCAAAGGGTGTTATGCAGTTAACGGACGATACAGCCCTCTTTTGTGCCCAAAAGCTTAACAT
>JAFSGW010000069.1 GCA_017440585.1 Clostridia bacterium | reverse complement strand
TGTAAAGCACATTTTCACCGATTGTGATTTTAACTTCAATGCCGTCTTTTACTCCGATTGCTGTCTTTGTCGCATCATCCCAACTAACCTCTGCTCCAAGTGCTTCAAATATTGCTCTCATAGGCACTAATGTACGGTCATGTTTAATGTAGGGACGCTGTCCGTAGGATGCAAAATCAACCTCTTTGCCATCTGCAATAACCTGTACAGGCACGTAATTAAAAGATATTATCCCCTTTCCCCTAAGGTCCAATCCTCCATGGCTTGGCTTTATAACACTTTGCCATTCATCCTCTGTTCCCATATAGTACATATGCTCAACATTTGAGCCGTTAAATGTTATGTTTCCCAACTCTTTAACACTTTTGGGAATTATGATGTCTTTTAAGCTTCTGCAATGCCAGAATGCCTGTGTATCAATTTTTTCAATAGTGGTGGGAAGATTAATTTCCTTTAATTTGTCCGCACCTGAGAATGCCTGATTGCCTAACACTTTTACTCCCTCGGGCACAGTATAGCTTTCGCCATCCTTTTTACCGGGATAAAGTATCAGCTTTGTCATATCCTTTGTAAAAAGCACACCGTCTGATAAGGTAAGATGTTCATTTTCGGGCGAAAGTATAATTTCTTTCAGGCCTGTAAATCCCTGCAGATCACCGTCTATTCCCTGTACGTTTTTGCCTATGGTCAGTTTTTCCAGGCTGTAACAATCTTCAAAGGCTTGTTTTGCTATATTTTCCGCACCGTTACCAATATATGCTTCTTTAAGTGCTTTACAATCATTAAACATACCTACACTTACGTTTTCAACCTTGTCGCCCAAGGTTGCCTTTTCAAGACCGGTATCGCCATTAAACAAATACATGCCCATTTTTCCCGAGCCTATGTATACTTCCTTTAACATACCACAGCCCTGAAAAGCATAATCGTTTATTGATTCTACACTATCCGGGACATATAATTTTTCAAGTGCACTGCAAAAAGTAAAAGCATTACTGCCGATTGTTTTAATATGGTTGCCCATGGTTACATTTTTCAGTTGCCGGCATTCGAAAAAGGCTTGCCCACCAATTTCGGTAAGTGCTTCGGGCAGAACAATATCTGTAAGTGCTGTTTTTTCAAATGCACCTGCTCCGATTTTTTCCAATGTTTCGGGGAGGTTTATGTTCTTTAAATTTTTGCAGTTATAAAAACTTCTTGTTCCGATAGCGGTAACATTTGACCCGAGCACTACCTCCTCAAGATTTTCACATCCCGATGCAAATCCGTCGGGTATAACCGTCATACCATCGGGAAAAACAAGTTTTTTTATGTAATTGTTTGAAATTATTGAGCCTTCCACATTTACAGTTACAGTTTCGGGCACTACATACTCCTCGTTCTTTTTGTCTTTCGGATATGTGACAAGTTTTGTTTTTTCCTTGTTGAAAAGTACTCCGTCAATACTTGAATAGTAAAGATTATTTTCATCTACAATAATTTCTTCAAGGTACTTACAGTTATTAAAAACTCCCGGCATTATTACACGCACATTCTTGCCAAGGTATATGCTTTTTAATTTAGTGTTATTAAAAGCGCCAAGGTTAATCTCGGCAAGACTTGCGGGCAATTTTATGCTTTCCAGACTTTTCGCACCCGAGAAAGCACCCTGTCCTATGGAGGTTATGCTTTCAGGAAGGTTAATGTGTGTAACACTGCTTTCTTTAAACGCTCCGTTTGCGATAAACCTTGTTCCCTCTTTAACGCTATAACTTCCATCAGCTGTGCAAAGAAGGAGCTTTTCGCCAATATACAATGCATCGTCATACTGCTGTAATTTTGTACCGAAGAAAGCATTTGACTCAATACTCGTTACACTGTCGGGGATTGTTACTTCCTCAAGGCTGCTGCAATGTGCAAATGCCTGATTTGAAATTTCAGTTACACCATCTTCAATGGTAACATGTGTCAGGGTATCAAGGTCATAGAATAAACACACACCCATTTTTTTGAGAGTTTTTGGAATTGTGAGTGTTTTTATGGCGGTGTATCTGAAACAGTAATCCCCAATTTCTTCAACACTGCCCAGATTTAAAGTTGCAAGACTATTGCAGGAGGTAAAAGCCTCCTCGCCTATTTTTTTAACGCTGTCAGGCAGGGAAACACTGCCTAAGCTATCACAGTTTTTAAAGGCACGATCTCCTATTTCGGTAAGCTTTTCGTTAAAAATAACAGTTTTAATGTATTTATTGTCTGCAAAGGCAGATGCATCTATCTTAATAACGCTGTCAGGCAGGGTGTATACCATATCATCTTTTGACTTTGGATAATCCAAAAGAATGGTTTTGTCTCCATTAAAGAGTACGCCGTCAGCACTTGAATAGTAAGGGTTATTTTCACTGACAACATATTTTACATTATTACCAAAAACCATTTCCTTTGTTGTTGACGGAATATGCACCGTGTGCACTTTATTAAGTCCTACAAGGCAATCTCCGATAGTTTCAATACCTTCTTCAAACACTACCACTTCGATTTGGTCGGAATAATCGTCAGCCATAATATACTTGGGGACATCGGGTCTTACAGGTATGTACCCTCCTATGTTGGCATCACCGCCTTTAACATAAAGGGTATTGCCCTCTAAGTGCCACGTATCGTCATAATAGGTTCCCGTTGCATCACTTGCAAATACAGGCACTGTACCTATTGATAAACAAACTGCAATTACTAAACTTAAAATCTTTTTCATTTTGTTATCTCCACCGTTTTCATTTCATTATTCCAATTTACCGTGCATCCAAATGCTTCACCAATCGCCCTTACAGGCACCATTGTTCTGTCGTTTGTGATTTCAGCTACACAATCAAGCTCTATAGCTTCACCATTCTTGTAAAGCACCTTTTCACCGATTGTGATTTTAACTTCATCCTGCACCGTGCGGATATTATCAACGCCGTTATCATTAGTTATTTCAACTCTATCCTTTGTGCTGATAGCTGTTTTAGTTGCATCGTCCCAACTGACAGTTGCACCCAATGCT
>JAFSGW010000068.1 GCA_017440585.1 Clostridia bacterium | reverse complement strand
TGTGGGAACAACAACTGTGCCGTCAAGCGAAAGGGTGTCGTCACCGCTTAATATCTTCCATGTAATCTTACTTCCGTAAACGCCATCCTCGGGAAGTGTAATGTTACCTCTTACATAGTTCACGTCATAGCCGAAGTTTACAGCCTCTGCATCAAGTGCTGCCAATTCTTCGTCTGTATTATCGGAGCCTGCCGCAATTTCAGCAGTTGTAAGTGCTCTGTTATAAAGCTTAACGTTATCAAACATACCCTTAAAGTAGGGGTCTGCGGCAAACTGGCTCTTACCAAGGTAAGCATTCAAGCCTTCCTCTGCCAGGTGGTAAACAGTTCTCTTAACATTTTCCTTTGCAACCTGCAAGCCATCCTTGTAAATTGTGATGGAGTCGGGTTCAACAACAAGGTCAATGTGCATCCATGTATCTGTAAGTGTACCAAGGCTGCTGGAGATAACCTTTTCCTCGTAGGAATAACCGGAAATGGTTATTGCACTGCGCATTGTTGTATCATTAATCTTGAAGAATGCATACTGTCTGTCGCCGGTACCCATACTGAAGGTCATGTTGGATTCGGGCGAGTTATCGTTCAATACGTCAAAGGAAAGTGTAAAGCTGTTCTTCTTGTCGAATGCACCCTCGGGGAATTCAAAGTAAGAGTTTGCGCCATCAAGCACAAGCACGTTACTTTCTCTTTCTTCGTTATATTCAACCTTTGCATTACCCTTAAGGTATGTTGCACTGTCCTCTTCAAAGTCAAATGTGTACTTTGCTTCTGTGCCTTCGCTGTCAGGTGCAGGAGCACTCCACTTTTCAAGAACACGGGCATATTCCTCAGCATTAATGGGAAGGAAACCACCATGCTTACTGCCTGTAGGCATTACAACTGTACCGCTTCCTGCAGTAAACTGACCGGAGGCAATATCTGTTGTGAGGTAAGGAACGTATACGGAATAGTTATCAATTAAAAGTGCATATGTATCCTCTGTACCCTTTACAAGGAAGCTACCGGGGCCTTCACCGCCAATTGTCTTGAAGCCGGGAACCTCTGTCCAGGGACCGGATGCATGGTCAGAAACCAACATCTGAACCTGGCTGTTCCACTTCTTGTAGAAGTGATAGAACTTGCCGTCCTTAGCCTGGATAATGTTGGAGTCGATAGCCGCAATTCTCTTTGTGCCCGAGCCGTAGGTTGTAACGCCGTTATCCTCAAAGGGGCGTACAAAGTATTCAGGCTCGCTGAATGTACGGAAGTCACGTGTTCTTACAACGTAAACTGTATCAATTGCAGAGGAGCCCATAGTAAGGTCCTTTGCAGATGCATAAACAAGGTATTCCTCTGTGTCGGGGTCCCAGATAGCTTCGGGTGCCCATGCACAGCCCATATCATCGTTTGCAAACTTTACCATTCTCTGTTCAGACCAGTTAACAAGGTCGTCAGACTCCCATACCATAAGGTACTTACTGCCCTCTAAGCTCCAGGGACCCCAGCCCTGACCGTCCTGAGTATTAAGGTCAGTTGCGATAAGGTAGAATCTGTCACCGTCCTTACTTCTTAAAAGGTAAGGGTCACGGAGGCACTGTGTGCCCATTGTGGATTCAAGAATAGGCCAGTTACCGTTAAGGTCGAACCATTCATAGCCATCTTCACTGCCTGCAAGGTGAATGGCAAGTCTTTCCTCTTCGCCGTTCACGTTACCGCGGAAGTAAACATAAAGATAAGCTTCTGTTTCACCAACAGCTTCAGGTGCAGCGATAACGTTTACGTCAATTTCCTTTGTAAGTGGTTCGCCGTTAAAGTCAACAGTTGCAGTAAGTGTTACCACTGTATCCTCTGCACCTCTTGTTACGCGCCCTGCAGGGATTGTGTAGTCACCGTTGGGAATGTCATAGGGGTAAACAACGTCTTCATCGCTACTTGCCCATGTTACAGCATAGCCCATAGCCTCACGCTGAAGAGTAATGTTTTCCTTAACGCTATCCTTCACGGGAATGTCGATAGCATCAAGCACCTTCTGGGCATCCAAAACCACTGTGGGGAATGTACCAAGCTCCTCGATTTCATCAGCACTCATTGCTCTCTTGGAAAAGAAAGCTTCATCAAGGTAAGCGTTAAGGTACTTATCGCCGGAAAACTGGCTTCTGCCTATGTAGTTATAGGCTGTGTTGCCGAAGGAAGCGGGCGTTGTTGTAAAGTTAGTGTTTGTAGAAGTTGCAACACCATTTACATAAATTGTACCTGTATTGCCTTCCTTTACAAATGCAATATGGCTCCATTCATTCTTTGCAATGGCACCCTCTGCAGTTGTGTTCCATTCGCTGCCGTTATTGTACTTTGCAGCACCGCGAACGCTTGTTGCAGAATAAGGCATACCTAAGAAAACATAATTTGCTGTGCCTGAGCCAAAGTCAAAAATTCTTCTCCAGGCTGCCGCTGTGGTTGTAGGCTTAATCCATGCTGCCATTGTGAAGTCCTCAACACCCGCTGTGATGTTGTCAGGCAGGTGAATATAGCTTGTGGAGCCGTTAAACCACGCGCAGTTACCGTAAACACCCTCGGGAAGCACAGAAAGGTTGTAACCCTCTGCTCCTTCGGGAAGCTCTTCGTCAAAGCTTATATAAAAGATGGTATCATCTTCTTTTACATACTCTGCCGCAAATGCGGGAAGAGCAGATAAAAGCATGCATAAGCTCAACAAAATTGCCAAAAACTTTTTCATCATAATCTTCTCCTTTTCAAATAATACTCTGACTATATCATACCAAAACCGTACACTTTTTTCAATGTCACTATGTATTTTTTTATTGCATTTTTGTATAACATGTATTACAATGACTGTAGAGGTGTTTTTATGGATATTATTTCTTTTGTAAAAGGCGGGTACAATCTTTCGGAGGCTGAAAATATCCATTTTAATTGGATTTGTCCCGATTATACGTTTATTTATTTTCAGGGTCACGCCATCTTTGAGGGCACGCTCATTAATTCAGGTGCTTGCATACTGTATGAAAAAAATTCATTGCACGATTATATATCAGGCGAAAGCTTCCGTAACAGCTACATCCGTTTTCATGCTCCGATTGAGCTTTTTTCCTCACTTAACATTCCCATGAACAAAATTTTTTACCCCAATAACTGTGACGAAATAAACGGTATAATAAGTAAAATTCTTGATATAAACGTAAGGCAGAACACAGGCTATAAGCAGGAGCTCGCCTCTTCCATCATAAAGCTTTTTGTTTCTCTTGCCCGTGGGCTTGAAACCTCATTTTCCGCCGTAAACTCCGATACAATTAAAATAATCGGCCTTATACGGGGTGATTTTTTGTCAGACATTACCTCTCCTCCCGAAATCGATACCTTGTTTGAAAAATATTCCCTGCCCCGCTGTACGGGCTATAAGCTCTATAAGGAAATTTTCCATACAACCCCCCGGGACGACTTAATCCTTACGCGCTTGGAACGTTCAAAGGAGCTTTTACGCCGTAATCCCCCACTTAAAATCAACCTTATTGCCGAGCTGTGCGGTTTTGGCAACATCCCCCATTTTTTCCGCACCTTCAAAAAACGCTACGGCATGACCCCAAAAGAATACATGGACAAGCACAAAAAAACCACTTGATTTTATCAAGTGGTTTTTCATTCCAGGTAAACCTTCAATGCCTCTTTCAATTCTTCCTCTGTTTCCTCTTTTTCTGTAAGCCCCGATGCAACCTCGTACGCACTTCTTGTCACCGTACGGGTGCCGTAAATAACCTTTTCTTCACCGTTGTCATACCTCACTCTCACAAAGGGTGTAGCAGTATACTTACGACTGTAGTTTTCCTTTCTAAGGTTTTCTATTTTAACCGTAAAGCAAGTATCGCTCTGCCAGTTTTGTGCTTCAACCTCAAATTTTTCCTCGCTGCCCTCGCTTGTCAAAGCCATTCCGTAGCCCATCGCATCAAAAGAGCTTCTGTCAACGGTTGCAATGAACCTTAAAGCACTGCCGTCAAGCTTAACCTGAGCACCCTCTACCAGTTTTACGTTTATATAAACCTCGTGAACACTATCTCCCTCTTCTGCCACGTACACGCCTGCTCCAAGAAAACGTGTTTCACTTTGTGCATTTGTTATGTAATAGCCCACCACATCATCCGGAAGTGAATATGTTCCGTCTTCGTTTTCTATACCAAGGCGGTGCTTTTTGTTTATAATTTCACCAAATTTTTCTGCAATAAGCTCATGCCCTGCCTTTGTAGGGTGAAAGTCAAGGTTAAAGCTGCCGCTCTGTGGGTTGGCGTTATATAAATCCTCACTGCCACTGTAGCCGTCAAAGGCAGCCTTTATGTCGCAAACTGTATATCCCCCTGCCTCTGCATTCTCCCGTATTGCCTCATTAAGCCTTACTGCACCATCCTCCATACCACGGTATATCACACCATAAGCAAAGGACTTTTCAAACTCCACATAAGGGTTATACTGTGTTGCAACCACAATTTTAACAGCAGGGTTTATTGTATGTATGTAATCTGTAATCCATAAAAGGTTTTCTGTAAATTCAGCAAGCCTTATATCAAAGTCTCCGTCCTTCATGTAATATATATCCCTTTTGGAGTTAAGCACGTTAAGGGCAGCCGTTAAAGCATATGCATTCCCATCAGCCAGTTCACTGAGCACCTCATCCTTTGTAATCCTCTGATGCTTGGGGTGATAATCGGGGTAAGCTTCGGCAATTTTTTCATATAAAAGGTCCATCATGTCGTTACCTCCGCAGGTAATGGTTACAATGTCTGCCTTTTTTATTGTATCCTCTGCTATATAATTTTCGTTCTCCTCATCTGTCAGCTGGCTGATTATATCGGGTGCTTCGTTGCCGTCAACAGCTTTATTTATAACAGTGTCGCCCTCTTCTGCCATAAGGCTCACAAAGCATTCTTTAACACGGTCACTTAAGCCGTAGCCTGCAGAAATACTGTCACCTACAGCAAGGATAGCCCTTCCTTCGGCA
>JAFSGW010000009.1 GCA_017440585.1 Clostridia bacterium | reverse complement strand
TTTTCACCGATTGTGATTTTAACTTCATCCTGCACCGTGCGGATATTATCAACGCCGTTATCATTAGTTATTTCAACTCTATCCTTTGTGCTGATAGCTGTTTTAGTTGCATCGTCCCAACTGACAGTTGCACCCAATGCTTCAAATATTGCCCTCATAGGCACTAATGTGCGGTTATTTTTAATGTAAGGCACAGTATCTGCATCAAGCACTTCCCCATTCACATAAACACCTATCACAAGTGGCTTTACTTCTACCCCTTCAGGCACTGTATTTTCTTTTACAAGTTCTACCTTGTTGCCATATATCTGATAAAGGTTTCCGTCCTGACAATAAGCGTATGTTGTGTATATTGCCACCATATTTGCATTGTAGCCTGACCATTCGGTTGTAAAGTGGTACACATTTTTCAAAAGCACTTTGCCGCTTAAGTTCAGCAAATCACCATTATTCAAAAGCATAACCTCATTACTGAAGTCGTAAACATTTTCGCCTGTTTTCACAGGAACATTGCTGTCAATAAAACCGGATTGATCAAATTTGTCGCCCCATGCATACAAATCATTGTTATCAGTTTTTGCCAAGGTTGTCCATGAATAAAACTTCATTTCACAAACATTATCAATGCTCATTCGTGTTGCAGTGTATTCTATATCGTGCTTTGAATTCTCCCCAACACCCAATTGGTTACTTATGTATGACTCCATTGAGTACCCGTTATTCTTTACAACAGTCATATGGCCTTCTTCGCCCCACGCCCACATAGAACCATCTGTTTTACGTGCAAAATAGCTATTTGAAGTGTTCCATACATCCTCAACATTTTCCATAACACATATGGGTGTATCTGCTTTGCCCTCACTTTCGCCAATGCCCATATATGCCTTTGCACCCCACATATAAAGCTTTTTATCACTTGCTAAACAACCGTCTTCAACAGGCTTTTTTACATTTTCAAAAAGTATAACCGGCACTTCACCATATTCTCCGCCCCATGCCCATATGGTGTTCTCGTAAAATGCAATAGTATGGTCATCAAAATAGCTTATAAATTCGGCTTTACTTTTTATGTCCTCTGTTCCGAATACAGCCTTATTTCCGAAAACCTTTTCCAGAAGCTTAACGCTTGCCATTGCCTTGCCGTTATTAAGTACCGTGTGGTGGTAAATATCCTCGTGATACAAGCCGCCCTGCATACTCTGCAGCTGATAGGAATTTTGTGTTACCACGCTCTCTCCGCTGCCGTCAATGTAATAAACGTCGTAAACCTCGCCTTTAAAGGTGTTGTCGGGGAAAACGGGGAACAAAATCTGTTCATTGCCCTTTATTGCCCTTACACCCCAGGCGGTATTGTCCCACTCTACACTATATCCCATGGCAGTGCATATATCCTCCAATGGCACCATAACACGGTCATAGTTTGCATACACAGGCACTGTAAGCTCAATTCTTTTTCCGCCAAAAAGTATGTATGTATCGGTAAAATGCTTTGTGGCACGCTCTAACAAATCACCGCCTGCGGTAATGTTCATTCTGTGGTAATTATAGCTTTCACCCTTGTCAATCTTAAGCCACCGGGCATATGTTCCATTATATTTAATCTCCTTCAAGGCTGTAGGATGCTGACCCACCATATTGGTATCACCGCCCGAAAAGGCCCCTGCCTCAATTTTTGTAACGCTTTTGGGTATTGTAATACTCTCTAAATCCCTGCACTGGCTGAAGGTTCCCTCGCCAATTACACTGACGCCCTCGGGTATAACAACCCCCGTTACATTAAGGCTTCTTTCAAATGCTCTGTTGTCAAGCTTCTTCACGCCTTCGGGAATAATATATTCTCCCTTTTTAAATGGCGGAAACTTTATAAGCTTTGTTTTGTCCTTGTTGAACAAAACTCCGTCCATGCTTGAAAAACGCCCGTTTTCTTCATCCACAATTATTTCTTCAACGTTCATATAATTGGCATTTCCCGAAAACGCCGATATTAAAGCATCAACGTTTGTAACATCCTTGCCAATGTGAACTGTTTTCATTTCCCCTGAGGGAATATCAATTACAGGAACACCGTCCTTACAGTCACCCGTAAGATAAAGCACCCCGTTTTCGTATTTGAAGCCGCCTTCAATCAGTACTACAGCATGTTCCCGAAGTGCCCACTTCGTTCCGTCCTTTCTCAAAGCCGTGTCATCATCCCAAAAGCTGTCTACATCTGTTAACATAGCTTTTATAACGGGTTCATTCTCGGACTTCATATAGTCATACCAGTAAAGAGTACCATCTTCAGAGATGAAATATTTGCGTGTGCTTATGTCCTTTACTTTATCCATAACGCATTTTGCATCAGCAAAGCTTGTATCTTCGCCCCAATACCAAAGGGTTCCGTCTGCTTTCAATCCAAACATGTCGGCAGTTCCTACGGCTTTTTCAATACCACTCATAACCTTTTGAGGTGTATTAAATGCTTTCACCACCCTGAGAGGGAAAGAACCTACTCCGCCCCAGTCTGTAATATCGCCCCAGAAGTACACATCGCCCTCTTCTGTGTCAATTCTTGCACTAAAAGTATCTAATTCCACATTTTTTACGTTTTCCAAGCCTTCAACCTTTGTAAAAACATACCAGTCTTCATTCCTTGGAATAGTCAGATGAGTGCCTGCCGCCCAAAGCTCACCATTATTTTTTATAGCCATAGCTGTCAAAATACCCGGGCCGGCATAAACACTTCTTACATCCTCAAGCACCTTTACGGGCGAAAGTGTCAGCTCTTCAGTATCGCCAAGCCCCAACACACCACGTGAGGAAGCCATACCCATATTTGATTCATTTGACCCCCAGCTGTAGAGCACTCCGTTATTGTCTACAGCAAGTGCACCTCGGGTCATAGCCTTAACCATCTTCACATTGTCCATAATTTTTACAGGCTTATACACATCTTCCGTATGACCCACTCCGCATTGTGCAGAAAAATTCTGACCCCATGCCCAAAGGGAATCATCCTCTCTTATGGCATAAAGTGCAACACTCGCAAGGTAAGACTTTACATTATCAAGAATCGGCACAAACTCTTCAATTTCAACATGCCGTTTGTTGCCATATTCGTTTATTTCAAATTGAGGCTCTCTCCCAAGCTGTCCGTACTCATTGTTGCCCTTTCCCCACAAAACGCCATTTTCGTCAAGCTTATACTCATTTGCAAAAGCACTTTCTGTAAAAGCACAGCATAATACCACTATAACAGACAATATCATTAAAACCTTTTTCATTTTCATTCCTCCTCTATATACAGAGACACCATTTTTCCAAAAAAGTTGCATTTTCCCATCTATTTATAATACTTTTTTAATTACCAAAAAGTTGCAACTACCCAAACTTATTTTATCACATAAAAAATGGCGGCACAAGTACATTCTGTGCCACCTATAGTCTTACTTCAACCGTATTTTTTATTTCAAGAAGGTCCTTTTCCACATTGCAATTAAATGCAAGCACCTTAACGCCCATATCTTGAGCTTTTTTTAAGCATGCTGCAAATTCCTTATGCCTCTCTTCGTTTGGCGTAAAATACTCCCCTGCATCTGCCTGTATAACAAAAACAATATATGCCTCAAAGCCCTCTTTCATACATTCCGTCAGCTCGTTAATATGCTTCACGCCACGCTCTGTTGGTGCATCGGGAAAAAGCATAACGTTGTCCTTTTCAAGGGTTACACCCTTCACCTCAATAAAGGCTTTTTTATCCTCGTATTCCACATAAAAATCAAACCGTGAATTTTTATACCTGCACTCACTCTTTACAAGCTTTATATCACCAAACATTTTTTCCGCATATTCGCCGAAAACCTTGTTTGGTGCCTGGGAGTCTATATTATACAAAACCTCGCCCTTGTAAACTGCAATAAGGTCGTACTTTGTTTTTCTCTCACGATTATCGCTCTCTTCAAGGAAAACCCGTGTCCCCTCAATTAAAAGTTCACGGCATCTGCCCGTGTTTTTAACGTGCACAACCTCTTCTTTGCCATCGATTAAAACGTTGGCAATAAAGCGGTTTGGCCGTGACAAAAACACGCCCTCTTTAACACGATTATATCTCATACCTTTGTAAACCTCTTTACCTTTTCGCCGTTATGCTCCACTATCTCGTCCCACATGGCAATTGGTCTCACCCATAAGCCGCCCTCACCGTAAAGAGCACGGTACACGACCATTTCCTCCAGTGTTTCCGAATGCTTACAAATATCTATAACCTCGTACATATTGCCTTTAAAATGCCTGTATATTCCTTTTTCAATCATTTTTGTCACCTCTTTTTAAGTGTACCACAAAAATAAAAAGGAAGCAACGCTTCCTTTTATTCTAAAACTGTTTCCTCTGTGGGTATTTCATTTTCTGTGCCCGAGCAACCGCACAGGAAGGCTGCTCCTATGGCAAGAACACATAAAATTGCTATAATTCTTTTCACTAAACTATCCCCTTTCAGGGTAAATATATTCACCCCAAAGGCTAATATTCCATAAAATATGAATTCTGCACAGCAGAATTCTTTCCGCAATTGCTCATTGCTAATTACTAATTGCTAATTATTTAAGGGGCCTCAGGCTCCTTTCCAGTATTCCGTTCATATGTGCTATCGCCATGCCGTAATTTACAATGGGCACACCGCTGTCACGGCTTGACTGAATGCGGTACTTCATTTCCTTTTCATTTAACATACATCCACCGCAATGCACAACAAGAGCGTATTTTTCCAATTCCTCGGGAAATTCTCCTCCCTGGGTAAATTCAAACTGTATTTCCTTACCCGTGTGCTTTTTTATCCACATTGGCATTTTCACGGTGCCAATGTCACCGCACTGACGGTGGTGGGTACATCCCTCGCTTATGAGTACACTGTCCCCGTCCTTTAACTCATCAAGCCTCTTTATGCCCTCTAAGTTTGCATCTAAATCGCCCTTATAACGTGCAAAAAGGATGGAAAAGCTTGTGAGCGGAACATTCTCGGGCACGTCATTTTTTACTTTTCCAAAAATCTGCGAGTCACACACAACAAGGTCAGGCTTGTATTTTTCAACAGCCCTCTTAACCTTGTCCTCCTTAACAACAACTGCCACACAGTCACTATCCAGTATGTCACGTATGGTCTGCTGCTGAGGCAGTATAAGCCTGCCCTTCGGTGCGGCAGAGTCGATAGGCACAACTAAAAGCACCACGTCACCCTTATTTATTAAATCGCCCACAATCCTTTTGTCGGGCAGTTCACGGTCTGCAAGCTTTACAATTTCAGCCTTTAATTTGTCAATATTAATCATTTCCTTTGCAGAAACACAAATGCCGTCATTTTCCGTAAAATCGCCCTCGTCGCACTTGTTATATGCAATAACAAAGGGAATGTTCTTTTCCTTTATCTTTTCAATCAGCTTTATATCACAGTCGCTTTTTTCTCTTCCTTCAACAACCACAAGTGCCACATCGCACTTGTTTAAAACACGGTAGCTTGCCTTAACCCTCTGTAAGCCCAATTCGCCCTCGTCGTCAATACCGGGGGTGTCAATTATCATAACGGGGCCGAGAGGAAGCATTTCCATAGCCTTGTAAACCGGGTCTGTGGTAGTGCCTAAAACATCGCTCACAATGGCAATGTTCTGGTTAGTAATGGCATTTATAATGCTACTCTTTCCTGCATTACGCCTGCCGAAAATACCTATATGGAGTCTCTCACCCTTTGGTGTATTATTTAAGCTCATATGATCACCTACACAATCTATATATTAAAGCACCAATACCTGCAACTACAAATATGATACCTGAAACAATTTTTAAAAATTGAACCCATAGCTTTTGAGAATCTTCTACCGACTCAAATCTAAGCACCTTAGGATAGCTCCAGCCGTAAAAACCTGCCAAAAAGAACAGCACACCCACGGTCTCAACAAATAAAAAAGGAAATATCAATTCAATAATATTCTTCATCCTCTCACCTCTCATCCCATTATACAACAACACCCCCATAAAATCAAGAACAGCAATTTTCCACTAAAACCCACCATTAAATCAAAAACGGACGGTCACAGACCGTCCGTTTACCATAATTGCTAATTACTAATTGCTAATTAAACTCACGCTTTTCCAACGGAGCCAAACAATTCCATCTTTTCCTTAACAATTGTCTTAATGCCTTCGAAGCCGGGAGCAAGAAGCTTTCTGGGGTCGAAGCCCTTACCCTGAAGGTCCTTACCTTCTTCAATGTACTTTCTTGTAGCTTCCTGGAAGTAAAGCTGGCATTCTGTGTTAACGTTGATCTTAGCAACGCCAAGAGAAATTGCCTTCTTAATCATATCCTCGGGGATACCTGTACCGCCGTGAAGAACAAGGGGAAGGTCACCAACGAGTTCCTTAATCTTAGCCAACGCATCAAAGTCAAGACCCTTCCAGTTTTCGGGGTACTTACCGTGGATGTTACCGATACCTGCAGCAAGGAAGTCAACGCCAAGGTCAGCGATTCTCTTACATTCCTGAGGATCTGCGATTTCGCCTGCGCCTACAACGCCGTCTTCTTCACCACCGATGGAGCCAACTTCAGCTTCGATGGAAAGACCAAGGTTGTGAGCTACATGAACGAGCTCTGTTGTCTTTTCAACGTTTTCTTCAATGGGGAAATGAGAACCATCGAACATGATGGAGGAGAAGCCTGCCTTAACACACTTGTAGCAGCCTTCGTAGGAGCCGTGGTCAAGGTGAAGAGCAACGGGAACTGTAATACCGAGAGAATCGATCATTGCAGAAACCATAGCTTCAACTGTCTTGAAACCTGTCATGTACTTACCTGCACCTTCACTAACACCAAGGATAACGGGAGAATTGTTTTCCTGAGCTGTGAGAAGGATAGCCTTTGTCCATTCAAGGTTATTGATGTTGAACTGACCAACTGCATAGTGGCCTTCAACTGCCTTTTTGAGCATTTCTGTTGCAGAAACTAACATAATAAATACCTCCGTTTATTAATTCATCTGTACCCTATATTTTTATCATATTTTTGCCTTTTAGTCAATACGTTATTTTAAGAAAGGGTGTTGCCAATGAAAAAAAAGAAAAAATTTGTCACGTTCTCTATCGTAGATATGAAAAAAGTACTTCTTGTCACATCCTCCTTTGTGTTCTTTATTACCGCTTCCTTTGTTATGGGGGTGCTTTTTTCCTCAAACCTTACCCCTCATTTTGTAACGGGGCTTGTGCAGGCAGGCTTTAATAAAAAAATGCCCCTTGAGAGTAACATTGCAAAAACCGTTCTTTCTGCTTCAATCCCTAACCTTACCTTCATAAAAAGTGAAGAAAAGCCCACCGTCACGCCCCTTACCCACACAGAGCCCGTAACAGAGCCCATAGCAGAGCCTACCGAAAACACAGCTCAGAGCATAACCTATAAAAGTGCCGAGGAAAAGGGCTATAAAAGCGTTGAGGGCATTTACATAAATAATCAGACAAGTAAAAGCTTCGACATGCATTCTCTTTTAAATAAAGAGCTTGACCTTTCTGTTTCCGATAAGCCCATGGTGCTCATTGTCCACACCCACACCACCGAAAGCTATACCCCCTCACAAAAATACAACTACACCCCCACCGAAACTGACCGCACAACCGATTTAAGCTTCAACATGGCATCTGTGGGCGAGGTTATCGCCTCTTACCTTAATTCTCAGGGCATACCAACCCTCCACGACAAAACAATAAACGACCACCCCTCCTATTCACAAAGCTATTCAAAAAGCTTAAAGCTTGTTAAAGCCTACATGGAAAAATACCCCTCCATTAAAATAGTTATCGATGTTCACCGTGATGCCATCGTAACCCGGTCGGGCACAAAAATGAGACCTCTTGCAGATAAAGCCTCCCCATGTGCCCAGGTAATGTGTGTTGTCGGCACCAATGACAGCGGCCTGGAGCACCCCAAATGGAAGGAAAACCTTTCCTTTGTTTTAAAGCTTCAGCACAAAATGAACACTCTTCACCCCTCCCTTGCGAGACCAATAAATTTAAGGCGTGAAAGGTTCAATCATCACCTTGCTCCCTTCGCCTTTATTCTGGAGGTTGGCACCAACGGAAACACCCTTGAAGAGGCAAAAGAGGGTGCACGTTTATTTTCCGAAAGTCTTTCTTCTCTTTTGAAAAATTAGCTTGCATTAAAATACTAAATATGCTATACTTTTATGCAATTAGTATTTTCGCAAATATTCAGAATGCTATTAAAAACTAAAGAAGAAAGGAGCGTCATTATGAAAAACTGCGAAAAGTATCAAAGAAGCTATTTCATGCCCCCTGTACCCTGTTTCGATTGGGTAACAAAGGAGTACATCTCAAAGCCCCCTATCTGGTGCAGTGTTGACCTACGTGACGGTAACCAGGCACTTATAGAGCCCATGAGTCTGGAAGAAAAGCTTGAGTTTTTCACACTCCTTGTTAAATTAGGCTTTAAGGAAATTGAGGTAGGCTTCCCTGCCGCAAGTGAAACCGAGTACGACTTTTTGCGTGCACTTATTGACCGCAACCTCATTCCCGAGGACGTAACGGTGCAGGTTTTAACTCAGGCAAGAGAGCACATCATAAAGAAAACATTCGAGGCACTTAAAGGTGCTCCCAGTGCAATCGTTCACCTTTACAACTCCACATCTGTTGCACAGCGTGAGCAGGTATTCAAAAAGGATAAGGACGAAATTCTGAAAATTGCAACAGACGGTGCCCGTCTCCTTGATAAATTAGCAAAGGAAACAGAGGGTAACTTCCGTTTTGAATACAGCCCCGAAAGCTTTACGGGCACAGAGCCCGAGTATGCACTCGAGGTTTGTAATGCCGTTATCGACATATGGCAGCCTACAGAGGACAGAAAGGTTATCATCAACCTTCCTGCAACGGTTGAAACAAGCCTTCCTCACGTTTATGCCTGCCAGGTTGAATACATGAGCAAAAACTTACATAACCGTGAAAATGTTATCATTTCGCTTCATCCCCATAATGACCGTGGCACGGGCGTTGCCGATGCAGAATTAGGCATTCTTGCAGGTGGTGACCGTATCGAGGGCACACTCTTCGGCAACGGTGAAAGAACAGGCAACTGCGACATTATCACTCTTGCCATGAACATGTTCTCTCACGGTGTTGACCCCCTTCTTGACTTCTCCGATATGCCCCACATCTGTGAAGCATATGAAAAGTTCACAAACATGAAGGTAAGTGACCGTGCTCCCTACTGCGGCAACCTTGTTTTCGCCGCTTTCTCAGGTTCTCATCAGGATGCCATCGCAAAGGGTATGGCATGGAGAGAGGAAAAGAACCTTTCAGTATGGTCTGTTCCCTACCTTCCCATTGACCCCAAGGACGTTGGCAGAACCTATGATGCAGACGTTATCCGTATCAACTCCCAGTCAGGCAAGGGTGGCGTAAGCTACATTCTTGCACAGAACTTCGGTCTGAAGCTTCCCAAAAAGATGCAGGAGGACATGGGCTACACAGCAAAGCACGTTTCCGACGAAGCACATAAGGAGCTTTCACCCGATTGGGTACACGATATTTTCCTTGATAAGTACGTTAAGAACCGCAAGGAATTTAACGTTGCAGAAACCTTCTTCACACAGCAGGGCAACGTTTACACAGCAACAGTTACCATCGTTAAGGATAATGAGGAAGAAATTGTACGTAGCCGCGGTAACGGTGGTCTTGACTCCGTTTCCAATGCTCTCTGCAAGTTCTTAGGCAAGAACTTCGAGGTTATGGAATATGAACAGCATGCTCTTACAGAGGGTAGCCATGCAAAGGCTATCAGCTATGTAAGCGTTAAGGACAGTAACGGCAAAATCTTCTGGGGTGCAGGCATCCACGAGGATATTATGACCTCCTCCATCGAAGCTCTGGTATCGGCAATAAATAATTCATATTAATAACGAAAAAGACGGACGAAATCGTCCGTCTTTTTGTTATATAAATTCTCCTGTGTCAAGACAGTAAACATCTGTTCCAAGCACCACATGGTACTCGTTTTTAAAGCTCTCTTCCCCTGCCGTGATGAGCACCTTTCCGAAGAAATAGTCCTTGTAGTAGTCAACCTCACCCGAAAGTATTTCCTCGGCGGTGTAATCCTCTAAGCTGTCATCTGTCATGAAGTTTTCGGGCATGCTGTGGCAAAGCACAAAATCCATACCCTCTGCTTCAACCTCTTCGTACATGGTAAACTCTTCCAGGTATTCAATAACCGCTTCCTTGTCATCGTCAGAAAGGCGTGCAAAGCCCTCAATAGTGCCGTCACCACCGTGCTTTTCCCACTGAGCGCATCTTTGTGCAAGCTCCTTACTTAAGGGTGCTGTTATGTCCTCTCTCGTTTCCTCCCATATTCCCGATAAAACCTCGTAAGCTATATAGTCATGGTCACCTAAAATCGGGAAAACATTTCCACGGAGCATCATGTCCTTAAGTATTTCAACGCCTCTTGTTCCGCCGTCTACAATATCACCGAGCACAAAAAGCATATCGTTCTTTTTCAAATCAACAGCCTTTAACACTGCCATGTATTTGTCCCAGTCACCGTATAAATTTGCAACTGCATATTTCATTATAAATACCTCACTTCGTATAATGTAAGCCCCTGTGCGGGTGCGGTAAAGCCTGCATCCTCGCGGTTTTTGCTTTCAAGTATTTTTAAAATGTCTGTAGCTTTTTTCTCTCCCCTGCCAATTTCAATCAGGGTGCCTGCAATAATTCTTACCATGTTATACAAAAAACCGTCCCCCGTGATATAAATATCAATTTCACGGCAGTTCTTCTCAATTTTAACCTCGTAAACTGTCCTCACGGTGGATTTTTTAACCTTTTTCAAGGAACAAAAGCCCAGAAAATCATGTTCGCCCGTCAAATACGCGGCGGCTTTTTTCATTTCATCCACGTTAAGCCTTTCGGGAACCTTATACACATATTTTCTCTCAAACACGGAAGAAATATTTGAATTATTTATTCTGTAAAGGTAAGTTTTTCTGCATTTTG
Source organism: Clostridia bacterium (assembly GCA_017440585.1). Taxonomy (GTDB): domain Bacteria; phylum Bacillota; class Clostridia; order UMGS1883; family UMGS1883; genus RGIG1927. Next base: position 12,155 of record JAFSGW010000009.1, on the reverse strand, counting down.
TAAGCCTTGCATGAAACCTTTCGTCTGCCTCACACAAATTGGTTACCGCAATATCCTCGGGAAGGTATGTGTTCATATAATCCATAATTTCACTTAAGGACATATCCGTCTCAATTTTAAATGATGCAACCTGTCCTTTTGCATGCACACCTGCATCTGTTCTTCCGGAGCCGTGTATTTCAACCTTATGTGAACACATTTTTGACAAAACGTCCTCTATCTTGCCCTGAATGGACTTATCAGCATCCTTAAGCCTCTGCCAGCCCTGATAACGTGTACCATCATATTCTATTGTCATTTTATAGTTTTTCATAGCAATTACCTCATAGGTTATTTTACCACAAACCATAAATAATGTCCATACAAAAACCCGGCAGAATTTTTTCTGCCGGGTTTATTTTAACTACTGATTTTTTGCCCATAATGCCGCCTCTGAAGCTGCTAACAAATATGCACCAACACCGAAGTTTACTGTTGTATCATAGCTTGTTGCCTGTGTTGCATTGGAGCCTATGGGCTGTACATAGCCAACCTTGCCGCTTTCGTGCAATGCTACCTTTTCAAGATAACCCCATGTACGTATAGCAGCCAGTTCATATTTTGTATCAGTGAGAATACCGCTGTTTATACCCTTGAAGAGACCGTATGCAAAGAACGCCGTACCGCTTGTTTCGTAGCCCTCGTCATTTCCGTTTGTGCCCTTGGGGTAATCCTGCAGCATGCTCTGCGTCCAGAAGCCGTAGCCCTTATCATCTACCATCTGGCAGGAAACTATTGCCTCTGCCATTTCAATGTAGGTATTATAGAATTCGTCATAATGCTCGTAGCTTTCGGGCATATCCTCCAAAACTCTTATAAGCCCTGCAAATACCCAGCCGTTACCTCGTGCCCAGAAGTTCTTTTCGTCAGCATGACCGGGGTTGGGGTTCAAGGGATATACATAGCCTGCATCACGGAAGAAAAGGTACTTATAATCATCCGGGTCGGAATAGCTTGCACCTGAGCGGAGAGACGCACTTGTTGTGTAGCCATCCTTGCTTTCGGGTATACCGCCGGGGCCGTCATACATAAGCTCCTTTGCATAGCGGAAGTACTTATAAAGTGCATCAAGGTACTTTTCGTCACCCGTTTCCTTATAAAGCTTGCTCATAACGGGCATAACCATGTAAAGAGCATCAGCCCACCACCAGAAGTCGTCATTTTCCTTTGATACCTGATAGTCCATAACCTCTTTAACTCTGTCTATTTTTGCCCCTTCAATGCCAAGGTCGTAAAGGTCAAGATAAACCTGGAAGCAGGTCTGCCAGTCACCAAAGAGTACCGCATTACTGCCCTGGTTCTGGTTATAGCCCCAGGTCCAGGTCGATGGGTCAGAAGTTGAGTTGTTGCCCATCCAGTTGTTGTAGTTTGCCCAGTCGATGGTGTACTGAAGGTATTCTTCATTGCCTGTCACCCTGTACATTTCCACATTGCCCGTATGGTATGCCGCCTTGTCCCAGAAGGCAGGGTGTGCACCACCGTACCAGTCTGTATAGCTGTTGTTTTTCTGCCAGTAGCTGTTTGCCTTTTCCATAGCCGCCACAGCCTTTTCATAGGTGGGTTTCATTGCCCTGATCTTTTCCTCAGGGTATGTTCCCATGTTAAGCTTTCCCGTGTCAAAGGAAAGGGTGTATGTACCGTCCCTGTTATCCGTAAGGGTTGTACAAAGCTTTGTCTGGCTGTTGTTATTATTTATTCTTATGTATTCATTCCAGTAACCGTTTTCCGTTCTTATAACGGTATTATTGCCTATAGGTGTAAGCTTAACAGAGTAAACCTTACCGTCAACCTCTGTTTCCCCTACCTCAAAGAAGCATTCGCCGGTGTATGCACCCTTCGAATTGGTGTTTGCCCTCAGCTCCCAGTCGGTAAACTCTGCATTGTCGGAGAACACAAGGCGTATACCAACCTGGTTTACATATGCATTGAGCACCGTCAGGAGCATTGTGTCTTCCTCACTATAATCCGGATCCTCTTTTATAAGCAAGCCGGAGGCAACCTGATAGATACTTCTTGTAACGCTTTCACCCGTAAAGGTTTTTTCACCTACCTTAGCATAAGGTGTTGCGGTGTATCGTCTGTTATAGTTACTTACGGAAAGGTTTGTCAGTGCCGAGGTGAAGGTTGTGTCATTCTGCCACTTTTCAGCCTTTATTGTAATTGTGCTGTCGCTGTCTTCTGCCGAAATAATAACTCCCAGCTCTGCCTCTTCCATTCCTGCAAGTGTATCTGCTTTATCAACAAGGGTAATAAACCGAAGCCCGTTACCGCTTCCCACGTTTCCGTTTTCATCAACGCCTCCGCCGTACCTTACCTGAGCACCGTCCACCATCGTAAGACCAAAGCCCATAGAGAAGGTGTCTTTTATTTCGGTATCAGCAGTAAAGGTAAGCTTTTCATTTGGAACATAGCATCCCTCTTCGGCACCTATAATCTGTGCATCCTCAAGCTGCAGCCTTACGTCATCGCTGTCTGACACATATGCAAAGCCGTTCATTGCCGCACCATTCTTTGTAAGGGTTGCATCGCCCGACACGGTTACATGCTTAAGACTTTCTTCTTTAAGCTCAATATATGCACTCAAGCCTTCGTAGCTTCCTCCGCTTACTGCCGCTTCCCGTTCAACACAGTATGCCGCACCCCAGTAAATCTGAAGCTTGAAGCTAATATATTCCATATCAGCATTTTTTGCCGCATGCATTATTTCCGTAACGTCAAATTCAATATAGCCTGCCTTTTTCTCTGCCTTCTGTGAAAATACGGGGGTTGCCCAGTTATCCAGAAGAGGTTCGGTTAAAATATAAAGTGTACTGCCTTCGCTCTTATCTGCCCACCCGGAGCTCTTTAATGGTGTTGCAGCAACCCTTAAGAAGGTGTTTCCGCCGTCAAAGCCCTGATTATGCCAGTTTCTTACATACAGCTTCATGGTTGCTCTTTCGTTTTTTTCAATGTCAATTACGGGAAACTTCACAAGCCCCACTCTTGTTGAGCCCAGTGTTGTGGGTGATGAGCCCTTAAGGTATGTTGTTTCCCCGTTTGCATCATACTCCGGTCCGCGGTTTTCGTCAGGGTATGAGGCTATCATAAGCCCGTTTGTATTTGTTCTGTTTATGCCGTAAATTTTATCATTCTGTACAAAGGCATCCTCAATAACATCATAGCGTGTGGGCTTTTGGGTTGCCTCTTCGGTAGGAGTTTCCGTTACGCTCTCCGTAGCCTCCTCGGTTGGAGTTTCCGTAGCAGGCTCTGTTACCTCCTCGGTGGGCTCTTCAGTTACACTCTCTGTAGCCTCTTCCGTTACAGGCTCCGTAGCAGGCTCTGTGGATTCCTCCTCTGTAGGTGCCTCCATCAGCTCTTTTGCATAACAACGTATATTTTTCACGGTAAAGGTACCTCTTGCTCCGTTAACAGAAAGGCGGATGGAGTTTATATAGTCACTGCTTCTTCGGAAATCTCTGTCTGTAACCGCTGCAACAACCTCACCTGTGTCAGAGTCTGTCATCGTGAGAGAATACTTATCACGGGAAGCATCACCTTTTATAAAAATGTGATATGTTTTATTCGTAACAACGCTCGTGCCTGCATCCGACGTACCTCCCGATACGGTGGTTTTGAATATACCGGTAGAATCGTTGGGTGTACCAAGCCCTATCTGCCCGTTACCCCAGAGCCCGCCGTCCTGACTGAGGTATACCCAGCAGTTTACAAGGTTCGTCATGTTAAAATCAAATTCAAAGAAAAACTCGCCATATAAAGCCTCGTCAAAATATGCGGTTACATCGCCGCTTCTTGAACCGCTCATATCATTAAGAGTAAAGGTTTCGGGGTAGCACACAGCTGTCAGGGAAACCTCCTTTGTAACGGTTATCCCCTTTATGGTTGCCCGTGCCGTACCCGTAACGGTGTTTTCCCCTACAGCGTAGCTTTCGGGCTCATTCCATACAATTGTGCATTCCTCCACGGTCCCGTCCGTGTCTGCAAAAACACCCTTTACGGGAAGAGAAGGCCTTGTGCCATTTATCATATATACACTGTCACGGTAGCTTGCCGTCCACTTATCTGCCTCTTCAGCTTCGCCCACACAGCCTATGGTAAAATCTGTAAAGCCTATAACCTTGTTCGCTCTTGACCATAAGCCGTTTGAGGATACAACAGACCCGAAGCCGTCTATAACACCCTCAAGCTCTTCAAATACAGTTACCAATTCCCCTGCAACGTAATATTCAGCAGTGTGTGTCATCCCGTCTGCATTATTGTATGCTGCAATGGCACACTCAACCCCCGTGTCGGGATAGCCCATCGCATAATAATCCGTGTTACTGTTGGGGTGTGAATAACCTACGTCAACAGCATTCTTATCAAGCTTAAGAAATGCAATCTCGGTATTATTTACATCACGGAAGGAAAAATCAAAATACAAATCATTAGCTGTATCGTGATACATAAGCCATCTTATAATGATCCTTCCGCTTCCGCTTCCGTACCCGGGCGACACTACCTCTGTCACATTGTCGCTCTGAGCGTAGGTGGGGTTGTAGTAGCATAATGTGCTTCCCATATCCGTGGTTTTCAAATCAACACTTCCGCTTGTTACGGCTGCCGACCAGCCTTCAAAGGCATCCTCTACGGGTGTGCCGTCAAATTCTCCTTGGGGAGCACTCCACAAAACCTTGCCGCCAAGCATGGATATAATATCCTCTGTTCCCTCCGCTGTAACAACTACGGCAGGAAGAAGCGATATAAGCATAACCGTTGCAACAAAAAGTGCAGTTACTTTTTTCATTTTCATCCCTCTAATCAAAGAGGACCCGGACTTTTCCCGGGTCCCTTAATTGTTTTATTCAATAACGCATCTTGTATGCTTTCTCATTTCATCAAGCATCATGTCGTTAGGTGTGAACAACACAACATTGCTGCTTCCGTCACGCTCAAAAAGTGCAAAGTATGTTTCATAGCCATCCTTCACATCTGTTGCAGCAGAATATGTCTTGCCAACGTTTGTAAGCTTTGCCTTGTTTTCATCGTCATACTTACCGCAAAGTGTCATGTCAGCAAGGTAAAAATCGCACACGGGTGTTCTCTTGCCGCCGCTCTTTAAAATTTCAACAACCATTCTTCCGGAAATGGTGTATGCATATTCAGCCTTAAAGGTGTTCTTCATGTAGTAAAGGCTCAATATACCGAGCACAAACAAAAAAGCCACCATGAACATAATACCGAGCTTACTGAGCACGGCAAAAGCAACAGCCATAACAGCAACAACACCCCAGAAGAGTGCCACCTGCCATGCATCCCACTTTTTCTTCGCTACAAACTCTTTACTTCTCTCATCCATCTTAATTACCTCCTGTTAAAATATCTGCAATTCTCTTCGATGCAAAGCCGTCACCGTAGGGGTTTGAAGCCTTGCTCATCTTTTCATATTCTTCTTCGTTTTCCAAAAGAAGCTTGAAAGCATTATAAATTGTTTCTTCCTCTGTGCCTACAAGCTTTAAGGTACCTGCCTTAATGCCCTCGGGGCGTTCCGTTGTGTCTCTCATAACAAGCACGGGCTTGCCTAAACTGGGGGCTTCCTCCTGAATACCGCCGCTGTCTGTTATAATCATGTGGCTTCTCGCCAGGAAATTATGAAAGTCCAATACATCGAGAGGCTCGATAATATGAATTCTGTCCGAATCCCCCAATTCCTCCTGTGCCGCCTGGCGTACAACCGGGTTCATGTGAATGGGGTAAACAGCCTTCACATCGGGGTGCTCGTCTATAATTCTCTTTATTGCCCTGAACATCTGATGCATGGGCTCACCCAGGTTTTCTCTTCTGTGAGCCGTTATTGTTATAAGACGGCTGCCCTTTGCCCATTCAAGCTCAGGATGAGTATAGTCCTCTCTTACGGTTGTTTTAAGAGCATCTATAGCCGTATTACCCGTTACAAAAATGCTGTCCTCGCTCTTACCCTCACGAAGAAGGTTTTCACGGCTGAGCTGGGTTGGTGCAAAATTATATTTTGAAATAATGCTTACCGCCTGACGGTTAAATTCCTCGGGATAAGGCGAAAAAATGTTATATGTACGAAGCCCTGCCTCAACATGTCCCACGGGTATCTGCAGATAAAAGCAGGCAAGTGCGGTAACAAAGGTTGTACTCGTATCACCGTGCACAAGCACAACGTCGGGCTTTTCCTTCTCAAGCACATCCTTTATGGAATTTAAAATGTTTGTTGTAATATCAAAAAGTGTCTGCCTTTCCTTCATTATGGAAAGATCGTAATCAGGCACCACATCAAAGGCTTCAAGCACTGCATCAAGCATCTGACGGTGCTGACCTGTCACACACACAACTGTCTTTGCATTTTCTCTTGTTTTAAGCTCCTTGACAAGAGGGCACATTTTAATTGCCTCGGGTCTTGTACCGAAAACAAGCAATATTTTCTTCATGCTGTCACTCCCTTACAATAGATAGTAACAGTATATCATCCCTTCCTTCGTTTTGTCAACTTTCTTGACAAAACATTTACATATATATATAATACAGCAAGAGGTGTTTTACAATGCTTGAAAAAACAGTAGCAAAGCTTAAGGCAAAGCCGTTTGACGGCTTTTTATTTATACTTGTTGCCCTTTTGGTCTGTATTTTTACAATTCTCCTTTCCTTTACAATCCTTCAGTCTGACGACTACAGCTATTCGGGCTATTTAAAGGACGGTATCTTAAACTTTTTAAGGCTCACAAAGGAGCACTTTGTCACCGTAAACGGCAGAGCCATGGTTCACTTTTTCCTTCAGCTCACCCTTGCCCTGCCTCCGGTTCTTGTAGCTTTAATTAAATCATTAATTCTTTTTTCTGTGGGGCTTATTTCCTTTAAAGCCTCCACCTCCAACAGTAGAAACACAGCGTTATACCTCATCGCCTTTTATTCCTTTATCCTTATTTTCGGTCATAACACCATAAAGGAAACCGTCATGTGGTCCTCAGGCTTTTTCAACTACATATTCCCTGCACTTTTTCTGTTTTTATCCCTTTATTTTTACCAAAAGGGCAGCCGTTGGCACTACCTTTTCTTTTTCCTTTCGGGGGCAACAACAGAGCAATGGGGCATTGCTTCACTTTGTGTTTTATCCCTTTTTGTTGTCCTTTCAGCCTCATTACGGGAAAGAAAAAGGCTTCCTCTCTACTATCCCTTGCTTTTATGCCTTTTGGGCTACATAACCATATTTTTATCCCCCGCAACTCTTTCCCGCATAAATATATCTGGTCACACAACAGTTACCGAGTCCCTTTTCGACATTCCCCGTCTTTCAAAGGTTTTCCTTTCAGAGGGCTCGGCTGTTACAGTTATCGTAATTTTTATTTTCCTTATGCTTATAAAGGCTGTCACAGCCAAAGGGGTTTTCTGTGCACTCCATTGTCTCATATTGCCCCTTGTTCTCATCCTTACCCTGCCCCTGCATCACTCTTACATGGCAGCATTTATCATTCTTTGCTTTGCCCTGTTTTTATCCGGTGCAATCTTTCTTTCACAGAAGGAACACTTCACGGGCTCTGTTATAATGGGCAGCTGTATGTCAGTTCTTATCATGCTTCCCACCAATACCTTCGACTATCGCATAACAGCCCCCTGCGTGCTTTTACTTTCCATTGCGGCAATCATGATTTTTCTTGATATGAGGCTCCCCGAAAAGATAACCTATGGCACGGTTTTGTCGCTCCTTCTTGCCTCACTCATTGCTTTTTCACCCTCTTTTAAAGGCTTTTACAATAACCACGTTACAGAAAAAATAAACCTTTCCCGCATAGAAGAAGCAAGGGATACAAAGGTTTTAAACTATTCTATCGACTATGACAAGCGCTATGCCATGAGGCAAATGTTCAACGACGGCTGGTTTTATAATGAGTTTTTGTCACTCTATAACCTTGAAGACTGCACCATCCGCATTGAAAGCAAAAACAGCGTAAAGCTTCAGTCCCTCAAAACAAAAGGCTTGATTTATAACAACGACATCTATGTCCCTGCAAGGGAGCTTCTTGATGAAATCGGAGGGAGTATTAATACAGAGGGTGGCATCACACTTAACTGCAATGATAAAACCTTAGCCTGCCTGGACGGCATGTTTACCTACGAAAACGCCTACGGCAACAAGGTGTATCTTAAAGCCGACGAAAACCGCATCCCGGATTTCTACACACTTTACATAAAGCTCTCCCTCGTAAATGAAGCCTTCAATTTAAACATAAAAGCTCTGTGAAAATCACAGAGCTTTTATTATTTTTGTAAGCTTTTCCTTATGGTTTTCAACCTCTCCGTCAATAACCATTTCAAGAAGCTTTTTTAAAATTTCGCCTATTCTCTTTCCATCGGTTATGCCCAGAGCTATTATGTCACTGCCGTTTACCGCAAGGTCCTTAAGGCTTATGCACTCGCCCTCTTTTACAATTTCATCACGGAGCCCTTCAAGCTTTTTCAAAACCTCAAAATTTCCCTTTGCCTTATCCGAATGAGCAACCGTATCGGCATATTTCACCTTCAAAAGCAGGTCAAACACAGGCATCGAAATTTTAGCAAGGCACCTTTTTACATACTTTTTCTCAGGCACTATATCCCTCTGATGCTCTTTAACCAGCACCTCCACGGTATGGATTGTGTCGTTGTCAGCCTTAAGCCGTCTTAAAACAGCATGGGCAACCTCTGCGGATTTTTCATCATGCCCCTTAAAGTGCCCTCCCTTTTCGTCAATGGTAAAGCACATGGGCTTTGCAATATCGTGGAAGAACATACAAAGCCTTATTTTAACGTCCCTTTCAGCTGCCTCCACAGCACGTACAATGTGCTCATATACATCATATATGTGATATGCATTTTTCTGGTCAAAGCCCACACACGGCAAAATTTCGGGTATAAATACGCCTATCACATCGTAATATTCCAAAAGAATGTTCCTTACATTCTCACCGCACAGAAGCTTTGTAAATTCAACAAAAATTCTTTCAACTGATATGTTTTTCAAAAGATGGGCATTTTTATGAATGCTTTTCTTCGTTTCCTTTTCAATTTCAAAGCCAAGGCAGGAGGCAAACCTGAGTGCCCGCATAATACGGAGTGCATCCTCGCCAAATCTTTCGTCGGGGTTACCAACGGTGCGGATAATTTTCTTTTCAATATCCTCTCTTCCCCCGTAAGGGTCAACAAAGGCTGTGTTATAGCAAATGGCGTTCATGGTAAAGTCACGTCTTGCCAGGTCCTCATTAATATTTACTGTAAAGCTCACGCTCTCAGGGTGGCGTGAATCCTTGTATTCCCCGTCCACTCTGTAGGTTGTAACCTCAACGTTTTCCCCCTCGGACACAACCGTCACCGTGCCGTGCTTTTCCCCCGTAAGGAAAATTCTCATATCGGAAAAAACCGCCTTCATTTCATCGGGTGTTGCATTTGTTGTAATGTCAAAATCATGCGGCACATTTCCCATAATGGCATCACGGACACAGCCGCCTACAAAATAAGCCTCGTAGCCTGCATCTGTCAGCTTATCCGCCACCACCTGTGCGTATGCAGGTATATTCATATTCACACCTCCCTCAAAACCATATTGGGTTCGACTCTCCTCACCTTAAAAACTCTATCCTCATTTTATGGTTTTGTCAAGTTAGGGACAAAAAAATTTATTCTTTATACAGCAACTTGTCTTGCTTCAATATACAAATCTATATCGTTGATAATATAGTTTGTTCCAGTGGTATGCAATGCACCATAACATTCCATAATATATTCACACACATTATATTTTTGAAACAACTCCACAACTTCTTTTCCTTTTAGATTTTTCGCAGACTTATATATCTCAATGCAAAAAATTAAAAATCTTCCCTCTTTGCTCATAATATCCCTACCATCTTAATTAAATAACAAAGCATCACTTTGTATAAAAATCATAACCTAGCAGTTCTTCTGCTTTCTTTAATAATTTTTTATAATTTTCCGAATTCGACGCTTTCATTCGTCTATATCCGCCAAAAGATTTAGGCGCTATTTCAGGAAACTTTTCAAATATCAAATCGTAAAACTCTTTATCTCTTGCCATTTCTTCTTTTTCTTTTACCTCTTTTTCAAAAATTGCTTTTTGTTCTTTCGTTCTTTCATCAACAAACGGTCTATTGCAATATTTAATAAAATCTCCTTTATAATCCCATGCAGGTAAAGAAATATCATCAAGTACAGGATAAATGGTTATAGAACAATACTTGTGTTCTTCTGATTTATGCAGTAAATATTCCGGAAGCTTAGGATATTTTTTACTATTCCCGCTAATACTAAAATACCTTTTCGTATATTTTGCACATTCATCACAAACAAAATATGTTTCGTTGGTTGAAACTATATCCGTATTTCCATAAACCTCCCTGTTTATCATTGCATCGTTCTCTTCACGTTCTTTATCAAATTTTGCAAACAATTCTTTAACTTTTTGTTCTTCTTTTCTAGCCTCGTCAAATTGTCTGTCTGCTTTCAGATATTCAACTAAACGCATATAATCTTTTTCAGTCCATGCAAAATTTGAATGCGGAAAAATCTCATTAGCTTTTCTCAAACAAGCAATTGCTAAATCCATTCTTCCGTTTTTCTTGTGTTCTGTTGCTTTTCTCTGTAAGATATACTCTATATTATTAACAGCACTAGCCATTCCTTGCAGTGGTTTATACTTCGGAATAGGAATATTTTGTATTCCTTCAAGCGTTTCAAAATCATACTTATTATTCGAACTTGAAGTAAGTATTTTCCTAAAAAAATCAAACATAACAACACCCCATCTTTAATAAGAAAATTGTCAATATTTTATTCAAATTCATCGTGAACAAACATTTCGCACAAAGTATGTTGCGACGAATATTTAGTATTTGCAAATTTAGCAAAATGTTTAACTTTTAACATATTATTAGATACTTCAGTATTAATATCTAATACTATTTGATAAGGCACTTCCATATCTGCAACCATATAATGCATTCGAGATACATATATGGATTTACACAACTTACTTATTGCATGTAATTCTTCTGTTGTAAAAATGCCATTTTCTAAATACCACACTCTATTGTTATATAGCAAATCAAACGCCTCTCTAACTGAATCCATTGCTCCGATTATGTAAGTTTTTCTTACCGGAGGCTTTCCATTAGCAATTAATTGAGAATAGATTTGAACCCACTCATAGAAGGTGTGAAATTCCGACTTATACTTTGAGTCCAAAGATTCAACAAAATAAGAATACCCATCGCAATAATCAGCTACTGACTCAAATAAATCTTCTAATGCAAAATCTAAAATTTGCTTGTCCTTTTCATTCATTATTTTGCAATGAAAAAATTCAACCAGCAATGCAACTAAGACTGATGCAAAACTACCACATCCAACACCACTTAGTACAACAAACCATTTACCATCTATCGAAAAACACATAGATACACATATGATTACTATACTAACAAAAAATAAAACTATATATAACCCCTTATTAATTCTGTGTTTCTTATTATTTTTCATAATGTATTCCCACACATTCTTATAATTTTCTATATCATACGACACAATTCGACTTTTATCAAGACAGGATAAAAATTTTGTCCCTTGTATATCAAAGTTTAGAATCAGTGTACATTTTAGATGCCATTAAATTCTGTCGATATGCAGTCTTCGATCGCTCGATATTTTTGTTGTCACAAAATCGATATGTTTTCGCTTCGCTCAAACTCGATATGATATAAATCTCGTTGCGTCAGCAACATATCGAGCCGTAAGGCATATCGAGTGCTTTAGCACATATCGAAAATCTCGCAAGAGATTTATATCGACGATTTCAAGCTTTGCTTGAAATCATTTTACATCACATTATCAAAATTTTCAACAAAAATGTCTCTCACTGACGGACTATTTCGTCAATTGTGACAAACTTTTAAATATTACGTAATTTTTTCGAAAAAATAATGAAAAAACTCTTTTCAAAAGCTTTTTTATAGTGTATAATTTATGTATTGTGAATAATATTACACAAGAAAGGATGCAATTATTATGACAAACAATGCAAAAGTAAAAGCATGGCTTGACGAATATGTTAAGCTTCTTGCACC
>JAFSGW010000067.1 GCA_017440585.1 Clostridia bacterium | reverse complement strand
TGAATAACAATGCTATTATACGACAAAACGGGTGGAATTTCAACATAAATTTGTGGCACAGAATGCGGTTGAAGCTTTTGGATTGTTAAGGAAAACTGTACAGAGGAGCTTTGTGAATTTATAAGGAACATAAAAAAAGACTGAGCAATCAGTCTTTTTTTATTGGGTTATCAATATATTCTGTTGATACAATCTGAGGTTTTATCTGCCCGGAGGTTTTGTTTTCAATCATTTTTTCAAACCTTTCGGCATCGGGAGTTTTAACATACACTATAAATTCCACATTGTCGGTAAAAAGTGTGTCCTTTAATATGTATTCCCCATCCTCCTGAATTGAATACTGAAGTGAACCCATCATGGAATAGTCGCACTTGACAGAGTAGATATTACAAAAGAGCTTTTCAATCCTTTCTGCTGCATCCAAACCAACCTGAGCACCTTTTGTATAGGCACGAACCAAGCCACCCGTGCCAAGGAGGGTACCGCCGAAATAACGTGTTACCACAACACAGACGTCGGTCAATTCCTCTTTGCGGAGAACGTCAAGGATGGGCATGCCTGCTGTGCCTGCAGGCTCACCGTCGTCACTATATCTCATTATGTTATTGTCACGGACAATGTAAGCGTAGCAGTTGTGGGTTGCATCGGAATGCTTCTTTTTAACTGCATTGATAAATTCAATTGCTTCCTCCTCGTTTATTACGGGCTTTACATAGCCTATAAAACGGGACTTTTTTTCAACGAATTCATCGTATGCACCTTTGCGGACGGTTTTATAATTCATAACATCACACCAATCAAATTTTATTGGGTAATTGCAACACGGGCGACCAATGGTCGCCCCTACAGGGGTAGGGAGTGTCCCCCAACGTGGGCTTCAGTTAGTGAGTAATATAATTTTTCAGTTTAGCCTCGAGGATTTCGTCGGCAAGCAGGTCAACCTTTATGCCTGTATCGGTATATTCCTCGGAGAAAATAACCTCACCATCATGTAAGCGGGCGGCAACACCTGAGTCTGAATAGGGGATTAAAACCTCTATTCTTTTCTTTTTGCCGGGAAGAGCATCGGAAATTTTTTCAACAAGCTCTTCTATGCCTTCGCCCGTTACTGTGCTTACGGAAACAAAGTCTGTATAATGCCCCTCGGGACGGGGTGAAAGGGCAGGGGCAATGTCGCACTTATTGAATACGGCAATTATTTTTTCTGCCTTACAGTCAAGCTCACGGATAAGAGAGTCAACAACTCTTATATTCTGGCACATATCGGGGTCTGCAGAGTCAATAACGTGCAAAATTACGTCTGCCTCAATAGTTTCCTCCAAAGTGGAGCGGAATGCCTTTACAAGGTGATGGGGAAGCTTGCGGATGAATCCTACGGTATCAACAAGCATAACGCTTCTGCCGTCGGGGAGGGTAATAGCTCTTGCTGTAGGGTCAAGTGTGGCAAAAAGCTGATTTGCCGCATATACTTCTTCTGACCCGGTAAGAGCGTTCAGAAGAGAGGATTTGCCCGCATTTGTATAGCCTGCCAGTGTGCAGGTTAAAACCCCGTCCTTACTGCGACGGGAGCGGATAAGGTTTCTGTGACGCTCAATGTCACGAAGCTCCTCCTCCAATGCTTCAATACGGCGACGGATATGTCTTTTATCGTTTTCAAGCTTTGTTTCACCGGGACCACGTGTGCCTATACCGCCACCAAGACGGGAAAGAGCTGCACCCATGCCCGTAAGACGGGGAAGGCGGTAACGGAGTTGCGCAAGCTCAACCTGAAGCTTACCCTCACGGCTTCTTGCACGGAGGGCGAAAATGTCAAGAATAAGGGTGCTGCGGTCAATTGTACGTACCCCTGTTATGTCCTCAATATTTCTTGTCTGTATGCCCGTTAATTCATCGTCAAAAATTATAAGGTCAGCCTCTAAGGTTTCGCAGGCAAGGCGTAATTCCTCAAGCTTGCCTTCGCCTAAATAAGCTTTGTTTTCGGGCTTATCCTTATTCTGCACCAAGGTGCCCACAACTAAAGCTCCTGCCCCTTTGGCAAGCTCGGCAAGCTCTGCCATGGATTCCTCCGTTGTGTCACTTAAAACGTCTAAATCGCCTGTATGAACACCGCAAAGTATGGCACGGGTTACTTTTTCTTCGTTTTCGGTCATATTCATCAACCTTTCTATGAATATTATTATACATAGTGCAGGGGGAATTTGCAAGAAGATTGGGAAATTTGCCCCGAAATCTTTACAAAATAAGTAATAATGTGATATAATAACTCCGTATATGTAATTTGATAAAAGGAATGATTGCGTATGATGGGAAAAATAAAATACATACTTTTAATATGTGCTCTTTCGGTGGTTTTATTCGCCTCCGGATGTGCTGAAGAAGGCTCAGTTGCCAATCGTGTGAGCGTTATGGGAATTGACATTTCCTCCATGACGAGAGATGGTGCAGTTGCTGCTCTTGAAAGCCTGGAGCTTGAGGGCAGTCTTAAGGCAACAATTACTGTGGGGGAAGAAAAAATTGTTCTTTCCGCAGATGAAATCGGTGCCAAGTACGATGCCGAAAAAACCGTTGACGAAATTGTTGAAAAAAGCAGAAGCCTTTTCGCAGGACTCTTTAAGAAGGACTATGCCATGGCAGTTGATGTGGATGAGGAATTACTCACAATTGCCCTTAAGGCATACGAAACAAAGGGTGCACCCAAGACGGCAACCATTACAGAGGAGGGCATTATGATAAAAAATGCTTACCCCTCAAAGATGCTTGACCGTGAAAAGCTTACAGAGGCAATAGGTGAAGGCTTTGGCAAGGGTGAAGGCAGCGAATTTGAAATGGAATATACCGTAGGTGATGTTTACGGCCCTTCCGATACAGAAATTTTAAGCGAGCTTAATAACGAGTTCAAGGAACCCGGTTACATAATGGACGATGAGGGCAACATTACTGTTACAGAGTCCTCCGTGGGCGTTAACTTTGATATGGATGAGGCACTCGGTATAATGAGTGAGCACACAAGTGAGGCTGAGGAATACCTTATCCCCTGCGAGGTTAAGGTACCCGTACACACAAAGGAAGAGCTTGAAG
>JAFSGW010000066.1 GCA_017440585.1 Clostridia bacterium | reverse complement strand
ATGAAATACACTTCGTGTATGAAATATTGCTGCGCAATATGAAAAGGCAAATTTCATTTCACAGAAAGCGAAAGCTTTCTATTTCACAATTTACGAAGTAAATTATTTCATATCGAACAAAGTGAGATATTTCATTAAAAATATAAATATCCTTATGGTTCGGCTTTCCCAAAAAACGACTTACTGAGAAGTAGGTCGTTTTTCTTTTGGTTAATTAAGGAACTGATGCAGCCCCACTCATAATCAACTATTTTTTGACAATACAACAAGTTTATTATATAATAGCCTCATACAGACGAGGAGGGCGGTAAAATGAGCGAAGAAGAAAGAAGAGATTTAACCGATAAGGATTTTTACGAGCAGGCATGCTCATATTTTTACTACCATGCAGAGCAGAGAACAACTATGATTAATTATTTCATTGCGGTGTTTGCGGCATGTATTGCACTATACGGCAGTCTTATTAAAGAGTATCCCCTGGCAAGCTTTCTTATTTCTGTGTTTTTGTTTATTGTGTCCAGGTTATTTTATTCCATAGACATAAGAAACCGCTTTGACGTAAAGCACAGTCAGAGCGTTATTGCACAGATAGAGCGTGATTATAAAAAGGACCTTTTAAAGGGTGATGCCGAGTATGTGTATGGTGTTTTCAGCAACGAGGATAATATTTTTAAGTATTACGGCTTAGAGAAGAGGCGTAAGGCAGAAAACAAGGGCTACCGCAAGGTGAGACGGCTTTACAGAATAAAAGAAATTAAGAGGCTTTTAAGGTGTAAGGGTGCAAAGGCGGCGGAGGATGTATTTAACAAAGAAAAGGCGAAGCTCCTTCATGGGGTGAAGACTATTTCTGAGGGTGAGTTCATGGAAAGCCTCAAAACACGCTCCATCCGCTCCCTGACAAACAGCATAAGAGATTTGTACTACCTTTGCATGATTATAAGCCTTCTGGGGCTTGCCTTTGCGGGAATAATGACCTTCTTTCCCCAGTGGCTGAATATTTTATAAGTGTAAGAGCTCTTCTGAATGAAGGGCTTTTTACATTTGTAAAATATTAATAAACAAACTTGAAAAAATAATGACAAATACGGAAAAATATTATATAATTGATAAAAAATAGTGAAGCGAGGGGTAATATGCACGTAACGTGGAAAAACTGTATAAAAATATGCGTGAGTGTTTTTGTGCTGTACCTGTGTATGGAATACTTTGAAGAGGTGCTGAGAGCACTCGGCATGCTTTTAAGTGCTGCATCACCGCTTTTTGTGGGTGGGGTTATTGCCTATGTTGTAAACATACTTATGAGCTTTTTTGAGAGACATTATTTTCCACAAAGCAAAAAGAAAGCGGTTTTAAAGTCAAGACGCATAGTGTGCATGGTGGGAGCGTTTTTCTCGGTAGCGGCAATTATAACATTGGTTATAAACCTTGTTGTGCCTCAGTTTGTGTCATGCATTCAGCTTTTACTCAATAAGATGCCTGCGGCAATTGATTTTGTGGTAAGGCTTGCAGACGGATGGGGCTTTATGTCGGAAAATATAAAGGAAAGTCTTCTTAATATTGACTGGCAGTCCAGGCTTTCAGAGGTTTTAGCCATGCTCACTGAAAGCATGGGAAGTGTGGCAAAGATTGTTGCAAGCGTATTTTCAGGCATTGTGACAGGTGTTTTAGGTATCATTTTTTCCATATACCTTCTTTTGTCGAAGGATACCCTTAAGAGACAGGCAGGCATGCTTTTTGAAGGCTTGGTGCCCAAGGGGGTATCTGAGAAGGTTAAATATGTTTATGATACCTTTGATGGAAGCTTTAAAAAATATATATCGGGTCAGTGTATTGAAGCGGTAATACTGGGTATTTTGTGTACCCTGGGCATGCTTCTTTTAAGACTACCCTATGCGGCAATGATTGGTGCATTTATTGCATTTACTGCCCTTATACCCGTGGCAGGGGCTTATATTGGTGCTATAGTAGGTGCATTTATGATACTTACCGTTTCTCCCGTTAAGGCACTTATATTCCTTCTGTTTATAGTGGTGCTGCAGCAGATTGAAGGTAACCTTATTTACCCTAAGGTGGTAGGCTCGTCAATAGGGCTTCCTGCAATATGGGTGCTTGCGGCTGTGACAGTAGGTGGAGGAATAATGGGTGTTGTGGGCATGCTTTTAGGTGTGCCCGTGGCGGCGGCTTTATATAAGCTTATAGGAAATGGTGTTAAAAACAGAATAACTGAATAGAATAAAAAAGAGGTGGATTGAATGTCGAAAAAGTATTTTGCATGTGTATACGGCGGAGCATCGGAAAAAATTGCAGATGAGCACAAAAAGGCGGTAGAACGCCTTGGTGAAATAATTGCAGAAAATGGCTTTTCACTTGTTTACGGAGCAGGGGCTACGGGCTGTATGGGTGCTGTGGCGAGAGGCGTGAAAAAAGCAGGTGGCTTTGTACTGGGTGTAACCCCCGATTTTATTGAGAACTTTGAGGAAATCTTTGACTGCGACAATCTGGTTAAGGTTGACACAATGGCAGAGAGAAAAACCATTATGGAAAAGCACGCAGACGTGTTTATTATTGCCCCCGGCGGAATAGGCACAATGGATGAGTTTTTCCAGGTTTTAACCCTTAAGTATCTTGAAAGGATAAACGTGCCTATTGTTGTTTTAAACCTTAACGGCTTTTATGACGGGCTGATGGTTCTGATGGAGTCCCTTATTAAAAACAATGCGGTTTACAGAGAGGTGCATAACCTCTTTGACGTGGTGGATGATGTAGAGGACGAAAAGTTAAAAAACATATTTAAGAATGTTCAGAAGTAATAAAAACGGCTTGCGGTAAGCAAGCCGTTTTTATTACTTTTTAATTGTATAAACCTTATCGCCGATTGTCACGATATATTCTGTTTCTGTTTCCTCTAAAGCGGGAACAAATTCAGCCTCCTTTGTGGAGGAATATACTGCAGTTGCAATTGTGTGCACACCCTTTTCAAGGTTAAATCTTACCGAGGGGATTGCCGCACGGGAGAAGAGCAGGTTTGTGTTGGATTCGGTGCCGATAATGTCACAGCTACCTTCGCCCTTAATAAGAGCAACGCCTGTTACCATGTCCTTCTGTACACCGTAGGCTGTATCTTTTTCCCTCTTCCATTCGGTGGGAAGTGAGCGGTTGAAGGCGAAGCCACCGTCGGAGGCATCAAGATTACGCTCTGTTGTAACCTTATGGATTTTAACGCTCCAGGGAAGGGAGGCTACAACGTAGGTTTCAACTGTAACATCGTTCCAGGGAGCCCATTTTGTGTAAAGGTAGTTATCAAACACTTCATATTCCTTACAAAGACGCTTTATGCGGTAGCAGTTGTCCTTTTCACTAAGTGCAAGAGCACTGTCGAAGGCACCCTGACCGAGACCCCATTCAGCCTTGGGGGTTGAGAAGCCATGAAGGTTTGAATATGCAAACTTTTCATACTTTGCACCGCAATGGGTGTGAGTGTTTGTGTAGGGGTAGCCTGCATTGAAAAGTGCAACGTGATTGCCGTCACGGGCAGCTATAAGGTGAGCCTTGGGCATTGCATGAACACTGTCAAGCTCGGGAAGGGGTAATTCTTCACATGTCCAGAAGGGGTGGCTTTCGGGAAGTGCAAGCACTAAAAAGCTCTTTAATGCCCAGTAAGGTGAGCCGGGAGCATTGTAGCCCTCTGTCATTATAAGTGAGGGATAGCCGTGACCGATTGTTAAAATACCTGCCTTGTCGAAAATGGGGCGGGCAAACCAGCTTCTTAAGTGGCGGAGGATGATGCCCTTTACAACACCCGGCTCATAGCCGTCAACCTCTGCATAGGCATATGCAGACCAGAATGCACACTGTGCGAAGCGGTAGGTCATGCTTCTGCCGTGAGGGATGGCACTGCCGTCGGGAGAGAACCAGTATATAAATTCCTTTGCATAGGTTTTTGCACGGTTTTTGATTTCTTTGCAGAATTCAACGTCCTCGTTTTCCATCTGCTTTGCATATATGAGTGAATAGAAGTAAATTGCGAAGGGAAGGTAGTAGTCTGTATGGGCATTTACACCGTCCTGATACCAGCCGTCACCAAGATAGAAGGTTTCAACTGTGTCGAATGCCTTTTTTACAACCTCGGCATTGTAAGGTCTGCCTACACGTTTGAAGCCCAAGTTAACCATAACTGCAAAAAGTACCCAGTTGCATTCCCATGCTTTGCGGTAGTTTACCAAATCAAGCCAGTTATAAAGGTTGTCCTTCTGCTTATCGGTAAGGGGGTCCCATATTTTTTCGGGAGCCAGGATAAGTGCAAGCCCCATTGCTGCCATTTCAACCAGCTTCTGGTCATGGTGACCTGATTCGCCCCAATATTCGTCACTTTCGGGGTCGGTGCCTGCAATAAAGCCCTCACGGTAAATTGCAGCCCATTCATCGCCTGTACCGTCGGAAAAGAGGGGAGCGAGTGCCCATAAGGGACGGGAAAAAGCTTCTATCATAGCTGTTTCATCGCCATAGGCGGCACTTGTTGCACCAAGGTCCAAAAATGCCTTTTTAGGCGAGAAATGAGCTTTTAAAGGCTCACATATGTCAAGCACTGCCTTTTTCATGTCGTCACGGGTTTTCAAGGGATTGTTCTTTAAAAGTTCGCTTATCATGATAATTCTCCTTACATTATTCTTCAACTGTGATTGTATAGGTATTGGTTTCACCCTCAACAAGCTCTAAGCCTCTGGGCACGGTGAAGGAGCCGCGCTCTCTGTAGCGTACGGGAATGGTGGGGTTGCCGTCCATGATTGATGCAGGGCCACGCAATATAACCTCTGTGGGCTCCATGGTGTATTTCACATCCCCGGGCTCTTCCTCGGGGTTAACAACGAGGGGTATTGCCGCTTCTCTGTAAATTTCAAACTTAAGCAAAATGCTCTGTGAAGAAAGCTTTACGGATTCCACTTCCTTGCCATCCTCGTCAAGGGGGATAAGGCGGTAGGAATGAGATATATCGTCTGTTGCATGGGAAAGGTCAATTTTTTCGGTTTTAACCTCCACAACCCTTTCAACATCTGCCTTTATGCCGGAAACCTTCACCATCATACCGCTTTCGCTCTGGGGGTCACCGTTTATATAGTAGCCGTCAAGGGGCTCCTTGGCAACAACTGCTGTTACAGCAAGCTCTTTTTCCCTATATTCTTCAACAAGGAAGGTAACCTCTGCCTTGTCGTTATTGATGGCATCGCCAGAAAGAGGCACGGAAAGGAATGTGACAGATGCCTTAAGTGTTGACTGCCCTTCCTTTTCGATGGAGGATACGTCAACCGTTGCCCTTGCATTTTTAAGGGTGATGTTGTCAAACAAGGTACGCTTTGCAGTTACCTTTACATCTACCGTGTCGTCACCTATAAGCTTTGCGGAAAGACCTCTTGCATTGAGCTTGTCCTCACCGATAACCGTTACGGGAATGTTTGTAACGGGTCGTGTAACCTCGGGGAAAACAACGTAGGATACGTAAAACCAGAGGAAAAATGCGAAGAAGATACATAATACAAGGTGTACTGCCTTTGTGTTGAGTTTAGTTTTTCCTGACATTTATAATCTCCTTCCATTTGTTATGTAATTTTGACTTATCGTCGCCTGAAACCTCGTCACCACGGAGGATTTTTGTTACAGCCTCTAAAAGTGCGGGCTCAGAGAAGTTGCGTGTTAACTTGCCGTTCTGTGCAATGCTTATAATGCCTGTTTCTTCGCTTACAACAATAACTGCCGCATCGCAGTTTTCGGTAAGACCGATTGCCGCACGGTGGCGTGTGCCCAGCTCACGGCTCAAGGATTCATCACGGGTTAAAGGAAGCACACATGCGGCATAGCGCACGGTGTTGTTGTTTATGACAACTGCACCGTCGTGAAGAGGTGTTTTGTCGAAAAATATTGTAATGAGCAAATCAGAGGTGACAGTAGCGTTAAGCTCTGTGCCTGTGCCGAAAATGTCGCCAAGACCCATTTTGCCTTCGATAACGATTAATGCACCAAGCCTTGCACGGGAAAGGGCACATGCCGCCTTTGTAATTTCGGAGGCGGTTTTTACGTTATCAACCTTTTCGCCCTTGAAGAAGGATTCAAAGTTTGTTCTGCCGATTTGCTGAAGAATACGCCTTAATTCCGGCTGGAAAAGAATAACAAGCGCTAAAATACCAACCTGCATGGTATTTACAAGGATAAAGTTAACGGTGTTAAGCTCTAAAATACCGCTTACCCATGTGGCAAGAAGGAAGAAAATTACACCCTTTAAAATCTGCCACACCCTTGCTTCGCGGATAAGATTGGAAAGATAGTAAAATACGAATGCAACGATTGCAATATCGATAATATCCGCAAGACGGAGAACCTTGAAGAATGTTAAGATATGAGTAATAATTACATCCACCCGTAAAACACCTCTGTTTCATCATATAGTTAATTTTATTATACAATGAAACAGAGGTAAAATAAAGTGTTTTTGTTTATTTTTCTATTATTTTTTTAAAAGACATAAGGGCTATGTCGATATCTGCTTTTTCGGTGAAAAAGCCCGGTGAAAATCTGAGTGTACCTTTTTCAATTGTGCCTAAGGTGCGGTGGGCAAGTGGTGCACAGTGAAGCCCCGCACGGACACAGATGCCTTCGCGATTAAGCTCATGGGCAATAAAAATGGGGTCAAAGCCCTTTGCTGTAATGCTTACGGCACTTGTTCGCTCCCTTTCGCCCGGGACTGTAACGGAGGGGATATTCATAAGGGAGTCATAAAGATAGCGGGTTATTTCAGCCTCTTTTTCATACACCCCTTCACGGAGGATGAATTTTACACCCTCATTAAGTGCCGCAATACCCGGGGCATTCAAGGTGCCTGCATGGAAAAGGTCGGGGAAGAAGTCGGGCATGCGGGCACTTTCGGAGTAGCTTCCAGTGCCGCCGTACAAAAGAGGCTTTATACTGATGCCTTCTCTTACATAAAGACAGCCCGTGCCCATTGTACCCATTAAGCCCTTGTGCCCGGAGAATGCTGCCATATCAAAGAGTGATGCATCTATGGGGATTATGCCTGCACTCTGGGAAAGGTCGAAAAGGGTGAGGATGTTGTGCTTTTTTGCAATGGAAAGCACAGAATGAATATCGTTTATGGTGCCTGAAACGTTTGAGGAATGAATAAGGCAGATAAGCTTTGTTTTATTTGAAATGAGCCGTTCTATACTGCTTGGGTCCACCTTTCCCGTGGGGGAGGCGTGGGCTATTTTTAATTTTGCACCCCGTACTGTTGCCTCGTGGGAAGAGCGCATTACGCTGTTGTGCTCCATGGAGGATATGATGATTTCGTCACCGGGGAGCACTGTGCCGAAAATGGCAGCGTTTATTGCCTCGGTGGCGTTTTTTGTGAAAACAATTCTCTCGGGAGAGGGGATAGAAAAAAGAGTGGCTATGTTTTCCTGACAACGGAAAAGTATTTCGGAGGAATGAAGGGCACTGTCGTAGCTGCCACGCCCGGGGCTTGCACCGCATTTTGTGAGAAAGTCTGTAACGGCAGAAATAACCGCATCGGGCTTTGGAAAGGTTGTTGCGGCATTGTCAAGATATATCAAAGTATCACTCCTTTACATAGTTAACCTTATTGCCCGTATTTTCCTCACGGAAAAATGCACGGATATTTATGCGAAGCTCTGCGGCACAGCTTTTTACGGCATTTTTGTGTTTGTCTTCAAACTTAAGGCTGTAGCCACAGCCCTCCTTTGTGAGGGAGGAGGGCGTCTGGATAATGCGGGAGGGGATGTGATATTTATCTGAAAGATGCACCTTCAAGCGGTTGGCACTGTTTACTGATGCTACTGTGGCAAGCATTTTGTTGCTCCCTTCAAAAATAGAAATAAGTGTATCTTAGTACAATGTATGCAGAATTTGGCTCTTTTGTCAGCAAAGGAAAGAAAATAAATTAAAAATTTATGAATTATGTTGAAAAATTGAAAAGAAAATGATATTATAAAGTAAGGTTTATATGTTGAAACTGAAAGGACGGAGTGAAGGAATATGCCAAATAATTACATCAGGACACTTGTTTACCAATTCAGAGATGTTTTCGAGAGAAAAATAGGCGTTATTGACGAAAACGGTTTTATTATTTCTCCCAGTAACCCCAAGGAAATTGATGCCTCTGTAGAGAGCATTCTTGAAAAGTGCAGTGAAGCGGGAACAATTTACAGCTTTGCAGGTTGCACATTCCTTTCCTTCGGCAAGCAGAAAACAGAATACATAACCTTCGCTTCCGGTGAGGACAGCGAGGCTTTGAAGTGTTGCAGAGCTTTGGGTGTTGCTGTTTCGGGCGTTAAGGTGCTTTATGACGAAAAGTACGACAGAAGCAACTTTATAAAGAATATTATTCTTGACAACATTCTGCCCGGCGATATTTATGCAAAGGCAAGAGAGCTTAACATTGCCCAGGATGCGGCAAGAGTTGTTTTCAACATATTCAAGGAAAACCTGTCTGTTGACGAAATGGCAATAAGGGAAATTATTGAGGGTATTTACCCTGATTCCGACAAGGACTTTGTTATTACAGTTGACAGCGAAAACATTGTTCTTGTAAAAGAGGTTGAGGAAAACGTTTCTCACGAAAAGCTTGAGAATATTGCAAAAACAATTTTTGACAACCTTCAGAGCGAAGCACTTACAACTGTTACTGTAGGTATCGGTACTGTTGTGAAGGGCGTTCCCGACCTTGCAAAGAGCTACAAGGAGGCTCAGATTGCAATTGAAGTGGGCAAGGCCTTCGACGAGGAGAAGAACATAATCAATTACGAAAACTTAGGCATCGGCAGACTTATTTATCAGATGCCTACAACTCTTTGCGAGCTTTTCCTTTCAGAGGTTTTCAAAACCGGCTCCATTGATTCGCTGGACCGTGAAACTCTTCTCACAATCCAGAAGTTCTTTGAAAACAACCTCAATGTTTCCGAAACCTCACGTCAGCTTTACGTTCACAGAAATACTCTTGTTTACCGTCTTGACAAGGTGCAGAAGATTACGGGTCTTGACCTTCGTATTTTAGACCATGCAATCGTTTTCAAGGTTGCCATGATGGTAAAGAAATATCTTAACAATTCACAGAACCGCTATTGATGCTCTGTGCAGGAAAGGACAAATATGATTCAGTTTGATAACGTTACGGTTGTTTATAAAAACAACGTAACAGGTCTTGATAAGGTTTCGTTCCACATTGACAAGGGCGAGTTTGTGTTTCTTGTGGGCAAGACCGGTGCAGGCAAGAGCTCGGCAATAAAGCTTCTTACTGCAGAAATTAAGCCGCTTTCGGGTGATGTAATACTTGATGGCGTTAAGGTGAATGCCCTTAAAAACCGACAGATACCCTTTCACAGAAGAAAGATAGGCGTTGTTTTTCAGGACTTCCGCCTTTTAAGAGATAAAACAGTTTATGAAAACGTGGCTCTTGCCATGGAAATTGTGGGTGCTTCAAAGAAGCAGATAAGAACAGAGGTGCCCAACATTTTACGCATGGTGGGTCTCAGCCAGAAAACAAGGGAATACCCCTCCTCACTTTCAGGCGGCGAACAGCAGAGAGTGGGCATTGCACGTGCTCTGGTAAACCGTCCCTCACTGATTATTGCGGACGAGCCTACGGGTAACCTTGACAGTGCTACGGCTACATCCATTATGGAGCTTTTTGACGAAATTAACCGTCAGGGTACAACTATCCTTATGGTTACTCATTCGGAAAAGATTGTTAACGACATGAACAAGCGTGTTATTGAGCTTGACCACGGTATGCTTATCCGTGACGATAAGAAGGGAGTGTATAACATTGAAGATTAGACGACCCTTCTACTTTCTTAAAAATGCCCTGAAAGGCATGAGACGAAACGGTGAAATGACCGTTACTGCAATTGTGACAGTTACAAGCTGTCTCTTGCTCTTTGGTGTGTTCATGCTTTTGTCGGCAAACATTAACTATATAGGCGAGCAGATAAGAAATCAGTGCCAGATTCAGGCATATATTGACTTTGATGCAACCTATGACGAGGAAATGCTCGTATACAGCCAGATAAGAAATCTGCCTAATGTTGCAGACTGTGAGTTTGTTTCAAAGGCCGATGCCATGGAGGAATACCGTGATTATTTAGGTGCCGATGCCTCTGCCTTTGACGGGCTTGAGGGTGAGGAATTCCTTCGTTCAAGCGTTAAAATAAACATGACAGACATTGAAAAGGCAAAAGAACTTGTGAAAGCCATAGAGGTGATACCTCAGGTTAAAAAGGTAAGTAACAGACAGGATGTTGTGCAGAGAGTTGTTGACGTTACAGACGTTATAAGAAACGGCAGCTTAGGTGCAATGTTAATTCTGCTTCTTGTTGCCATTTTCATTATTTCCAATACAATAAAGCTCAGCGTTTTTGCACGTAAGGACGAAATTCATATTATGAAGTACGTTGGTGCAACTGCAAGCTTTGTAAGACAGCCCTTTGTGCTTGAGGGTATTCTTACGGGTATTATAGGCGGTGCTATATCATTGGTTTTAATAAGCTTCGGATATAACTATGTGATAGCTTTCATGAAGGACTTTTTAGACATTTTTGATCTTATTCCCTTTATGGAAATTCTGCCGTTTATGGTTTCCACCACGCTCATTTTCGGCGTGCTTATGGGTGCTGTGGGCAGTGCAATTGCCCTTGTTAAGCATCTTAAGGTTTGATTTAAAAGGTGATAGGCTTATATGAAAAGAAACAGAAAAGAAAGGCAGAAAAGGTTTGTTGCCATATGTGCAATAATTATTGTTCTGACCCTTCTTGCAGGTATTTTCCTGCCTGCCTTTACAGAGATTGCTTCTGCCAAAACATCGGCAGAGCTTAAAAAAGAGGTTGAGCAGGCAAAACAGAATAAAAATAATGCAAAAAGTCAGCTTGACAAGGTTAAAAACCAGCGTGCCAGCGTTGCAGACGAGGTTTTGTCCATAGATAAGGAAATTAACCGTGTTGAAAACGAGATTGAAAGGACCTCCCAGGCTATTGAAAAGTCAAGGGCAGACCTTCTTGTGAAGGAGGAAGAGCTTAAGATTGCCGAGGCAAACTGCCTTGAGTATGACGAAAGCTTTAAAACCCGTGCCAGGATAATGTACGAAAACGGTACCTCCTCGTACCTTGAGGTGCTCCTTGGTGCATCAAGCTTTGGTGATTTCCTTTCAAGAGTTGAAATGGTTAAGGAAATTGTTGAGTACGACAGAAAAGTGCTCGGTGAAATGAAGGCATCCCGTGATGCGATTAGAGAGGCAAAAGAAGCTCTTGAAGCAGAGAGAGCGAACCTTGAAGCAAAAGAGGTTGAGCTTGCAAACATGAAAATTGAGCTTGGTTACCGTCTTGAGGCAAAGCAGGGGCTTTTGGATCAGCTTTATGCCGATGAAGAGGAATACAAAAAGGCATACGAGAAGGCTGAAGCCGACGAAAAGAAGATACAGAAAGAGCTTCAGGCTCAGGCTGCAAGAGAAGCGGCAAACGGAACACAGACAAAGTACACGGGTACGGGCAGGTTCTTGTGGCCTTGTCCTGCAAGCAGCAGAATAACCTCGCCATACGGTTACAGAATTCACCCGGTGTATAAAACAAAGAAGTTCCATGCAGGCATTGACGTGGGTGCACCCTACGGCAGTAACATTATTGCGGCAGAGGCGGGCACTGTTACAACTGCAACCTATGGCTCAGGCTACGGCAAGTATGTTGTTGTAAGCCACGGCAGCGGTATCACAACCCTTTACGCACACTGCAGCTCCCTTCTTGTTAATGTGGGCGATAAGGTGAGCCGTGGACAGGTTATTGCAAAGGTTGGCTCCACGGGCGTGTCTACAGGTAACCATTTGCACTTTGAGGTGCGTATTAACGGTGCTACAACAGACCCGTTGACATATGTAAAATAATTTGAGAGGGTAAAGTTCATGAATGGCAGATTGGTAAGAATAACAGCATTTGTTGTTATGGTTTTAATGCTGTTATCTCTTGGCGTGAGTGTAATGGCAGAGCCTCCCGTAACCCAGGCGGGTGCGGTTTTGCTCATAAACGCCGATAACGGAGATATATTATACGGAAAAAACGAGAACGAGAGGATGTTTCCTGCAAGCACCACCAAAATAATGGTGGCACTGCTTGCCTTGGAAAACCTGGAGCTTGATGAAATGGTTACGGCTACTGCCTCGGCGGTGAGCCTGCTTCCTCCCGGTCACACAAATATAGGTATTTTAAACGAGGAAACTCTCAGCGTGAGAAACCTTTTATACGGTCTTCTGGTTTCCTCCGCAGGGGATGCGGCAAACGTGCTTGGTGAGAGGATTTCGGGAAGCGTTGATGAGTTTATAAAGCTTATGAACACCCGTGCTCTTGAGCTGGGCATGAAAAACACTAACTACATGAATGCAAGCGGTGCACATAATCCGCTTCATTATACAACAGCGGCAGACCTTGCAATTTTAGCACGTGCGGCTATGCAGAACGAAACCTTCCGCGAAATTGTAAAAACAGATGTGTACATAATTCCTCCTACAGAAAAGTATACTGAAGAGAGGAGACTTCTTAACACAAACCATCTTGTGTCGAAGAAAAAGTCGGCAAAGTATTTTTATAAGTATGCAACGGGCATAAAGACGGGCTTCACAAACGATGCAAAGCGATGCCTGGTAGCAAGTGCCGAAAAGAACGGCATAAGCCTTATTACGGTAGTTCTCGGTGCCGACGTTGTGGACATGCAGATGATGGACTTTGTTGATACAACAAACTTGTTTGAATACGGCTTTGCAAATTACAAGAGCGAAAGCCTTGTAAGCGAAGGCAGTATTGTGGCACAGGCTCCCATAAAGAGCGCCAAGGGCGAAAACCGTGTGCTTTTAGAGGCGGGCGGAAACGTTTCCAAGCTTATAGGCGTAAGCGAGGTGCTTGGTGAGGTTACTCATACCGATACTATAGAAAAGAACATAAAGGCTCCCATTGAGCGTGGTCAGGTGCTTGGTGAGGCTGAATACTTTGTGGACGGCGTTTCAATAGGCAAAATTCCCCTTATTTCCACAAAAGATTATGCCTTTGACCCCATAAAGAATGTTTTAGGGGTTGTGGCATCAATATTTACTTCTCCCTGGCTTTATCTTCCTTTTGTTCTGTTTTTCTTAGCTTTGGTTATAATAAGACAGTATAACTACAACAAGCGCAGAAGAGAAAGAGCAGAATTGAGAAGACAGCAGAAGGAGCAAGAAGCTGAAAAGCGTCGTGCAGCAATGAAGAAGGATATTTACGTTAAGGACTTTTTGAATAAATAAAGGAAAGGGTTGATTACTTTGACAAACTTTACAACTAAAATTGAGCTTGGCAATGACCGTGACGATGAAATAAAGAGCATCCTTGCCCAGGTGCATGCTGCATTGGTCGAAAAAGGGTATAATCCCATAAGCCAGATGGTTGGTTATATTATGTCGGGTGACCCTACTTATATTACAAGCCATAAGGGCGCAAGAGGCATGATTACACGCTTTGAACGTGATGAGCTTCTTGAAGTGGTTTTTAAGGAATATCTTAATAAGTAATTCTGAACCGAAGATGAAAATGGAAAGTTTATACTTAACTTTCCATTTTCACTTTGATATGCAGGCGTGGCGGAATTGGCAAACGTGCCAGATTTAGGTTCTGGTGTCTTTGACTTGCAGGTTCAAGTCCTGTCGCCTTTACCAAAAAGAAACGACGATTTTCGACAGAAAGTTGTCGTTTCTTTTTGTACTTTTATCTTTTCGTTCTTCTCTCTTCACTCTTCACTAAAATTGTCGTTTCCAGATAAGAGATAAAAGAGAATAGAGAAAAGATGATTGTAGTTTTGCTTTGCAAAACACTTATTTTATAAAATACAAAGGCTAAAACCCGTGCTATTACTGTATTTTAATGCAAATCCTATAAGAACATCCGCATCAAAAAACAAGCTCCGTCCGAATGATGGGTGTTCGTAAAACAGTTAAACTAAAAATTTAACTATTTTACGGCATCTGTCAGACGGGGTTGGTAATCAACAACGAAAAATGAGTGATGCCAGGTCGAAAGACCGAGCATCACTCATTTTTTATCTTAACGCTTTTTCTTTTGATATTATGGAGGAACATATT
>JAFSGW010000065.1 GCA_017440585.1 Clostridia bacterium | reverse complement strand
GTAAATTGTA
The DNA here is from genome assembly GCA_017440585.1 of Clostridia bacterium. Lineage (GTDB taxonomy): Bacteria > Bacillota > Clostridia > UMGS1883 > UMGS1883 > RGIG1927. The sequence goes on along the minus strand of JAFSGW010000065.1, from coordinate 30,182 downwards.
ACTGTTACATTTTCTATACCGTTACCGTCCTTATCGGTGATTGTGCCCGAAAGGGAAACATCAACATAGTCAAGTGCTTCAGTTGAGAAGAAATAGCCGTGCTCTGCGGCAAATTCCTCTGCATAGGAGCCTTCAACACCGTGGATGGTAAATTCAGCAGGAACATTGTAGAAGGCATGTTCATCAATGTATGTAACCTTTTCACCGATCCATACCTTTTCAAGGCTCTTGCAGTTGGAAAAAGCACTCTCACCGATTTCTTCCAGACTTTCGGGAAGTAAAACCGTCTTCAAGTAGTTTGCATTATCAAACATCTGGTCGGGAAGGCGTTTAACACCCTCGGGAACAGCTATGTAGGTTAAAGATGAACAGCCCGTGAAAATATAGTAAGATGCATTTTGTATGCTAAGGGGTATATTGATATGCTTAAGATTTGTGCAGTTTAAAAATGCATTATTTTCAATATCCGTTACAGAATCGGGAAGGGTTATGGATGTAAAGCCCGTACAGCCTGAAAAAGCTGTACTGCAGATCTTCTCCAAATTCTCGGGAAGAGCAATTTCCTCCAAGCCTTTACAGTTAAAAAAGGCAGCGTCACCGATTTCCTTTAAGCTTTCGGGAAGGGAAACTGTCTTTAATTGATCCATGCCGTTGAACATATTGTCGGGAAGACGTGTTATGCCCTCAGGAACCTCCATAGAGGTGAGAAGAGGACAGCCCTTGAATATGTTACTGCCTGCATATTGGATATTGAGGGGAATATTAACCTCTTTAAGATTTGTACAGTTATAGAAAGCATTGTATTCAATGTTTTCAACTGAGTCTGGAAGTGTAATTTCTTCCAATGAACTGCAGTTATAGAAGGCGTGGGTGCCTATAGACTCCAAGCCCTCGTAAATGGTGACGCTCTTAAGGCTTGTGCAGTTTGAAAATGCACTGCTTTCTATTGCTGTAACATAAGAGGGGATAGTGATTTCCTCTAAAGCTTTGCAGTTTGAAAATGCACTGTCACCTATTTTTTGCAAAGAAGATGGAAGAGAAACCAACTTTAAGCTTTCCATACCGTTGAACATATTGTCGGGAAGATATGTTATGCCCTCGGGCACTTCCATAGAAGTAAGAAGGGGACAGCCCTTGAAAATGTTACTGCTTGAATATTGGAGATTGAGTGGAATATTAATCTCTTCAAGGCTTGAACAGTTGCGGAAAGCATCGTAGCCGATATTTGTTAAAGAGTCGGGAAGAGTAACTTTTTCCAATGCGGTACAGTTATAGAAGGCACTGTTTCCTATAAAATCCAACCCCTCGGACATATTGATGGTTTGAAGAGCAGTACAGTTTAAAAATGCACTGTTTTCTATGGTTGTAACGGAGGAGGGGATGGTGATTTCTTCCAGAGCCTTACAGCCTGAAAAAGCACTGTCACCTATTGAAGCTAAACCGTCGGGAAGGGAAACTGTCTTTAAGCTTTCCATGCCGTTGAAGATGCTTGAGGGAAGGTTTGTTACACCCTCGGGTACTTCCATTGCGGTAAGAAGGGGACAGCCCTTAAAGATATTGGAGCCTGTATTTTCTATACATAAGGGAATATTGACCTTTTTTAAGCTTGTACAATTGCGGAAAGCATCGTAGCCGATTTCCCTGACGAAATCGGGGATGGTGATTTCCTCTAAAAGGGTACAGTTATAGAAAGCATAGTTTTCTATAACTGTTATTGTTGCATTTAAAAATACATTTGTTACAGAGGCTCCGGCGAATGCATTGTCGCCGATTTTTGTAACGGGAACGCCTTCAAATTCGTTGGGAACGATAACCTTTTTGTTACTGCCGGTGTATGTTGTAATTATTGCCTCATCACCTGAAATTTCGTACTCAAAGTCGGATGCAACACATACTGCACCCTCTACGGGAGTTGCGATAATATCAGGGGTCGATGTGCTTATGCCTTCTGCGGTAACATCGAAATTGTTTTGAGAGAAGGTATATGCGGGAAGGTAATAAATTACCTTATACGTATAGCCTGCGATAACGTCGTATTCATCGCTTTGCCATACACCATCAGGATTGGTATAAATCGTGGCAAGAGGCGTACTTTCGTCATAATTGTAAACAAGGACGGAAACACCCTCTAAGCCTTTGCCGTTTTTGTCTGTTACTTTGCCCTTAAGAGTGCTGAAGGCAAAGTCCTCGCTTAAAAGAATGGACATTGCATCACCGAGCTCCTCGGCAAGAAGGGGGACATTGCAGACGGAAAGAGCAAATGCAATTGCGAGAATAAAGCATAAAAACCTTTTCATTTCAAAACCTCCGAAAAAGAAAAATTTCCATGGGACAATTATACCATCCCATGGAAAAAATTTCAATATTTACCGTATAAAATTGGTTCTGTTGCCCGAGTCCATCGTGGGGATATCAATACCCTGCTCCTTACCGAGGTTAATGCACTTTAAAAGCCATGCCATGTTCCTGCCTAAGTTACGCATTGTCTGCATACCTTCCTCGTCACGGAGAACCTCTTCGGGATTGGAGCCGTGCACCATATTCCAGTAGGAGGAGGATACAACGGGCATGGAGGATATTGTAAGGTGCTTTGTCAGCTGGTCAAGTGTGGCACTTGTACCGCCACGGCGTGCTGATGCCACAACTGCACCAACCTTATGACGTAAGTTTTTACTGCCTGCATAGAAAAGCCTATCCATAAAGGCTGTTATTGCACCACTTGCTGAGGCATAGTGCACGGGGGAGCCGAAAACAAAACCGTCAAACTCATCAAGGCGTGCAACTGTTTCGTTAACCATATCGGAGTCGTTAACACATTTGCCCATTTTGCTGCAGTAGCCACAGCCCATACAGCCTGAATTTGTTTTGCCAACGTTGATTATTTCTGTTCCGATGCCTTCTTTTTCAAGCTCGCCTGCAACAGCGGAAAGCGCTGTGTATGTACAGCCTTCCTTGTGGGGAGAGCCGTTAATTAATAATACCTTCATAAAAAAACCACCTTTCTTTTGCTATATTATATTACTTTGATTAGCTGATTGCAACAAATTTTAAGGGAACAGGGACACTCCTGCTCCGCTAAAATAAGTTTGTGCAAACATGGCAAACTAAATTTGGGTCAGGAATGTCCCTGGTGTGGTTATTTATTTACTTTTTTTATAGTTTTTAAGCAGGTGCAAGGGCTCCTTTGCCATGGGGAAGAGTGCCATAAGGTTAAACACCGTCATAAGTGCAATGCCTATATCTGCAAGGTGCCATGTGTCGGCTGTTGCCGCAAGACCGCCTGCAAAAACCATTACAAGTGCAAAAACCTTATAAATTGTCTGGCTTGTCCAGTTGTCGCCAAAGAGGTAGGCAACGTTGCTTCTTGCATAGAAGAGAACACCTAAAAGTGTGGAAAGACAGAAGAGGAACAGTATTACAGACATGAACACCTCGCCTGCATAGCCCAGGTGGAAGTTCATTGCTTCGTTGAGCATAGCTGCAGGGTCGCCCGTGTTTGCAGGATTTGCAATAAGAACGAGCATTGCTGTACATGTACAGATAACGATTGTGTCGATAAATACGCCGAATGCCTGAAGGAGACCGCCCTTAACGGGGTTGTCGATGTCGGCTGCAGCTGCCGCACAAGGAGCTGAACCGCTACCTGCTTCGTTGGAGAAGAGACCGCGCTGTGCACCCATGGAGATAATTGCACCCAAAGTACCGCCTATGGCAGGCTTTAAGCCGAATGCCTGAGCAAAAATTTCATGGAATACACCGGGAATTGCACGGAAGTTTATAATCATAAACACGATTGTTGCAAAGAAGTACACTACAGCCATGATGGGAACAACAACGTCTAAAACCTTCACTGTTGTGTTCTTACGGAGCACGATAACTGCACAGATGATAACAAGTGCAATTGATGTGTAGAGAGGGTCAATGTTAAAGGTTGACTTAAAGTCCGATGCAACAGAGTTACCGATAACCTGGCTGATACCGCCCCAGCAGAGAAGAGCACTTATTGCAAAAAGAATTGCAATAATAGACTTTTTCTTTCCGGCGGGCTTTGCGAAAAGGTTATGGAGATACTGGGCAGGACCGCCACGGAAGCCACCGTAGAGGGGGTCCTTTTCCTTATGTAACTGAGCAAGTGTTGCTTCGATGAAGGCTGTGGAGGTGCCTAAAAGGGCTGTAACCCACATCCAGAACACACTGCCTGCACCACCGAATGCGATTGCTGCTACAACGCCTAAAAGGTTGCCCATGCCAACTCTTGTTGCGGTGGACACAATAAGTGCCTGCAAGCCGGACAAGCTGTTTTTGTCGGCGGATGACTTTTTCTCAAGTGTGAGACGTAACATTTCGGGGAAGAAACGTACTATGAGGCACTTTGTTTTAATTGTAAAATAAATGCCCGTGGGGATTAAGAGAATTGCCAGAAGGGGAATGCCGATTGAAAAACCGTTGGGAAGTGTGAAGGTTATAAAATTGGCATCCGAAAAAATGTAGTAAATGAAATCGATAATGTTCTTGAAAATTTCCATTTTCCTTATCCTTTCCTGTTGAATTTTTAACATAGATAGTATATACTATCACTGAAGATAAGTCAAATTGATAATATTTGTAAAAACGATTGAAAAATTCGATGGAGGGCAATATGGATATTAAAACCCTTACCACCTTTATGTATGTGGCGGAAATGAACAGCTTTACAAAGGCAGCCCAGGCATTAGGCTACACACAGTCAACTGTTTCCTTTCAGATAAAACAGCTTGAAAGTGAGCTTGACTGCATGCTTTTTGAAAGGATAAATCACTCCATAAGCCTTACAAGAAAGGGCAGGGAGCTATTGGATTACGCCCATCGCTTCAAGAAGATGACGGAGGAATTAAAGTCGGGCATAAGTGACACGGGAGACGTTCGGGGGCATATTGTGCTTGCAACTGCATCAAGCCTTTGTAAAAATATGCTCGGAAGAAATTATGCCGACTTTTATAAAAGCAACCCCTATGTTACCTTAAAGGTGATTGAAGCGGGCACCACGGATATGCTGAGGATGGTTGACCATAATGAGGTTGACATGATACTTACCCTTGACAGCCACATTTATAACAGCGACTATATCATTGCAAAGGAAGAGCGTGCGGCGGTGCATTTCGTGGTGGCAGGAGGTTATGATATACCCGATAGAATAACGATTGAAGAAATTGTGAAGCACCCCTTTGTGCTTACGGAAAAGGGCATGAGCTATACAAGGCTTTTTGAAGAAAAGCTCAGCGAAAAGTCTTTGGCGGTAAAGCCTGTTTTAGAGACGGGCAACACTGATATTATCTGCGATATTATAAAAAAAGGGGTAGGCGTGGGACTGCTTCCCGATTATGTAACCGAGGAAAGGGTTAAAAAGGGAGAACTGAGGTATATAGAGGTTGAAAGCTTTGAAATAGATGTATGGAAACAGCTTTTGTATCATAAAAACAAGTGGGTTTCAAAGGAAATGGAAGCGGTTTTAAACTACTGCATAAAAAAAGAGTTTGCGTGAGCAAACTCTTTTTTTGTATTTATTCTGTAACGGGTGTTACTGTGAAAATCTGATTTTTTGCACTGTCCTTTGCTTCCTGAGTAACGGAGTTGTCGGCATTTACAGTAAGGTACAATTCACTGTGAACTGCCTTGAACATTACGCCGCCCTCTGCATCCTCCTTTACAAACATCTGATTGTTTGCACCGGTGTTGCTCCAGAGGATTGCTGCCTTGCCGGGGTCAGTGGAAAGGTCAAGAATGTCGATAAGTGTGCCTTCCTTTGTGTAGATAAGTGTGCACACGCCTTCGCCCATGTCTTTAATTTTCCATTCTGCTGCCTCATCAACTGCTTCTACGAAAAGGTAGTTAGCTTCCTTGTCAACTGCACCGAGGTACTTTTCTGTGCCGTTAACTGCGATTGTGTAGTCAAGGTTTGAAAGGTTCTTTTCAACGGGAACAAGCTCAAATACCTTGCCCTTATTCTCAATGCCTGAAACGAGGTTGTCGCCCTTTACATCAACGGAAAGAGAATATCTTTCGCTTTCAAACCTGTAGCCACCCTCTGCCTTGTAAACTGCAAACTGCTCATTTATAGCCCATGTACCGCCGTACTGGTTAATTGTCTTTGTGGGAAGACCTGAGTCATCAAGCTGAAGAGAGGAGCCCGAGTGCTTTGCAAAGAAGCGGATTGTGTCGCTTGTCTTTTCAATTGCGAAAAGCTGAGAAGCGTTGCCTTCTTCAAAGTCAGCAAGAACAACGGGTGTTTCGTTATCAAGAGATGCATCTGTAACTGTCCATACCTTGCCTGTTTCCTTGTCCTTCACTGCATAGTACATGGAGTCATCAATTTCACTTGCAACAGAGCCTTCTGTTTTCTTGGCGAGAATTGCTTCGATGTCTGTAATGCATTTTTCGTACTTTTCATATTCTGCAAAATATGCCTTGTCTGCACGGTAGAGCATACCGCGGAGAACGTTTGTACGGTTGGGGTAAATCTGCTCTAAATACTGGAACGCTTCTGTGTCACGGCTCATAAAGAAGAGCTTGTTGAACTCAGCTAAGTCTTCTGCCTGGTTTGTTGCACCGTAGCCTGAGATGGGAATAGCATCGAGAGATTCTGCATAGCTCCATACGTTGTTGTCGGGGAGAACGTTAGAATCTAAGATATGACCAAGCTCGTGGCAGAGTGTGCTTGTAATCTGCTGACTTGTAGAAGGTTCGTAGTTAAGACGGATCCAGATTGCATTACCGCCGCCGTTGAAGCTGTTTGCACCGTCGCCTGCCTTCCAGTAGAGCATATGCACATACTGACGGATAGCGTAGGGTGTTCTTGCAATAGCTTCGATGGATCTCTCAACCATGGGAACGTCTTCTTCGTTACTTACGAATGTGAACTTATGTAACTGACCCTCTGTGTCGCCTGCCATTTCTACTTCGTAGAGCCAGCAGGGGCATCTGTGGCCACGCCAGATATCGAAGGCTTCGTCATAGGTTTTCTTAACAATCTTGTATTCTGCCACATGGTCGGAGGCAAGTGTGCCGCCTACCTGATAGCTTGCTGTGAAAACTAAAGCTTCCTTAATAAGGTCAGCCTGCTCTTCGGCAGAAAGGTTAAGAAAATCTGCCGAGGCGAACTTGTTTTCGGCATTTGCCATTGCCTGCTGCGTAATCCAGATTTTGTCTGTAAAGTATTCATCGGCAGCTCGCTGCAATCTTTCGTCTAAAAGCTTGTAGCCGGGTGTGTTTTTAAGCTCCTTAAGGATAGGTGCGGAAACAAATTCCAGCTTCCACATGGAGTAGTCGCTGTCCTTATCGGCACTCTGGATAACCTTACCGTCCTTTTCAGCCAAAACGAGGTCACAGTGAGCAGGTGTTATTGTGTAGTAGCCGTCACCCTTTTCTGTAAGTGTCATTTTCTGCTGAATGTTGGAGTAGTAGGTGTACTGAATGAGCTGTAAGCCTTCTTCAACCTTTGCATCGGGAACGTCAAGAGACCTGCCCGAAAGCATGTTTACAAAGTAGCCCTGAGTGTCGTTGATTTTCGCAAAGCGGAAAACCTGGTCACGGTTGTAGTAATCAAAGGGCTCTGTTACGATAAGCGCAAGGTTATCGCGGTTATAGTCCTCTGCTACGATAACGTTGCCTGTTGCCTTGTTAACAAGGCGGTAGTAGTTGCCGAAGGCTTCGGAGGCAACCTTAACTGTCTGGTTTTCCTGGTCCCAGCCAACAAAATTACCCTTGTCCTCGAAATAGTCACGGATGGGGGTCTCTTCGGTGGAATCGCTTCCGTCAAGCTCGCCTAAGGGAGCGAAGGTGGACCAGCCCTTGTGATAGCCTTTGTCTGTTACCAATTCGCCGTCAAGCGTAACGGATACGCCTGCGGCAAACGCCGGGATACTTGATGTTGCCATAAGCATTACAAGTACGAGGGAAATAAACTTTTTCATTTTTTTCTTCCTTTCTTTCCTTTATTATAAATTTTTAATAAAAGCTCTTTAATGTGCGATAAAGGCAGACTGCCGCCTCTGCACGTGTGGCAAAATCCTGTGGCTTGAAAAGAGATGATTCCTTGCCGGTTAAAATATTAAGGTTTGTGCACATTTTAACACTTTCATATGCCCAGGGACTTATCATAAAGCCGTCATAGTAATTAAGGGGTAAATCGTAGGGGAGCGGGCCGTCTGCAAGAAGGTAGGCGCGATTTACTATAGCTGCCATCTGCTCACGGGTGATACGCTCATTGGGGGCAAAGGTTTTTTCGTCAAGACCCGTTATAATGCCTCTCTTATAGGCTGTTTCAACCCAGCCTGCATACCATTCGTTGCCCTTTATGTCCTCAAACTGCCCGGAGTAGGGCACAGATACAAGTGAAAAGGCACGGGCAATCATTGCTGTAAATTCAGCCCTGGTCACGTAGTACTCAGGCACAAATTCCGTCGTGCTTCTGCCCGATATAACGCCTGCACTGTTAAGGGAAGCAATCATGTCTTCTGCCCAGTGGGCAGTAATGTCACGGAAGGGGTGGATTTTTACGGCTTCAAGCTCGACGGGGGTCATGGGGCTTAAAACCTCCTTGCCTTCCTCGCCTGCATTTTCGCTGTGACCTATCTCCAATGGGAGCGAACGTACACTGTCGCCCACAACGCCCGTATATGCACAAACGGGGGTTACCTCGTAGATGATGAACTGACCTGCCATGTCTGGAGTAAATTCAAGATAGTCCTGGTTTGGTACGCCGATGGGAACATACTGCCCTTCATAGGTTGAAGAAATGTACCATCTTGTAACACTTACATCTGCATCGGGTGAGTCTGTCATATTATTGAAGTAGCTGTAGCTTCCGCGGATAAAGTCACCGTATTCACCGCCCGATACTGTTACCTCATAGGCTGTAAGCTCGCCCGGCTCAATTGCAATGTTGTCAAAAATGAGACCTACACCGCTTTCATTTTCAATGTAAAGCACCAATCGACCGATAACTGTTTTGTCAACGCTGAAGGGCACCTTTGTGTCCTCTGTGGGGTCGTAATGGGCAAAGGGAATGTATTCTCCCGTGGTGCTGTCGGCAATGAAGGCTGTAACCGTGCCTTCGCCAAAGCCTGCAGAGGCTGAATATACGTAATATTCATCTTCAATAAGCTCCATGTAGGAGTTGTTTATTACAATACATGAGGAATCGGGGGAGTGCACATGTGCCGCCTTGTTTCCGTCGTAGTCAATTATTGAGAAGAAGGAACCGTCGGAGGAGGTCCACCACTCGTCGGGAGCCTTTTCTTCAAAACCACCGTCACCAACGGCAGAGTCACTTACGGTGATGGTATGGGTGTAAATAAGATTGTCGTAAACCGCTTCAACTTCATAATCACCGCTTTTAGCATTGGAGGAAACGGTAATGCTGCCATCCTCAAGCTCTACCCCTTCATCTGAAGGCGAGATTGTAAGGCGTGGCTCAAAGCCCTCCATAACCTCACCAAGCTGATTGCGTACCGATGCATAGCAGGGGAGGGTTACATTGTCGCGGGGTATCTGTATGTGACCCGGTGAATGGATTGATATGGAAGAGGGTGCAACCTCTTCAACACCTAAATACACATTGTCAAGATATATGGGCCTTTCGGTGGGGGCATAAAGGTTAATGGTAAGGTCGTAAAGACCTGTGTCCGCAATGAGAAATGCACTTGTAACACTGCTCATTTCACCGCCTATGCCAGTTATGTTGATTTCAGCATAGCCCGAGTCCGCAAAGGAAAGGTTTGAAATGTAAACCGAGGAGGAATGATAGCTTTCGTCGCTTCCCACGTCTGCACGGAATACGTACATTTTACCCGAAAGCAGAAGGAGCTGCTTTGTATAGGTTATGGATGCAAAATTACCCCATGCACCGTCCTCGTCGGCATAAAGTGAAACCATGCCGTCGATATAGTCAATGTCACCGTCACTTATCCAGTTTTCCTCGTCATTTTCGAAGGAAGAGTCTGAAAGAAGGTTCTTTGTTGTTGTAATTGTAATGGAGGCTGTTTCAATGTCAAAGCCCGTGGAGCCCGAGTGGGTCAGGGTAAAGCTTTCGTTTGCCTTTGCCCCGGAGTGAACACGGAGCACACCCTCTTTAGCGGAAAACTCAACCCCTTCGGGAAGGTTTTCTGCCGTGAACTGAGGATTGTTTATAAGAATGTTGATGGGCAAATCCTCCGAGTCATATGTTACAAGGTCGTAGCGGTAGTCAGCAAAGCCGCTTTCCGGAACAAACACGCTTTCGGGCCCTTCAAGCACCGTGTATTCGGGAGTTCTTGTTTCAGGGTAAATTTCCACCTCGTCCATAAAGAAGCCCAGGTCAATATCGCCACCATCAAGTGTTATGATAAGAGGCACGTCCATGTCCTCTGTTGCCATGAAGCTTGCTGTAACACGGCTCCAGCTGTCACCTACGGAGGAAATGTCAATATAAAGCTCGCTTCCGTTTCTGCCTGTGTAGGCAGAAGCTACGGGAGTCGAATCAGAGCTTGCCAGGGGGTTCATAACATATGCACTGAAGGTATAAAAGCTTCCTTCCTTTAAGTTAATGAAGCTGTTATATTCAAGAATGTGACCAAAAATGCCCGCACTCTCATCACCGTAGGGGTTGGAAACCCGGATGCCCCAGTCACCCTCATAGGCACAGCCTGCATCCCTCACACCACCTATCCAGTCCTCCTCGGAGCCTTCCTCTTCAAAGGTGCAGGAAAGAACAGCATCGCTCTCTATAGCAAATGTAAAAACGGGAAGTGATGCTAAAATATATATAATTGAAATAAATAGGGCAAAAAGCCTTGTCAATTTAAATTTCATAGTAATCTTCCTAAAAAAATAATGATATAGTCACACAAGATAATTATATCATTAAAATAAGTAAATGTCTACAAAAAGAGGGCACAAAAATTGTGAAATTTTTGTGCCCTTTAACGGTTTTATTAAACTTTGATTGGGTAACTCAGTAAGGAGTAATAAAACGAAGGAAAAATGATGCAGAATTGGAAAACCGAACCCGAAGACGTACAAGTGTACTTCGAGAGGTGAGGTTTTCCGATAGCAAAAAGGGATAAAATAAAAAGATACCTGACTTCTGTCAGGTATCCTCATAATTAAATCAGTTTAAAAAATTTTCCCCTTTTTGCGGTCTGCGCATTTTAACTCGTTTTATTCAACTATTCTTGTCCAATTGAAGGTGTCTTCGATAACACCTGACTGAATTCCTGTGATTGTATCGTAAAGCATCTGGGAAACAGTACCGATTTCACCGTTATTGATAACCATCTTCACACCCTTGTGGCACAATTCGCCAACGGGAGAAATAACAGCGGCTGTACCTGTGCCGAACACCTCTTCAAGTGTGCCGTTATTGTACGCTTCAAGGATTTCGTCGATGGAAATTCTCTTCTCGGAAACGGGAATGTTCTTTGACTTAAGAACGTTTATAACACTGTCACGTGTGATGCCCGGAAGGATGGAGCCGTTTAATGCAGGTGTTACAACCTCACCATTTATCTTGAAGAAGATGTTCATGGCACCAACCTCTTCGATGTACTTACGTTCAATACCATCAAGCCAGAGTACCTGAGAATAGCCCTTTTCACCTGCAACCACCTGACCCTTTAAGGATACAGCGTAGTTACCTGCAGCCTTTGCAAAGCCCATACCGCCACGTACTGCACGGACGTATTCGTCCTCAACGTAAATTTTAACGGGGTTTAAGCCTTCTGCATAGTAGGGACCAACGGGAGAAAGGATAACCATAAACTTATATGTGTGAGAGGGGTGAACGCCCAAAAATACATCTGTTGCAAAAATGAAGGGACGGATGTAAAGAGAGGTGTTGGGAGCGGAGGGAACCCAGTCACGTTCAACGTTTACCAGTTCCATAATTGCCTTTGTAAATTCCTCCTCGTCAATTGCGGGAATGCAAAGACGGTCGTTGGAAACATTTAAACGAGCCATGTTTCTGTCGGGGCGGAACATACGGATTTTGCCGTCGGGGCAACGGTATGCCTTCAAGCCCTCAAATACAGCCTGACCGTAGTGAAGTGTTGTTGTGGCAGGGTCCATTTCGATAGGACCGTAGGGCACAATACGTCCGTCGTGCCAGCCGATACCTTCGGTATAGTCAATTATGAGCATGTGGTCAGTAAAGGTTTTGCCGAAGGGAAGGTTATTTTCGTCTACGGGCTTTGCCTTGGGGGCAGTTGTTTTTGTAATTTTAAGTTCCATTAAAAACATCTCCTATGTGTGTATTAGGTATATTATGCACCTAAATTTCTAAAAAGTCAAATTTTTTTTAAGAGCATTGTAAAGGTTACAAAGTCACCATGAGGAAATTCTATAAAAGCTCCACGGTACATCAGTTCGTCGGCAGAATATACGTTGCCCGTATATTCGTCACGGTAAAGTGCACCCTCCTCCAAGCCGTCGAGCTTAATTATGGGGAAGTACACGTTTGACTTGAACATAACCCTTGTTGCACAGAAAAAGCTTTCGCTCTTATCATCGTTTACTATCTGCCATGCACCTATGTTGCCGGTAAAGGGGTCGGAGAGGCGGTAGAAATTGCCGTACTGAACAAGAGAGCGTATCTTTTTGCACTCCTCAACCTGTTTTTTTATGGCATCGAGGTCACTTTGGGGAAGTGTTGTAATGTCAAGCTCATAGCCGAAGTTGCCGGAGATGGCTATGTCGCCACGGGTTTTCATGGAAGGCTTTCTTCCCGTGTAGTGGTTGGGGGAGGCTGTAACATGGCTTCCCATTGTGCTTGTGGGATAGCCGAAGGAGGTGCCGTACTGAATGTAAAGGCGTTCAATGGGGTCGGTGTTGTCACTTGTCCAGACTTGTGGCATGTAGCAGAGTATGCCCAGGTCAAACCTTCCGCCACCACCTGAGCAACCCTCAAATAAAACCTCGGGAACAGCCTCTGTTATGCACTTTGTTACATGGTACATACCCAATGTGTATTCGTGGTTGAAGCCTTGGCGGGGCATGTCTGTTATGTAACGGTTATAGTCCCACTTAACGTAGGAAATTTTTGCTTTTTTAAGGATAGAAACAACGCTTTCTATTACGTAGTCCTGCACTTCTTTTTTTGTTAAGTCTAAAACGAGCTGATTACGGCTTTCGGCAGGCTTAAGCCCGTGGGCATGGATTGCCCAGTCGGGATGGGCACGGTAAAGGTCGCTGTCGGGTGAAACCATCTCGGGCTCAAACCATAAGCCGAATTTTATGCCCATGTCGGTAACCTTTTTCGCTAAGCCCTCAATGCCCGAGGGGAGCTTGTCGTAGTTCACGTACCAGTCGCCTAAAGAGCAGTTGTCGTTATTTCGTTTGCCGAACCAGCCGTCATCAAGAACGAATAATTCAATACCTAAATCCTTTGCCAGAGATGCAATGGAAAGGATTTTTTCCTCGTTGAAGTTCATGTAGGTCGCTTCCCAGTTGTTTATCAAAATGGGACGGGGCTTTTCCTTCCAGTAGCCACGGACAATATTTGTTCTTATGAATTTGTGGAGGAATCTGCTCATACCGCCAAAGCCTTCATGAGAGAAGGTGATAAGGTTTTCGGGGGAGGTGAACTTTTCGTCCTTCTTTAAGCTCCACTTAAAGCCGAAGGGGTTAATGCCCTGCATAACACGGGTGCGCATTCTCTGGTCGGTATCAATTACGGTGGAGTGGTTGCCCGAATAAACAAGCATGAAAGAATATACGTCACCGCTTTTTTCATTTGCATCGGGTGAGTGAAGGCACACGTGGGGGTTCATAAAGTGACCCGAGCCGCCGCGGGCGTTATTTATGTCAAGTGTTCCGCGGACAACCGGGTTTGTAACCTTTTCTCTTTCAAAGCCCCATCTGCCGGGAAAATGAGTTTCGGAAAAGTCGGAATGCTCAAAATCAATACACATGGAATAGCAGGAGTCAAGGGTTAATTCGCCCTCGGCACGGTTTATAACCTCAACGTGGCGTGCAATGGTGTTCATGGACTCAAAAACTGTGTAGAAAAGCTTTACTTCAACATTATTAAGGCTGTCGTAAAGGGTTATTTCGAGAGTTTGGGCATCGGATAAAGCATCAAGCGATGCGGGGAGAGCGTCAAGAGGCTTTTTGCCCTTGTAAATTTCGTGGCACTTGTATTTTAATACGGAAATTTTTTCACCGAAGGAAATAAGAGGCTTACGTAAATCCGTATGACCGTAGGTGGGTGCCTCCTGGGCAATTTCGTCTAATTTAACGCCATCCTCGCCCCAGGAGTGCCAGCAGTAAAACCTTTCGGGCACAATATGGGTGGGATATGCTTTTATTTTTTTGCCCATGTAGCAGTGAACAAGATAGCCTGCCTTGTCAATGCGGAATATGTAGCTTATGTCAAGTCCTTCAAGAAAGAAGTAATTGTCGCGGAAAATTATCATATTATCACTCCTGTATTTATACTCTCTTAATAAATTATACCTTGAATTTTCTTCGATTTCAAGGTATAATAATATAGATATAGTATAAAATGGCGAAAAACTACATAAGTAGGTGGAATAAATGTATTTAAAACGTGTTGAACTGCATGGCTTCAAGTCCTTTGCAGATAAAACAATAATCGAAGTGGGCGAGGGTGTTACAGGTATTGTAGGCCCTAACGGCTCGGGTAAAAGTAACATTTCCGATGCTTTACGCTGGGTTATGGGCGAAATGAGTGCAAAGAGCCTTAGAAGCGGTAACATGCAGGACGTTATTTTCAACGGCACACAGAAGAGAAAACAGCTTTCCTTTGCAGAGGTTACCCTTGTGCTTGACAACGAAAGCCACTTTTTCCAGTCGGACTTTAACGAAATTGCCGTTACAAGAAGGGTTTTCCGCAGCGGTGAAAGCGAATATCTCATAAACGGTGCCCAGGTAAGGCTTAAGGACATTCATGAGCTTTTCATGGATACAGGCTTAGGCAGAGAGGGCTACAGTGTTGTAGGTCAGGGCAGAATTGACGAGCTTCTTAGTGCCAAGGCTGAAAACCGCCGTCAGGTTTTTGAAGAGGCGGCAGGTATTTCCAAGTACCGTCACAGAAAGGACGAGGCTGAAAGAAAGCTTGAAAAAACAGAGGACAACCTTGTAAGAGTGCGTGACGTATTGGGCGAGCTTGAAAGCCGTGTTGGTCCCTTGCAGCGTCAGAGCGAAAAGGCAAGAAAGTACCTTGACATACGTGAGGAATTAAAGGGTATTGAGGTTTCCGCATCTGTTGACATTATCGACAAAAACCGCCAGGAAGCGGCAAAGTATGAGGAGCTTTTGAAAATTGCATCGGAGGATACTGAAAGAGAAAAGAAAAACCTTCTGGCAATGGAAAAGGAAAGCGACGCTCTTTATGCCCTTTTAAAGGAAAACGACGAAAAAACCTCCTCCCTTCGTGATGACCTTGACAAGGCGAAGGAAGAGTATAATAACCATGTAAACAACATAAAGCTTTTAAGCAATAACATAGAAAACTATAAAACAAACATTCTTTCCATTGAGGCAGAAAAGAGTGCAAATGAGCACCTCATGGGTGAGGCTGAAAAGAGCCTTTTTGATGCAAAAGAGGAAGAGGACAAGCTCACAGAGAAGCTTAATGCCCTCAAGGAGGAGCTTTTACGCCTTGAGGCAGACGGTGCCGTTGTAAGTGACGATATGGCACAGAAGGGTGTAGCCGTAGAGCAGGTGAGAAGCAAAATCCGCGACATGGAAAGAGCACTCAGCGAGGCAGATACAAAGAGTGCATCCCTGGAGGTTTTAAAGGAAAGCATTGAAACAAGGCGTTTTTCCATTGAGGTTGACATTACCTCTTCCCGTGACAGCGAAAGAAGGCTTAAGACAGAGTCGGAAAGGCTTGGAAGGGATATTGAAGAGGCAAAGCGTGCCCGTGAAGGTGCCGAAAAGGTATTTAGTGCATCAAGCAGTGAAAGCGAAAAGATTAATAAAGCCATTGACGAAAAGAAGGACGAATTTAACCGCTTAAGTGCCCTTGCAGGCGAAAAGCAGGGCAGACTCAGAATGCTTGAGGAAATGGAAAGAGCCTTAGAGGGCTATCAGCGAAGCGTAAAGGATTTGATAAACGACCATAAGAGCGGTCGTTACTCGGGCAGGATAACGGGTATTTTCTCAAAGCTCATTGGGGTGCCCAGGGAATATTCCACAGCAATTGAGGTTGCATTGGGCGGTGCAATGCAGAACGTGGTTGTGCCCGATGAGCAGGATGCAAAACAGGCTGTTAACTACCTTAAGGAGCATAAACTGGGAAGAGTTACCTTCCTGCCCCTCTCCAGCCAGGAAAAGAGAAGGCTTGAAGGCGAAGGTAAAATCCTTTCCGAAAAGGGCGTTATAGGCATTGCTGCAGATTTAGTTGAAAGAGAGGGCTATCTTGACAATACCGTTGAAGCACTTTTAGGCAGGGTTGTTGTGACCGATAACCAGGACAATGCAATCCGCCTTGCGAAGGCTAACCGATATAAATTCAAGATTGTAACCTTGTCGGGTGAGGTTTTCCAGCCCGGCGGTTCCATTACGGGTGGCAGCATGAACCGTGCTTCAAGCGTACTGGGCAGAGAAGAGGAAATTGAAGAGTTAAAGAAGGAAGTAAAGAGGCTTGATGGTCTTTCCGAAAAAACAGAGGATGCCATCGACGACCTGCTGGATAAGGCTGATGAGGTAGAAGAAAAGAGAGAAGAAGCAAGAAGCCTTCTTTCCGAAAAGGACATTGCCCTCTCCCGTTTGGTGGCAGAGAAAAATGCCGTTGACACACGCCTTAATGAGGAAAGTGAGCGTCTTGTACGCCTTGAGAAGGAAAAGGAAGAGATTGCATACAAAATTGCAAACAACGAAACCTTGAAGCACGAATATATGCTTGAAAAGGAAAACGTGAAGAAAACCCTTCTTTCCTTGGAGGACGAGCTCACAGAAAAGCAGAAGGCATTGAGCGAAGCCATGAGCCGTAAGGACGACTCCTCAAACCGTCTTTTTGAAAAGAGGATGGACGTTACAGGCGTTGAAAAGGACATTGACCTTGTACATGAAAGATGCAACCTCACAAAGATAAGAATAGAAAACCTTGAGGCAGAAAACCGTGCAAAGACAGCCTCAAAGGAAATGATTGAAAACAATATTACACGCTGTGTGAATGAAATTGCCCTTATTGAAAAGGAGCAGGCTGAAAGCGAAGGAAAGATTAACGAAATCGAAGCGGCACTTATTGCCCAGGCTCAGGGCAAGAGCGGTACCGACGAAAGAGTGGGTCAGCTCCGTGACGAAATAAGAAGGCTTAACGATACCGTTTATTCTTTGCAGAATGAAACTGTAAGGCTTGAGGGCGAAAAGAGCAAGATTGATTATAAGATTGAAAACGCAGTTAACCGCCTCTGGGACGAATATGAAATGACATATTCCGAAGCAAAGGAATGCTACGTGCCGGGTCTTTCCATACCCGAGGCACAGAAGCGTATTGCCTCACTCCGTGGTGCATTGAAGGCACTTGGCAACGTTAACGTTGACGCTATTGAGGAATACAAGGAGGTTAAGGAGCGTTACGAATTCCTCTCCAACCAGGTGAAGGACATGGAAGAGGGCAAGGCGAGTCTCGAGAAGCTCATACGCGAAATAACCGTTGTAATGAAGGATATTTTCGAAGAAAAGTTCAAGGTTATAAACACCTATTTCGGTGAAATATTCGTAGAGCTTTTCGGTGGCGGTAAGGCATCGGTATCACTGCTTGACAAGGAAAACATACTTGAAAGCGGTATTGAAATTGAAGTACAGCCCCCGGGCAAGAAGCTTTTGTCCATTAACCTTCTCTCCGGTGGCGAAAGAGCACTTACTGCAATTGCACTGCTCTTTGCACTTATGAAGGTTTCACCCTCGCCCTTTGTTGTGCTGGACGAAATTGAAGCGGCACTTGACGATATAAACGTTTACCGCTTTGCAAACTATATGCGTAACCGCACCGACACAACACAGTTTATTGTTATTACACACCGCCGTGGTACTATGGAATCTGCCGACGTGCTCTACGGTGTAACAATGCAGGAAAAGGGTGTAAGTAAGCTACTTAGCATGAGCTTAAAGGACGTTAAGGAGTACGAAGAAGTATAAATAATTAGCAATGAGCAATTGATGAAAGGAAGATAAATATGCTTTTCTGGAAGAAGAAAAAGGAAGAAGCAATTGATGCTATTGAAGAAATAAAGGAAACAGTTGAGGAAGCAGAGGAAAAAATTGAAGAAATAGCCGAAGCTATAGAAGAGAAGATAGAAGAAATTGCAGAAGACGTTGAGGAAAAGGTTGAATCTGTCATTGAGGAGGTAAAAGAAGAAATCGAAGCTCCCGAAGAGGAGAAGAAGGGCTTTTTTGCCCGCCTTCGTGACGGCTTGGGGAAAACAAGAAATTCTATTTCCGACAAGGTTAACGATGTTTTCAAGTCCTTCAAGAAAATTGATGAGGAATTTTACGAGGAGCTTGAGGAAGCACTCATTTTGGCAGATTTGGGCATGAGCACAAGCATGAACATTGTGGAAAAGCTCCGTGAAAGAGTTAAGGAAAAGAAGCTCAACGAGGAAGATGAAGTAAAGAAGGAGCTTTGCGACATTGTTGCCGAAATTTTAGAAAGTGAGGACAGTGCTCTTAAGCTTGACACAACACCTACGGTTATCCTTGTAATTGGCGTAAACGGTGTTGGTAAAACAACTACAATAGGTAAGCTTGCTTCACGCCTTAAAAAGGAAGGCAAGGAGGTTGTGCTTGCAGCAGCCGATACCTTCCGTGCCGCAGCGGCTGACCAGCTTGAAATATGGGCAGAGAGAAACGACGTGAGAATTGTAAGGCTTCAGGAGGGTGCAGACCCCGCCGCAGTTATATTTGACGGCTGTGTAAGTGCACGAAGCAAGGGTGCAAATGTTTTAATCTGCGACACAGCGGGAAGACTTCATAACAAGAAAAACCTTATGGATGAGCTGGGAAAGATTTACCGTGTTATTGAGCGTGAATTGCCCGGTGCAAGAAAAGAGGTTTTACTTGTGCTTGATGCAACCACGGGACAGAACGCAGTTAACCAGGCGGAGGAATTCAATAACGCCGCTAATATAACGGGCATTGTTTTAACAAAGCTTGACGGCACTGCAAAGGGCGGCATTGTAATTACAATCCGTGAAAAATTAGGCATTCCCGTTAAGTTTGTGGGCGTAGGCGAAGGCATTGACGACCTGCAGGCATTCAATGCAAGAGATTTTGCAAACGCACTGTTTTATTAAGGAGCAGGGACACAGCCATTCATTCATTTGGGGTGTTGCTGTGAAAACACTCTAACGTGGGTTGGCTGTGGGTAGGCAATGTCCCTGTACTATACGAACATGGTCTTCAGGCAACTGATGTTGCGGAAAAAAGAAGGAGGATGGTAAATTGAAGAAAAAGTGGATTATACCCATTATTCTGCTTGTGGCAGTTTTGTTTGGCATAGCACCCATAGCACTGGGCTTTTATACCGACTTTCTTGAAATAAAAGAAATCGGAGGCGAGTACACAACAGTATTTTTTAAGGATATTTTCGCAAGGGTGGAAATTTTCCTTATAACCTTTGTGTTCATTTTTGCATTAAGTGCAGTTAACCTTCTTTTTGTAAGGCGTAATGCAGTAAGGCTGCAGGGTGAGGTAAGCTTTCCTTTAAAAAGAAAATGGGTGCTTTTGGAAAGTGCCGTGGTAGCCTTTATGGGTGCCATAGCCTTTTCCCAGGCCTTATGCCGTAAATATTTAATGTTTATAAATTCAGTAAACTCGGGAATAACAGACCCCATTTTTGACCTTGATTTAAGCTATTATTTCTTCAACCGCTCCTTTTTGCAGAGCGTGTCGGGGATTGTTATTTTCTGCCTCGGTGTTGCACTTTTAGTAAACGTGGTGCTGTATTTTATAATCCTTGCAAAGGGTGAGGGCAAAAACATGAAGGGTACCCTTACCGACAGCGGTGTTTTCATGCATGTGGCACTTAACGTTATAATGCTTTGTGTTGTTTACGGCTTTACCTATTACTTCAAGGCACAGGGCATACTTTTAGACCAGACCCACACCTATGCAGGTGCAGGCTATACGGACGTTAAGGTGATAATGCCCTTTTACACAATTGCACCGTACCTTCTCTTTGCCTTGTCGGCAATAGCGGCGGTTTTCCTTTTCAGGAAAAAGCTTGGTGCAACCATTGTAACAATATTGGTGTTCCCCGTGCTCTTAGTGGGTGTTAACATAGCGGCAGAGGTAGTTGATGCACTGCACGTAAAGCCCAACGAAACAACACTTGAAGCACCATATATAAAGCACAATATTGACTATACAAAAATCGGCTTTAAGCTTGATAATGTAACGGAAAGAACCTTTGATGCAAACGAAAGCCTTACCCGTGAAACCCTTTCGGAAAAAAGCGACATTGTGAACAATATCCGCATTACCGACCCTCAGGCAACCGAGGAGGTTTTAAACTCCACAAAGAGCATACGTAACTATTATGTTTTCAACGATTCGGACATTGTGGAGTACCCAATAGGCGGTAAAAACACGGCGGTTAACATTTCTGCCCGTGAAATTGACACAACAAAGCTTGACAAAAATGCAAATAACTACATTAACAGAACCTTTAAGTATACCCACGGCTACGGCATTATGATGAACCCCGTTAATGCTGTAAACAGCGAGGGTCAGCCCGATTTTGTAATTGAGGATATGCCCATTGTAAGTAAAGAGGGTGCACCCATTGTTACAGAGCCCCGTATTTACTATGGCGAAAAAACAGACAGCTACTGTATTGTAAACACAAAGATAAACGAGTTTGACTACGCTTTAAATAACGAAAACGTGGAAAATAACTACACGGGAGAAAAGTCGGGCATTGAAATGAACCTTCTGAACCGCCTTCTGTTCTCCATAAAGAACGGTGACTACACAATGCTTGTGTCGGGCTATATAGAACCCGAAAGCCGTCTTTTAACAAACAGAAACATTTTAAAGAGGGTTAAAAAGGCGGTGCCCTTTATGGCAATTGACCCCGACCCCTATATTTTAATTGACTCCGAGGGTAAGCTTAAGTGGATAGTAGACCTTTATACCTATACCGATCAGATGCCCTATTCAAAGAATTACAGTAATTTCAACTACATCCGTAACAGTGCAAAGGCTGTTGTGGATGCCTATGAGGGCACGGTTGATGTTTTCATAACAGACGAGAGTGACCCCATTGTTATGACCTATAACAAAATTTACCCCTCTGTTATGAAATTGGGCGGACTTCCCGATGATTTAAACAGTCACATCCGCTACCCTGAGTATTTATTCAATGTGCAGAGCGAAATGTATCTTCGCTATCACATGAGCGACCCCGAGGTTTTCTATTCAAACTCTGACTTATGGATGAGAGCCAAGGAAAAATACCGTGGGGAAACCGCTGTTGACGTAGTGCCCTATTACAACCTTTTATCTGTTGAGGACTTTGGCAGAGAGGGTGCACAGCTTGTTCTCATGATGCCCTTTGTGCCTGCAAACAAGGAAAACCTTGTGGGCTGGCTTGCCTCCGACAGCTACGGCAACCTTATATGCTACAAGTTCCCCTCAGGCAGAACCGTTTACGGAACATTGCATATTGAAAACCGTATCGATGCGGATGCAGACATTTCAAAGGAATTGTCCCTCTGGGATCAGGGCGGAAGCACGGTGCTCCGCGGTAATGTGCTTGTTATACCAATTGAGAACAGCATTATTTACGTTGAGCCCGTTTATATCACAACCTCAAATGCTGCGGCTGTGCCCGAGGTTAAGAGGATAATTGTAGCCTACGGTGACCGTGTTGTGATGAGAGAAACCTTAGATGAGTGCTTTGATGCCCTCTTTGGCGAAAATGCGGAGGCAGAGGATGTTCCCTCGGGAGAGGTGCTTGATGACGCCTTAACGGATGCAAAGGGAGCTGTTGAAGCCTACGACAGAATGCACGAGGCGTTAAAAAACGGCAACTGGACAGAATTTGGCAAGGCTATGGACGATTTGGGCATAGCAATAGAGAGCATGAGGTGAAAAAATGAAAAAAATTACGGCAATTATACTGCTTTTTGTGCTTTGCCTTTCCCTTACGGGCTGCTCGGGCGGCGTAGTGCTTGACGAAAACGAAGTGATAGAGGGTAACGGCACGGAAAGAGTAGTAAAAGGCGGGAGCGTGTACGAAATTAAAGATGGCGTTATAGAAAAGGACGGTGCCCTTTTATACGAGGCGGAAAATGCTACAAAGGACTGCATTTTCGCTTTGGGACAGTATTTATATGTAAATACTGATAAGGGTGCAATGCAGCTTAAGCTCGACGGCTCAAAAATGAAAAAGTTCGGCTCGGGCGAAATTATTGCCGCAGGCGGAAGGTATCTTTACTATCAGTCAAAGGACAACAAGGTAGGCACAATGATTGTTTACAAGATTGACATGATAGACGGAAGCCAGAGAAACCTTTTTCAGGACACAATAGTGTCGGTTGAAATGATAGAGGAGGGCGTGTTCCTCTTTAAGGGCGAAAGCGGCAACGAATATGTTAACGAGCTTGGTGAGGATGACGGCTACTTCTATCACGAATGGGTTGAAAATAATTAGCAATGAGCAATTAAGGAACAAACTCCGTAAGCGGAGTTTGATATAAAAAGGAGGAAGAGGTATGAAAAAAGTAATTTGTTTGGTTATTGCTTTAGTGATGGCATTAAGTGTAATGCCTGCTATGGCAGAAACGAATTGGTCATTGGTTTCAGTCAATGGCTTTGGTGCAACTTATGTCGAGGATGGTTATATCCCCGTGCGTGAGTTTGCTGAAGCTATAGGTGCAGATGTAGAGTGGGATAATGATGAAAGATGCGTTGTTATTCAGGATGGCGGTGTTAAAATTGTGATCCCCATAGACCGGTTCTGGGTAAAACGTGCAGGGCTCAAGAGTTCAATCGAAAAAGCAAGCTATATAAAAAATGACCGTGCTTTTATGTCAGTAGAGGCATTGAAAGCATTTAACGCTACTTATCGTTGGGATGGAGAATTCATGGTAATAGAAACTCCTCTTTTTGACGGCAAGTATGTTAAATTAATAAATAACGGTAAGGCACTTTCCTCCGATGAGGGCGGCGGAAGCATTATAATGGCTGATGTAAAAGAGGACGATAACCAGTTATGGAAATTTACTTCCCGTAACGATGGGGCATACCGCCTGCAGAACAAGAAAACGGGCAAGGCAATTGACGTACCTTCTGATAGCAAGGATGCAGGTAAAACCCTTATCCAGTACGCCTTCACAGGTGGCGGTAACCAGAACTATGTGCCCGTAAGAGGCGAGGACGGTACATATTTTGTACAGTGCTACAATTCTAAATTGTATATGACAATAGCCGAGGACGGCACAATCACTCAGGAAGAATTGACAAAGGCAGAAAACCAGAGGTTTACTTTAGAGGCTGTTGGCGGAGGCGAGACTTCGGCTGATTATATTGCCGTGGACACTGTTGTTCCGAAGGAAGAAAAAGAGCTCCTTAAGCTTTCCGAGGCTAACTACGGCGAAAGCGAATTTGTGGGCGGTAAGTACATTACCCTTACAATGGAGGGCAAGAACCTTATAGTTAACGAAGAAACAAACGAAATCACACTTTCCGAAAAAGAGGACGATATTGCACATTGGGAAGCTGTGGCAGTGGGAAGTAACCATTTCACACTTATAAACAAAAAGACGGGCAAGTCAATCGACGTGCCCAACGAAAGCAAGGAAGCAGGCATTAAGCTTTCCCAGTATACATCAAATAAAAAGGACCACCAGATTTACTCTCTTGAAAAGGCAGAGGGCGGCTATAAATTAAAGAACAAGAACTCCTCCATGTTCCTTACAATTAAGGATAACGTTGCCTACCAGGAGGAAGCAGCAGAATCCGGTCAGGTATTTACATACGAAATAGTAGGCGAAAGTGATACAAAGATGGTTGCAATAACTGCAACACCCTTCCTTTTAAAGGGCGACGAGGCTGTAACAAACGTTAAATTACAGTGGAACGAGGTTATAGGTGCAAAGAAGTACGATATTTATAAGTCCGTTGATGATGGCGAGTATGAACGAATTGAGGCAATGACGGGCTTCACAGTTGACGATTATGACCTTGAAATCGGAAAGACATACACCTACCGTGTATATGCCCTTGACGATAACGGTCTTATTGGCTATGCCGAAACAAAGGCGTTCGAACCCTACGAAATGCCCCTTGATATGAAGTCAACAACAAACCTTGAACCCTCCGGCATGAGCACACCCGGTGGCGGTATGCGTGACAAGGACGGCACCTACTATAAGTTCAGCCAGACGGGCAGAAAGGATGGCGGTAAGGGCTTTGGTCAGGTTACAATGAGCACATCAACTGATGGCGTTACATACACAGACCCCGTTATTATCATGACAGTTGACGACATCCTTGCTCACGAAACCTGTAAGGACTTAAAGGACATCCGTTTTGAAAGCGTAAACTTCAAGTACAACCCCAAGGCAAACAACTTCGGCTTTATTGCTCACGCAGAACCCGGAAGCGGCGGATATGACTTTGCACGTATCAGTGTTGCAACATATACACCCGGTGACGAAAAAATGGTATTCCATGGCTGTGTTCGTCCCGGTGGTGATGATATCCGCGACCTTAACACCTTTATCGATGATGACGGCACAGGCTACATTATGGGTGCAACTCATGGCAATGCCGACCTTGGAATTTACCGCCTGAAGGAGGACTGGTCGGGCGTTGAAAAGAGAATTGTGCTCTTAAACCCCGGCAAGTGGAGAGAATTGCCCAACATTTTAAAGGTTGACGATTACTATTACCTCTTCACCTCAGGCTGTGCAGGCTGGTACCCCACACCCGGTATGTATAACAGTGCAACCAATATGGAAGGCCCCTGGAGCGACCTTCGTAACGTTGGTAACCTTACAACCTTCTCCTCTCAGTCGGGCTACGGCTTCTACTTAAAGGAGGACAGTGAAAACTACATTATGAACTCCTACCGCTGGATGGGTAACTGGAAGGATGCAACCGTTAAAACAACACAGTCACTCCGCATGCCCATAACAGTATCTGACGGCTATGCTTTCTACGACTATTTTGAAGAGCTTCTCTATAACTGGGAAGAGGACGTTTTAGTTCCCGTGCAGCGTGGCAGAAACCTTTCACAGAATAAGCCCACAAGCTACGGCAAAAATGCAAACGACGGTAACTATAAGAGCCAGTGGAGTGTTGACACAGCATGGCCCTACTCATGGGAGGTTGACTTAGGTCACAGCTATAACATAAACCAGGTACAGATTTCATGGTTTATCCGTATAGGCAGTGAGCCTTACTATAACTATATTATAGAAGGCAGTGAGGACGGCGTTAATTACACTACCCTTGTTGATAAAACATCAGGCTATACAGACTATGGCTTTACTGTAGATAACTGCATGGGCAAGGCAAGATATGTAAAGGTAACCGTAACCGGTGCAAAGCCCAGAAGCGGAGAGAATAACTATCCCTCTACGTTCTATGAAATAAAAGTACTGGGAAGGTAACAGACCTTCGTAGAATGGCGCAGACCGTGCAAAGACGAGGCATATAGATTTAATGTATGCACGAAAACAACTTATGATGTTTAAAGAAACGACCCGACTTTTAGTCGGGTCGTTTTTGAATGGTGTCTTTGCACTATCGGCTTTGCGAACCCGAGGCGTACCTGTGTACAGCCTCGGGAGGCCCCTACGGGGTTCGCAAAACCAATTCTGCATCCATTCCCGAAGGTCTGTTAAGTGGGCTTCAGTAAAAGAGTGGTAAGATAATCAGCAATTATGAAAAAAGCGACTCGAAAGAGTCGCTTTTTGTTGAATTAAACTTAAATTTTGAAGGCTTTGTCCACGGGAACAGAGCATATAACGCCCCGGGCTTCCGAGCGGATACCGAAATTCTCATTTACAGAATTCATAATTTCATTACGGACGCTGTCGGGAGCGAAAATTGCAACAATTTCCTTTTCATCCTGAATCTGCAAGTCAGAAAGATGCTCACTCTGCTCTGCACCTGCCATTCTGGCACGGATAACAGTACCGCCCGTTGCACCTGCCTTTTTAGCTGTCTGCATAACTGCGTCTGTATAACCCCGGTTAACCGTAATAAATATTAAGCTGTGCTGATATTCGCTTGCCATTGCATTGTCATCTCCTTCAAATTGGGTGCCCTGCGTGCTGTGCAGGATAAGCTCGCTTGTAATCCTTCCTATTGCGGAGGTGGATAAAATCATCATTAAGCCGTTATAGGTGCCCCAGGTGCCTAAGTCCTTGGCAATAGCTGTTGCAAGAGACTTAACAGCCTTATAGGGAGCAAAGGAAAAAACCACGTCCTTGTAGTTACTTGCTAAACCTAAAATGTCCATCATTTCACTTGATGCGGTGCCTGTGCCCGTGCTTCGCATGTGAAAATCAATAGAGTGCTTTTTCATCATGCTTATGTAGCCTGCCGCCTTGCCACGCTCTATTATGGAGATTATCATCATAATACGGTTTTCGTTTTTAGCCATTATGCAACCTCCTCGTCATAGTAGAGAATATCGTCCTCAATAAGGCTCAGCTCGTAATGAACTCTTGAAAGCATTCTCTTTCTCTTTACATTGCTGTAAAGCCCCATCACCTGAATGGTGATAAGAGGGGTCATTGCAACCATTGCAACAAGCCCGAAGGCATCGGTTAAAACGTTGCCGCCTAAAGCTTCACAAGCACCTACGGCAAAGGGAAGCATGAAGGTGGTTGTCATGGGACCCGAGGCAACACCGCCCGAGTCAAAGGCGATACCCGTGTAAATGGGTGGAACAAAGAAGGTGATTGCAAGAGAAATTACGTAGCCTGCGATAAGGAAGGGGTAGATAGGAATTTGTGTTACAACCCTTAGCATTGCAAGACCTACTGAAACCCCAACGCCTATAGAAAGGGCAAGACCGATAGATTTTTGTGTAATGGCACCGTTTGTAATTTCTTCAACCTGCTTTTTAAGTGTGTGAACGGCAGGCTCTGCAGAAACCACAAAGTAGCCCATAAGCATACCTATTACAACAAGCACGTACTTATTGCCGTTTGTGGCAATAGTGCCTGCAATAAGCTTGCCTGCGGGCATGAAGCCCACGTTTGCACCCGTAAGGAACAGCACAAGACCAATGAAGGTGTAAACCATGCCTACACTGATTTTTAAAACCTGGTGCTTTTTAAACCTTTTAAATATGAGCTGGAAAAGCACAAACACCCCTACAATGGGCATGAAGGCTGTGAAAACCTCGTGAGCATAAATGGGAAGCTCGTAAACAAAGTGCATAAAAGCATCCATTGTGGTGAGGTAGTTGTGTACAACGCTATGTGTTGTTTCCGATGTGGGGGAGAAGCATATGCTTAAAATAAGCACCGACAAAATGGGGCCTATACTGCATAATGCCACAAGACCGAAGCTGTCCTCGCCTGAGTGCTTGTCGCTTCGGAGGGACGCCATACCTGCACCCAGTGCCATAATGAAGGGCACCGTGATGGGACCTGTTGTAACACCGCCCGAGTCAAATGCCGTGGGGATAAAATCGCTTGGTGCAAAAATGGCAAGGATGCCTGCCAGAATGTAAAAACCGAGGAGCATTTTTGAAAGGGGAATGCCACGCCTTGTTCTTATCATGGAAAGAACAAGGAAAATGCCAACGCCTAAAGCAACGGATAAAATTAAAACAATATTGGGTATTGAGGGCACCTGCTCTGCCAGAACCTGCAAGTCAGGCTCGGCGATTGTTATAAGTGCACCAAGAATAAAACAAACGAGAATGGGTACAATTACCGTTTTTGACTTATTTATCTGCACACCGATACCTTCGCCTAAAGGTTGCATGGACATTTCCGAGCCGATTGTAAAAAGGCTCATGCCTGCTATAAGAAGCAGAGTTCCGAAAATGAACAGCACAAGAATGCCGGGGTCAAGGGGCGATATTGAAACGCTTAATATAATTACAATTGCTGCTATGGGGAGTACCGAGGAAATGGACTCACTCATGGCACCTTTTAAAAGCTTCACATAATCTCTCCTCACATAAAAATTATTTATACAATTGTATCAAAAATAAGCAAAAAAGTCAATCAAACCGAGGCTTTGATTGACTTTCAAAAGTAAAGATCCGGTAAAGAATTAACAGCAGAAGCAGGTGTTGCAGCATATGTTCAGTGCAAGGTTTGCCGCACAGCATTTTAGGCAGTAGTCGGTATTTATATTTACCTCTCTGCCGTAGGTGTGACCCGTTCTTCTGTAGTCCTCATAAAAGGAGCCTTCGCCGTTCAATGCGGCGTTAAGGTTCTGATACATACGGTTGCCCGGCTCCATATTGGCGGCTGTACGGGCATACTCACGGGCAAGAATGTTGTTACCAAGCCTTGCATTGGCAACGGCACTTAAATAATACCACATGGCACTCCTTTCAGTTATGGAGTTAAGGGTATTTATCGCTTCACGGAAGTAACCACGCTGAATATAAACCGAGGCGGCTCTGAGGCGTGCATCGGAGGTGTTGGCAGTGTCCTCATAGCTTGTGTAGGTGGTACCCTTTCCGCTTCGCATGTCCATAACGGTGCGGTATGCCTCGCCTATTTCCTTGAACCTTTCCTCTGCCGCACTGCGGTTTTCAGGGTTAACGTCCGGGTGGTATTTACGGCACAAGGCTCTGTATGCTTTTTTTATTTCGTCGTCCGAGGCACCGGGTGAAACACCCAGCACCTGATAGGGGTCTCTCATCTAATCATTCCTTATCAAGAGGTTTGTTTTTCTGCCATATACCCGAGTAGAGAATGTTTCTTAAAATTTCAATGTTATCAACAAGGGGAAGCTTTTCAAACTCCATGGCACATTCCGTTGCCATCATGTTAAGTATTATTTCACATTCCTTCTCAAAACCGGGAGATTGATACATGGTCTTCAATGGGTTGGGGCGGTTTTTCTTGATGTCCTCTTTTATATCATCACGTGCATCGGCAATGTAAATAAATTTGCCTAAATAAAAGCCCACTTTGAAAAGGTTATCCTTCCACATGTCATCCGTGGGAGTGAAAACCTCGCCAAGGAGGTTGCCGAAAAGGTTTGCACATTCCTCCAATGTGGCATGGCTTTCCTTTTTTGAGAGCTCATCAAGATAATTTTTTATTCTCTCACATTTTAGGGGGTACTCTGCCCTTATTTTTTTTACCTTCGGCTTAAGGTAGAAGCTGTATAAAAGCTTTATTATGTTCTTATCGTCCTGCCAGTCGTCAAGGCATTTGTAATATGCCAGAAGGATGGTCATTGAGGAAACATAGGCAGAACAGCCGTCTGTTATTTCCAGATGCTTTTTGCACATGTGGCAGGCACAACAGCGCATTGCAGAGTGGTTTTCCGAGTCATAAAGTGAGTTTAAAAGCATGGAAAGAAAGGTCATGTCATAATTAAGGCACATTGCCGACAAATAACCCTTCTTTTTTAATGAACGGCAGATACCGCAGTAAAAAGCTCTGTAGGTGTCAAACTCTTTAACCTTGAGCTCACCCTTATTTGGTATAACACGCCCGAACATCAGCTTTTCCTCTTTAACTGTTCACCGCAGGGACACGTAAGTGTAATTCTGCCCTTGCCCTTTGGCACACGGAGGGTTCTCTTGCATTTGGGGCACATAAATATTTTTGCCTGCCCCTTGTTTTTAAACTTTGCCTTTATAAAGGAAAAGTAGGGCACAATTTTTGCATTTTCACATCTGCGCTTATATATGTTTTTTGAAAACATTCTGTATATTGCATAGCATAAGCAAACCATGCTGAGCCCCGAAAAAATTTCCGTAACGGGGGAGAGAATGCTTAAAATAACCGAAAGCACCAAAAGTGTAATATTCAATTCGTCGCTTCCGTATCTGCCCTGCATAAAACGCATTAATTTTTCTTTCATGTTTAATCACTCCTGTCGTATGATTATAATTATAATAATTTTACCTGATATTGACAATATGTAAACAAAGTATTAAAAATGGCAATATTGAAATTCGGGTTGATTATTTCGCCAAATAAGAATATAATTAAAGGACAAGGAAGTGACAATATGAAAAAAAGTAAAACACAGACTTT
>JAFSGW010000064.1 GCA_017440585.1 Clostridia bacterium | reverse complement strand
GATGTTCGTCTTGTTTCTGAAGGTGCAATCGTTGTCGGTACAGATGCAGGCTACTATGAAGCTAACAAGAACCTTAACCTTACAGAAGCAACAACATTCGCTAACACAGCTCCTGCAGGCCTTGGTCTTGCAATGGTAGGCGGTGCTCAGGTACGTGTGGGTGCTACAAAGCTTGCTGACGGTGCTAAGCTTGATGCATTGGCAGACAGTGGTATCAGATTCCTTGCAACAGCTGACTATGCAGATACACTTATTTCTGATGATGCAGTTGAATTCGGTATCAAGGTATCGGTAGAAGCTTCCGATAATGTTGCCTATATTGAGGCTAAGAAGTTCCAGAATGATGATAACACAGCATTCTCTGCTGCTATCACAAACCTTAAGGAATCCAACTACAACAGAAAGTACACAGCCGCAGCATATGCTAAGGTTACTATGGCTGACGGTACTGTTAAGGAATTTGTAACAGAAGGTGTAACAAGAAGTATTTACCAGGTATCCGCAGGTCTCATGAAGGAGGGCGATGAGCCTCTTGAAGGCGTAATAAGAAACATTCTTAACGCTTATGTTAACCAGACAGGTATCCGTCTTACAAAGAATGATGAAGGCATCACAGTTGAAGACGGCAAGTACACAGGTGATGTATTCTTCACTGTTGAATCTGTTTCCGACGGCGATGACGGCTGGAACGTAACAATCACTCCCGCTGACGGCTGGAAGACACCTGCTTCCATTGCAGAGTGGTGGACAGATTATGTAAGAGTTAACAACAACAACTCAATTGCAAAGGGCTATATCTCCAATGCGGCAATTGATGAGACAGGCGTTCTTACATTTAACTTTGACACAACAGCAAATACAGTTACAGAATAATTTAATATTAAAATCATTAAGGGCAACCGCATTGCGGTTGCCCTTTTTGCGTGGCG
Organism: Clostridia bacterium; assembly: GCA_017440585.1. Classification (GTDB taxonomy): domain Bacteria; phylum Bacillota; class Clostridia; order UMGS1883; family UMGS1883; genus RGIG1927. The sequence goes on along the minus strand of JAFSGW010000064.1, from coordinate 8,486 downwards.
AAAAAGTCGTTAATGAGAAGTGGAGAGGGAAGAGGAATGGGGAATGAACGGTTGCGGAGCAACCTACACCTCATCAGTCAGCAGAGCTGACAGCTTCTCCTCAAGGAGAAGCCTGAAGGGAGAAGAGGCAGGCGTATGAAAAGGACATTGACAGGTATTTTGATTGGAGCTATAATAGTATTAACAGGGGCGATGATGGCAAGTGCAGATAATGCGATTGTATCTGTTGTGCACCTTTCCGCCCCGCCTTTTTTAAATAATATGAAAAGAGGAAAGAAAATGAAAAAAACGTTCAGGAAATTAGTATCGGGGCTTATTGCCTTGGGCATGCTTTTGCCTTGCGTGCCTGCCTTTGCCTATAACGCTGAACCAAGCGACCTTACAGGCAATATGGATGGCTTGACCCTTGCAAGAACTGTTGCCGAGGAAGGCATGGTAATGCTGAAAAACAACGGTGCCTTACCTTTGAGCAAGGGTGAAAGAATAGCCATTTTCGGCGTTAATCAGATTGACTTTATTTATGGCGGCGGCGGAACCTGCAACCTTAACAGTGCAAACGAAAGAGTTGATTACATAAGCCTTTTCGATGCAATGAAGGCAAGAGACGATGCAGGCGATATTAAGCTTTATGAAGAGCTCAGGGATGCATACGAGGATTACTGCAACAGATACTGGAGCGAGGACGGAAGAACCTATGCTTACGGAACAAGGCAGGGTGCGGTATTAAAGCATTGGGGCGAAATGGAGCTGAGTGAAGCAGATGTTAAAAAAGCTGCCAATGAAGCTGACACAGCCATTATTACAATTGGTCGTCCTGCAGGTGAGGATACTGACAGAAGTAACACTGAAGGCGATTTTATGCTTAATGCCAAGGAGAGAAACCTCATTAGCTATGTTCAGAATGCAGGCTTTAAAAACGTTGTTGTTATTCTCAATGTAACCGGTGTAATTGAGTCCAACTGGCTTAAGGATGACTCCATTGATGCAGTGCTGTTTGTTTCTCTTCCCGGTATGGTTGGCGGTGAGGCAATGGCTAACGTGCTTTTGGGTGACAGCTATCCCTCGGGTAAGCTTGTAGATACCTGGGCAGCAAGCTATACTGACTATCCTTCGTCGAGCAATTTCGGCAATTCAAGCTATACAAACTACAAAGAGGACATATTTGTAGGTTACAGATACTTTGAAACTATTTCTGCTGCAAAATCGAGGGTAAATTACCCCTTTGGCTTTGGGCTTTCCTATACAACCTTTACAATAGGCAGTAAGAAGATTGCCATTGAGGGTGAAGGCAGAGAAAGAACGGTTACTGTTACTGCCACAGTAAGAAACAAGGGCGATTACCCCGGCAAAGAGGTTGTGCAGGTTTATGTTTCATCTCCGCAGACACACCTTACTCAGCCCTCACGTGAGCTGGCAGGATTTTATAAGACAAAGGAGCTTTTGCCCGGCGAAAGCGAAAATATTACAATAACCTTCCCCTTTGATGAGCTGGCAAGCTATGACGATGTGGGAAAAACCCCTTATGAAGCGGCATATATTCTGGATGAGGGCGAATATAATTTTTATGTGGGAAACAGCGTGAAGGCTTCCCTTGTAGACAGCTTTTATATTGATGAAATTGAGCTTGTAGAGCAGCTGGAGCATCATCTGGTTCCTGACACAAGCGTATTCAATGCAAGACTTAAGAGCAACGGTACATACGAAAGCATTCCCCAGAGACAGAATGCACCTGTATCCGGTAACATTGACGAGGATGTGGATGCAAAGTATAAGGCTGTTTATAAAAACAGCAATGCAGCAGTGCATAAGAATAAGTTTATAACTTTCAACGAGCTTGCAAAAGCATTTTGTGACGGTGAAGAGTCGGAAGAGGACACAAAGCTGCTTGAAGCCTTTGTTGCCCGTCTTACAGACGAGGAAGCGGTAAGGCTTACGGGCTGTGTTGTTCCCTTAAGCGGAAGAGGCCACAGAGCAGGTATAGGCGGAATTGATGCTTACGGTGTGCCTACTATAGGTGGCTCGAACGGCCCTGCCGGCATACAGTACAACGGTGGCTCCGGCACATGGGAAACAACCTCCACCTTCTATCCCTGCTCTACAATGCAGGCATGCACATGGAATGAAGATTTGATTGAGCAGCTTGGTGCAGGTATAGGCGATGAAGCAAGGCATTTCGGAATGAGCTTTTTGCAGGGACCCGGTATGAACATTCACCGTGACCCTCTTTGCGGAAGAAACTTTGAGTATTTTTCCGAGGACCCGTATGTGTCGGGTAAAATGGCTGCGGCTATAACACGTGGCTTACAGTCGAGAAAGGTTGCCAGCCAGTTAAAGCATTTTGCCTTCAACAACCAGGAAAAGGGAAGATGGGGCAACGACAGCCGTATAAGTGAAAGAGCAATACGCGAAATTTACCTGAAGGGTTATGAAATTGCGGTTAAGGAAGGTAAGCCCTGGTCCATAATGAGCTCCTATAACCGTATAAACGGAACACAGGTTTCGGGCAATTATCAGATTTTAACTGAAATACTTCGTAACGAATGGGGCTTTGACGGCTTCGTTATGACAGACTACAGAACACGAAATGTTACCCACTCTCAGGAAATAGCTGCAGGTAATGACCTTAAGGCTCCCGAGGACAGTATTGCACCTGAGAATGTACACGAAGCTCTTAGCGCAGGCACCCTTGAAAGATGGCAGGTATCGAGAAGCGCTGAAAGAGTGCTCCGTTTCATTCTGAAAACAGAGGAAGCAGAAATGCTTTCCGAGGAGGAATTTGATTATAACATTACGGTAAATTCCACTGACCTCAGAGTGCTTGAAAATAAGAACGGCATAATACTTAACGGCTCTATCACCTGGGGCGAATTGCTCGACAGCATAGAATCGGGCTACGGACAGAGCTATTCTCTCCTGGATGCAGAGGGAGAAGTGATTACAGACAAAGCAACTACCCTGAAATACGGAATGAAGATACGTGTTGTTGCCGAAGATGAGGATGTATGGAAGGACTTTGAGGTGTTCCATAATCTGGCGTATAAGAAAAATACAAAGGCTTCCCTTACTGAAGGCAAGCACTATGCGAGCAATGCTGTTGACGGTAACTATGACACCCGTTGGTCGGGATTTTCCTCGAACTACGTTATGAACGAATGGATTGAAATTGACCTGGGTGAGAATTACCATATAGCAAGAGTTGATGTGCGTTTTCATAAGGGTGCTGAAAGAAGCTATATTTACGAATTAAGAACTGCAGGCGATAAGGGTGCAAATTACTGGAGTGATACAACCAAGAACCGTAATTTTGCTTCTCAGGGATACAGTGTTGTGTCGGAAGAAAAAAGCGGAAACGCGGAATTGCATTCCGATAACCTGAACAGCTATGGCAGATTTGTGAACCTGAAGGCAACCGGCTCGGAAGGAAACAAAGCATTGAGCCACAGCTTGTGGGAGATTGAGGTTTACGGCTGGAAGATAGCAAGCAGCGAGTACACAATTGATGAAACCAAAAAAACTATCAAAGTGACAGCGGGCGACACAGCCAAGGACGTGAAGGAAAAGCTTTCTCTTACGGGAAGTGCAGTCTTAACGCTTGACAGAGACGACGATGCTATTATGCGGGCAGGAGATATGATAACCGTAACTGACCTGAACGGTGTTAAAACCGTGTATGCGGTTACAGGTGCCGTAGCACCCTGCGTAGTAAAGGCAGAAGGCGGCAAGCTTTTGGTAGAGGTAAAAGAGAGCTGTGTTGTGGGAATATACAATTCCGATAATACTCTTATGGAAGCAAGACGTGTGGAAAAGAGCGTTGAGCTTCCCTATGATGAAAAAATGAGCTATGTAAAGGTTTTCAGATGGGAAAATACTGCTGATATGATTCCCGTTAAAAATGCCGTAAGAGTAGAAATAAGTAAATAAAAAAATAACGCCATCCCGTTAACGGGATGGCGTTTATTTTTATTCGGATGAAACTGCTAAGGACAGCGGCTTCATATTTTCCCATGCACTCCACAGCATGAACTTCACCTTTTTTGTATCGGTTGAAGAGCTCAACGTGACGGAAGCGGTGTTGTTTTCGGGAACAACCTTTGTAAAGCGGGTGAGAGCACCTTCTTTATTGTATACGCCTGCAAAAACTGTTACATCGGAGGCGTTTACCTTAAGGCTGTAGGTTTCGGTGTTTTTTGAAACGGATTTATAGGAAATTTTCATAAGCTCCCCGGCTACATCCATTGCAAAGCCGAAGCCGTAGCCCTGATTTTTTGCCCATTGAATATATTCCTTCAGGCGGTTGGGTACGGAGCCTTTATAGTCCTGCTCATGGGTGAAAACCTCTATCATGTTGCCACTGTAGGCGGAAAGTGTGTTCAATGCTGTTGAGGTATTGGAAACGCCCTCAAGCCTTTTTTGTGAACGGATGAGACGAAGGTTGAGCTGACCGTCGTAGTAATCGTTGTTATTGATTATATAATTGTTCAGGTTGTTGTCAAAATAATAGGAAAGCCTTGTATCGTCGGCTGTAAGAAGCCCCGTGATACCGTAGTCACATTCCCTTAACGCCTCCACATTTTCCCGTGTGCCCGTAAAAAAGCCAAGGCGGACAACTGTGTCGACAGAATCCGCGGTGCCCGTTGCATTGAGAATTGCAGAGGTAAACTTTTTGTAGGATGCGGCACTTTGTGCGGGAGTTGCAATGTTATTGGTGAAAGAGGTTGTACCGTAGGCGGTGGTGTCGCTTTCTGCATGGAATGCGAACCTGAGCCAGTCGGCACAGCCTGCAAGCTCGTCTGAATATCTGTCGGGGAGATTGGAAATATCGTACTTTGAATTTTTTGTGGAGGTATTGAAGCAGTTAAGTGTGAACACGGCTCCGTAATCCCCGTGCAGTTTTCTAAGCTCTGCAAAAAATGTGTTTTCAAAAACAGAGGAATATTGATTGACTGTAATATCGTAAAGGCATGCATATACATCGTCGAAGGATATATGCATGTATTTACCGGGTGCGGCAGAGGCAACATTTGCCGTGAAGATTGTTGTAAATATAATTGTTAAGGATAAAATAACTGACAGGATTCTTTTCATGGCAATGCCTCCTTCCTCTATTAAATATTATCATATAAATAAATTGCTGTAAACATTGCTTTTTTTGAGGGAAGATGTTGAATTATTGCTGCTTTCTGTGAGCTTTTCTGTATTGGTTGGGAGAACAGCCCTCCAATTTACGGAACACTGCACAGAAGTAGCTGAGGTCAGAAAAGCCCGATTTAATAACTATGCGGTCAAGGTTTTCCACAGTTGTGGTAAGCAGAAACTTAGCCACGCTTATTCTGTAACGGTTAAGGTATGCCATGGGAGTTATGTCGTATGCTTCCTTGAAGGAACGGCAGAAATGGCTTTTGGAAAGGTTGCAGGAGGCGGCTAAATCGTCAAGAGTGAGGAATTTGGAATAATTTTTGTGGATAAAATCCACCACGGGGGCAAAGCTGCTTTTTTTATCGGTAGGGTCCTTGGCTGAGTCACGCTTTTCTACATCGGGACAATGGCTTATGTGCTCTAAAAGCTCCATGGTTTTAAGGGTGAGGCTGAAATTATAGGACTCCTTAATGGTGCAGAGGCTGTACAGGTCGTTACAGAGGTCAACTGCCCTGTCCATTGAATCAATGGAGGGAAAGCTTTTTACAAAGGTATCCTCAAGACTCAGGTATTTTAAAAGGTTGGGCACATCGTTGCCTTTAAAAACAACCCACAGGATGGTCCAGTCAGAGCTGGTGGGGTAGTATTCGTGACCTACATTGGGGGCAAAGAAGAAAACCGTGCCTTTTTTGATGTTGTATTCGTTGCCTTTAACAGAAAACACGCCGCTTCCGTTAAGGCAGATTGAAACCTGATAGTTTGCCATTCCGTTTGGGCGGAATTCGTGCCGCTGATTAAGGTAATGACCTATGGAATGAAAGTAAAGAGGAAGAAAGGACATTTTTTCTTCTAAAACCTTGATGCCCTCCAGAACATGACCGTCGGTTACATGCTTTGCCATAAAAACACCTTCTTGTTTAAAACTATACATAGTCATTGTAGCACACAAGAGCTGTTAATTCAACATAAAAGGGATGTTTTAGTGAGCTTTTGCAGGTCGGTGATGTGGCGGAGGGGGAAGTTTTGGCACAGCTTGGAGAGATGGGAAAATGTTTTCTATCAGTAGATATTGACAAGAAAAATAACAGATGATACAATTAAATTGTGCTCAATTTAATTAGAACAAAATGATAATTGGAGGCTTGCTATGAGTATTTATGATTTTAAGGTAAAAGCACAGGACGGAAGCGAAGTAATGTTATCTGATTACAAAGGAAAGGTTTTGCTTATAGTTAATACTGCTACAGAGTGCGGTTTTACACCGCAGTATACACAATTGCAGGAAATTTATAATGAGTTTCATGGTGAGGGGTTGGAAATTTTAGACTTCCCGTGCAATCAGTTCGGGGAGCAGGCTCCCGGGTCTGATGCTGAAATTCATTCTTTCTGTACAGGTCGGTTTGGAATTACCTTTCCGCAGTTTTCGAAAGTAGATGTAAACGGAGAGGCTGCGAGCCCTCTTTTTAAATATCTTACCGAAAATACAAAATTCCAGGGCTTTGGAATGTCACCGATGGGAGTAATGCTCTCAAAAATTGCCAAAAAGATGGATAAGGATTACAAAAATAACGGCAATATAAAATGGAATTTTACAAAGTTTCTCATTGGCAGAGAGGGCAATATTGTTGCCCGTTTTGAACCGACAGATATGAAAAACTTCAAAGAAAAAATCAAGGAGTGCTTACAAAATGAATAAGTGTGAATATGATGCTTTAAAGATTGAAAATCAGCTTTGTTTTCCGCTTTATGCAGCTTCCCGTGAGGTTGTGAAAAGCTACAAACCATTTCTTGATAAAATTGACCTTACCTACACGCAATATATAGTTATGATGGTAATGTGGGAGAAAAAAAGCCTTAACGTAAAAGAGCTTGGTGAGTGCTTGTATCTTGATTCGGGTACCCTGACGCCTCTTCTTAAAAAGCTTGAAGCGAAGGGTCTGGTTGCCCGTGTGCGTTCAGAAACAGACGAGCGCAATCTTATAGTGAGCATAACGGATATTGGTGAAGCGCTGAAAGATAAGGCAGTAAGTATACCAAAGGAAATGGCAAGGTGCAGTAATCTTTCTGTGGAAGAGGCACAACAGCTTTACAGTATATTATATAAGATACTTGGAAAGTAGGGGGAAATTATGATAGAATACAGGTACGACACACAATTACTCATTGAAGGCACAAATCTTGATGAACGTGCAATTTTTGATTATATTACAGAGCATTTTACAGGAGACAGTTTGCTCGCTGTTGGTGATAACGAATTGATAAAGGTTCATTATCATACAAATGAACCATGGAAGATTCTTGAATATTGTGCTTCTTTGGGAGAAATATATGATATCGTTGTAGAGGATATGGACAGACAATCGAGAGGACTGCAGGGATAATCAAAGATTTGATTTAAAAACACTCAATGTCTTATTAAAGGGGTCCATTCAGCGTATGAAAGAGAATTACGAGGAATATTAAAATAATAAAAGGGAGGAAGAAAAATGGCAACAGAGCTGGAAATGTTAGAGAGAGCAAAGGTTTATATGGAAAAGCTTGCAAATGGGATTGACCCTATCAGTGATACGGAGGCTCGGGATGATGACTGCATAAATAACGTGAGGCTGTCGAGATGCTTTTTCTATGTGGCGGATGTGCTGCAGAAGGTAATTGATAACGGAGGTGTTATTGCACCCGTTAAGAAAAAGGCGGGAACAATACCTTTTGCAATAACGGGTGAAGAGCTTGACAGGTTTGAGTTTTCGGATAATCCCATTGCCCTCAGTGAAATTGCAAAGAGGATAAATGCACTTACAAATAACGAAAACATGAAGAAGCTTACATATAATCACCTGGCGGATTGGCTGATGGGTATTGATATGCTTGAATATGCTCAAAAGGGCGATGGTTCTACAACCAAATATCCGACAGAAAAAGGAAAGTATATGGGTATAGCTATTGAAAAAAGACAGAGTATGCGAGGAGAATATCTGACGGTGGTGTATAATAAACAAGCACAACAATTTATTATTGATAATATGGATGCTGTGGTGGACAGTATAGGAAAGAAATGAAAAAGCAGACCGATTCAGGTCTGCTTTTTAGTTAGCGGAAGGTTATGCCGTTTGTTTTGATGGGTTTCTGGAGGTCGGTTACGCGGCGGAGGGCTTCACCGAAATTACTCTTTTAAAAAAATCTCTGAAACGCCTGGGGTGACTGGGCTTTGGAGACTTTTAAAATTTTGGAATTTTGGGACGGTTTGTGGTTATTTCACATCCATTTTAATGGCATTTGCATAGTCCTTGGGAGTGTAGTTGTACCGCTTTTTGAAGAAGCGGAAAAAGTTTGGTACGTCATTGAAGCCACAG
>JAFSGW010000063.1 GCA_017440585.1 Clostridia bacterium | reverse complement strand
CCGGCAACACGAGTTCGAATCTCGTACGGGTCACCAAATGATTCAATGAGTCAAAAAAGAGAAATCTGGATGAAAAGTTCAGATAGTCGGTGTTTTTAGCGATGAGGGTCCACCTGTTCCCATCCCGAACACAGAAGTTAAGCTCATCAGTGCTGACAATACTTGGCTGGAAGCGGCCCGGGAAGATAAGGCAATGCCGACACAATACCACCTTAGATAACCTAAGGTGGTTAATCTCTTTACTAAATGCCTTAATAGCTGAAGTCGGTAGGTTCACACGAGCCGCTGCCGGTGGCAGATGAAGGCGAAGTGTGAACAGGAAAAAACAAGGAGTATCACGAAGCGCTTCAAGCGAGTGAGACGACTATGTTTTTGACCGTTTCGCGCGGGTACAAACTTAAAATCTATGCCTTAATAGCTCAGTCGGTAGAGCACGCGGCTGTTAACCGCGGTGTCACAGGTTCGAGTCCTGTTTGAGGCGCCAAAATGAGGAAGCTACCCATTAGGGTGGCTTCTTCATTTTTACATTTCAGCAAGTGCTTTAATGTGTGGCTTCGTGGTTGACAGCCGCGTCGCGAGCTGTTAACTGCATCGTCGCCGAAGCGCTCGCAGTGCGAGACACAGCGAGGTGAGGATGGCGCAGCGGTCGAAATTCATAGGCGCTCCAAGCCGTAATGAATTTCGGGAATCGCAAGAGTGCGTGTCACAGGTTCGAGTCCTGTTTGAGGCGCCAAAACTCCAAGTCGAAAGGCTTGGAGTTTTCTTTTGCGCCTCAATCCTCGAACCTGCCTGACTGCGGTACAGCCGCGTGGCTGTTAGGTGTTACAGGTTCGAGTTGCGGCTCGCCTTTTTTCATTATTTCACACTGAAATCTCTGAAAATCAAATATCAACTGAAATTCAACCTGTTTTTTGTTGATATACCGCCTGTTTTTTGTTATAATTCACTCAGACTATTTGAAAGGATAACAAAAATGAATGACTATAAATTCGGAAACTTTCTGTTTGAGTTGCGCGAGGCAAAAGGGCTGACACAGCTTGAACTTGCAAAAATGCTTGATGTTACACCAGCTGCAGTTTCAAAATGGGAAAACGGCGAGTCAAAACCCAGAATAGAAACATTATTTAAACTTGCCAAAATTTTTAGTGTAACTGTAGAAGAGCTTATGGCGGGTGAGTTCATTGTCAGGCAGAATGAAGAAGTAGTTGATAAAAAGTATGAATATTTGAGAAGCCTTGACTCCCTGCTTACGGGTAGAGTAAGAATCAGCAGAATATGTGCTTATGTTTTTGATTGGTGCCTTATAGGATGCTTACCGGTTTTGTTTAGCGTGATTATGTTTATTGCATTTCCGTTTCTAGGTAATACAGTGCCTGAAGCTAGTATGCCTGTTATTGCGGTTGTTATGTTGTTGTTTATGGTGATATGGCTTTTATGCTTTAGTTTCAGAGATTTTATCTTTAAAGGCAGAAGTCCAGGTAAAAGATTTTTTGGGCTTACTGTTATTGACCGTAACAGTGGAGAAACTCCATCTAAAAAGCAACTTCTTGTACGAAATCTTTTCTTTTTTGTGCGTACGATTGATGGAATTATAATGCTTGTCAGAGGAATAAGCATAGGAGACAGCGTAGCGCAGACTTTTGTTGTTTCTAAAGACCAGTTGGAAAATAAAGAGATTTTTTCTGATAATGTAAATAATATAAATCATTTTGTACCTGCGAAAAAAGATAAAAAGCGAACCCTGGTTTTCTTGATTATATATGTACTTGTTTTCTTTGTATTTACCGGTATTGCTTTTTCAATGGCTTTCGGATTGGAAAAGAGTGAGCCGTACCAAGCTGCCTATAATTATCTTATAGAAAGTGAAAGCTTTAAAAGACTTAATATTAATGAGGAGAGAGTAAAATGGATTTCTCTTTCGGGTGTCGGAATAATCGTGAAAGGAGATACAAACGAAGTTACCTTCCAGGTAGAAGGTAGGATTTTTGAGGTGATAAGCCACAAAGAAAACGGGAAATGGGTTGTATGCGAGGATTGCACAACATTCAGATAAACAGTTAAAAATTAAAATGCTTTTCAAATAACAGTTTAGATTAAATGTTATTTCTCGCCCACCCGGTTATTTACAATAAAACCTCCTCTTGCTATACTGTTATCAGTAATCAAAAGGAGGTATTTTTATGAACACCGATAAAGTAGCACAACAGATTGCCACACTGCGAAAATCCAAAGGTCTAACACAAAGCGAATTAGGCGAAAGAGTGGGCGTTTCATTTCAGGCGGTCAGCAAATGGGAACGAGGTGAAACCCTTCCTGATATTACGCTTCTGCCTGAATTGGCAATTGTGCTTGAAACGAGCATCGATAACATTTTACTCGGCGGCGAAAGACAGGTTGCTTACAAAGGT
>JAFSGW010000008.1 GCA_017440585.1 Clostridia bacterium | reverse complement strand
CCTCAAGCTGCTGGAGTATTACAATGAAAACAAGGAAAATGAGCGCCTTCACAGGCGAAACCGTAAGTATCATAAAAGCACCCACAACAGCGCCTATATATGCACCTGCCACGGGAATGAGCGCTGTAAATGCTATAAATGCACCAATCATGGCAGCATAAGGAAGCCTCAGAATGAGCATGCCCACCGTGCACAGCGCACCTAAAATGACCGCTTCAATACACTGACCGGAAATGTAATTTCGGAAGCAGTCGTCAAAGGTCTGATAAACATATTTTATTTTCGCTCTGAGCTTTTGTGTTGTGATTGCCTCAAAAATCATACCCGCCTGCCTTTTAAGCATGTCCTTGGACAAAAGCAGATAAATTGAAAAAATTACACTTAAAAGACCTGTTACAACACCTGAAAATACATTCGCCACAAGCTTTGCCACACTGCCCATGCTCGAGGTGAGCATAGAAAATACGTCTGCAAGCCTTGACTGCCAGTCAATATTTGTTAAGGAATTAAGCATGTCCTCAGGCACAATGCCCCACTTATTTGCCATTTCTGCAATATAGTCAATTGCTATGGGAAGCTTTGAAAGCAGTAGCTGAACGCAGGATATAAGCTGCGGCAGAACCAGATTAATTACAAGGGTAATTATTGCAACAACAGAAAGAAATGCACATACCATGCACACTGCCCTTTTGCTTTTAATTATTGCCCTTTTCGTGCTCTTGGGGAAATAGTGCTTTTCATAAAAGCTCATAAGTATGTTTACAACATAAGCAATAACAGCACCGAGAAAAAGCGGCAGTGCCGCATTAAGCACAACACCTATAAGAGCTAACAGGTTCTGAAAATATTCCATGCATAAATATAAAACAAAAACGCTGACGCATATTCTTATACAGTTTTTCCAGGTTATATTCATATTAAAACCCCTTTTCTGTGCGTTCGTTTATTTGATTATATATTATTTTACCACGTTTGTCACTATTTAACTTGTTACTTTTTAGTTAATAAAACTCTATCATTCCTTTTCAATTCTTGAGTAGTAATACACACCGCCTAAAACAAGCGCTCCGCCTATTAATTGCAGCATTCTTGGCACCTCTGCAAAAAGAATGCCTGCCAGAATGGCTGCCACCACAGGCTCACACAGCTTGGATGCCGACACAAAAGAGGGCGAGAAAAACTTAAGGCACCAGGAAAAAATGCTGTGGCCTAAAATGGTGGAGAACACCGCAAGCAACAGCCCTACAACGGGTGCGCTGTAGCCGTAGGCAAAAAGGCTCGCCTTTGAAAATGCACACATAATAACTAAAGTTATTGCACATGCCACATAAACTATATATGTATAAACGGTGGTTGAGGTGTTTTTTCGCACAACTCTGCCTAACAGCATGTAAACTGCCACCGCCACTGCTGCAAGAAGTGCCAGCACATCGCCATAAAGATTATTTTCACCGCCTGCATCTGCAAAGGCAATGAGCACACTGCCAAGTAAGGTTATGCCAATTGCCAGCACTGCTTTTTTTGAAATTCTGCCCTTTAAAAACAGCACAAAGCCCAAAGCAACCCACACAACCTCGGTGCATACAATTGTTGTGCTGCTTGCAACGGAGGTGTGATAAAGCGACTCGAACCACAGCACAAAATGCACCGCAAGAAACACTCCGCTTAAAGCGCTCAATAAAAGTGTTTTTTTGTCTACGTTCAAAAGCTCCTGCCTCACCCCTCTTTTACCCCATACCGCAGGCGACAGAATAAGAACAGTCCACAAAAGACGGTACGCTGCCGTAACAGATGAGGGCGCAGAGGAATATTTTACAAAAATCGATGAGAGCGATATTCCTATAACGCCAATTATAATCATAATTATCGGATTTTTTTCAATATATTTCATAAAAACCACCTTACTGCTTTTCTTTCTTGAATTTTAGCACGAATGAGTTCCTTGGTCAAGTAGAGACAAAAAACAACCTGCGTTGCAGGTTGTTTTTTGTCTTCATCTTATTGAGTTACGCGGAAATTGTAAACATCGAAGGCTGCTCCGCCACCATTTTCAACAAGAGCGAGAGTGTCCAGCATGTTGGCGTTCTGTCTGAACTTAACGCCTTCTGCCTTTAATTCGCCATTGACATACACGTCGTATGTGCCGTTTTGAACATCGGCTTCCACCTTTATTTTCACCCTTTCACCCACGCTGTAGGTTGCAATGGCCTTTTTCTCGGCTGCATCGCGTGTAGAAAGTGTGCCGTTTGCAAAGAGGAGCACAATGCTGCCCGATGCAAAATAGTTAGAAGAAGCTGTATTAAGATAATCGCTGTTACCAATCATAATGCCACTGTCCTTACTGCCCTTATCAAGCATTTCAAAGGAATAGGTAACATTGCCGTCAGCTTCAGCAGTTGCGTTAAAGGCTGTTTCGTCCTGCTTTAAGGACGATGTGTACACCCATTCTGCATCAACATTTAAGGGTGCCACAAAGGGGATTGCACTTTCCTTGCTTCCCCAAAGCATGAAACGGCTCTTTTCAAAGCCTTCGGGAATTGCAAGGTCGAAATCGCCTTCCACGGGCACGGTGCGCACCTTTTCAAGCCTTGTGCCTTCGTAAACGGCAAAAATTGCAACACCTTCACCTTCAAAGCCTTCCGAGAAAATGCGTGCATTTTCGCAAGTGATTTTTGCCTCAGCGTTATCGGTATAAACCTTCAGCTTGTTGTAGGATACCTTCACATTATTTGTACCCCCTGCCACAGTGAAACCACCAAAGCCTTCAAACTGACCAAGGTACACGCTTTCAGAAACCTTTTGTGCAAAGCCGTCCTTAACAATGTAGTAAGAAACTGTATAAACCTTGTCGCCGTAGGAAATGGTATCAAAATTAGCTGTGTAGTTTTCGCTGCCAAGGAATTTTTCCTCCATTTTCTCTGACCAGGTATTGTTTTCGGCAATTATTCTTACAGTGTCGCCATCGGTATAGGCTACACTGCCGCGGTCGCTTCTTCCGGAGGCGCCTGTAAGCTTTTCTGCAACAAAAGAAGTAAGTCTCTTTTGTCCTGTTGTGTCGGCTATACTGCTGTTGCCTCTTATTGTGTCGTTAATTTCTCCTCGTCCAATGTGAATTGAGTTTGCATCGGTTGCATAACGGTGAGCAAAGAGTACTTCGCCTGTCATGTCGAGAACACCATGGTCGGGGTAGGTTTTCCCGCCTGAGGGCTCAAATTCAATTATAAACTTATTTGCCTTACAACCGGAAATTGTAATGGTGGTATTTGTAACACCATTTATATGTAAGCCGTTATCAACTGTTACGTTATTGCTGCCCGACACAAAGTCGCCCTTTGTGCCTGTGGTGTCTGCCACAAGGTGAAGCCTTTCGTCGATTTCACCTTCGTTATCTGCTTCATTGCCCGATAAAAATATGCGGAAATAGTCAATGCTGCCCGTGAAATTATAGCCGATGGTGTTTACACCGTTTCTTGTAGCCTCCATAGGTGTGGCGGAGGCAGCCATTTTTTCCGACTTTCCGTTCACTTTGAGCGTTGCAACATTGTCCTTGAAAGCAATTTCGATTTCGTTCCAATCATGGCTTGCTGTAGCTTCAATGCTTTCGTCGCCTACTTGGAGAATTGCAGTGTCACCTACTGTAAGTGTGATTTCGTCGCCAATATTTAAAACCTCACCCTCACCCTTTACAGAGAGAGCAATTTTCATATCGTCGTAATAAAGAACAGAGTCGTCGAGCACAAGATAGCTGTCAGCATCCAGTGTAACTGTGTCGGAATCAACCTGGGGGCTTCCTACACCATAAAGGTCTGTGTAGCCGTAAGTATCCTTAATATCGCCGTTAAAATCATATCTTGTGCGAAGAGAGGGTATATAATCACGCTCGTAATAATCCCCGTTTTTCGTTGCATAGGAAGAATCGGTGGTAATGGAATGCCAGCCGGAATATCTGCCCTTGGACACATCGTGACCTTCATCTTCAAACCAGTCACCGTAGGTAATGGCTTCGCCTGTAACAGAGCCATTATAAAGCCCCAAAGACTGACCCTTCACAACTGCATCGCCACTTACCTTATAGTCTACATACACACATGCACTTTCAATAACACGTGCATTGCCACTTATCTGTGCACGGTCGAAAACAACAGCTGTGTCACCAACGTAGGCGTTGTCTGTAACACGTGCATTTTGTGCCACGATTGCGTAGCCGTCAATTACTGCGTTACCGCTTACAGTTGCATAGTCAAGCACAAGAGCATTAGGACCTACATAAGCTGTGGCTGCAACGTTAGCTGTGTTGCTTACCCAGCCGCCACCGTTAGAATGCTGTCGCATGTTGTTGTAGCTTCTGTTGCTCCACGAAGGTGTAGCACCCTCAAGGGTAATGCTGTAGGGGTACTGCTTTTTGTCATGGTAGGGGAATTTCGATTCCTTGCTGTGCTCTGCCCAGCCTGTAATGGTGTGCTTGCTCATTGTGTTTATGTCGGGGGTTGCGGCAACGGAAAGGTATACCATATCGCCCTCACTTACACTCATTGACATTGTTTCATTTGCTTTGAAAAGCTCGCTGTAGCTTGTTTTGCCGTTTGTTTCCTTAACAAGGCGTGCTCTCCAGTCAGCACCTTCAATGTTTGTCATGGGGTTTAAGGTTACAGTAACCTTGCCCTCTGTAGCCTTAAGAGGAATTATGTTATAACCCATGCCCTGAGGTGCTCTTTCTGTGGGAATAACGTATGTGTTTTTCTCGTGGCCCAACTTTTCGGGCACTGTATATCTCTGCTGCCAGTAGAAGTAATGACCGTTATAGAAGTTGTTTATACGACTGTTGTATAAAGCTTTATTTGCAAAATCCATTGTGGCAGTATGTGACGCATACATACCGATGGTGTCCTTTACAGACAAGTCACCGTTGGCGTTTTCTAAAACCTCCCAGAAAAGCACATTGGTGCTTCCGAGGTTTGTGCCGAGAAGCTTTCTTACAAAGGTTCTGCCGTACACACCTGTGTTGTCGGGGTCTTCTGTTAAATACTGCAGAATGGGCCATGCTTCATAGTAGCCGCGACCGTTCATTTTTGTAAGAGCTGATTCTCTTAAATACAAATGGGAAAGCTGAGTGTCGCCGGGAAGGTATTCGTAAATGTACTGCTCTGCAAACCAGTTTGCCACGGCCTCAAACCAGGGGCCAAGGAAAATGTTGTCCTTCCATGCGTTGTCGCCCTGTGCGTAGTGCACTGCGTGACCAAATTCATGGGCAACAACCGTGGGCGAATCCATAGCTGCCAAGCAACACATAAAGTAAGGGTAGCCTGCGCTGTCCACGCTGCCGTATGCGCCCCAGTCGTTTGCACCTAAGTCATAATGGGTAACGCCTGTGCCCATAAGAATAACGTTTGTTTTATACTGTGTTGTTTTGTCGCCGTTTGAGTTAACAGATGTGCTTGTAGGCTCCATGCCCATTTTGTCGATGTATAAATCCCAACAGTTTTCAAGCACGGTTTCGCACTTTTTCAAAAAGGCATCTGTTACCTTTGCACTGTTTGCACCATCTGTGTCCCAGAAAATCTGAAAGTGCTCAGTTTCGTAGGTCTGATACACGTCCATACTGACCTCTGTGTAAGCTCCGTCGTTTACGTCTCGAAGCTTGTAGTTAACCTCTGCTGCAAAGCTCACAGAAGGGACAAAGGACAGTAGCATGATAATAGCTAAAAATAAAGCCACTTTTCTCATTTTAATCACTCCTCTTGGTTATAATACCACAATCGTAAAAGAAAGAAAAGTCCCTCGTAAGAAAAAGTCTTGATGTTACGCGAAAAGGTATGGAAGAGATAGCGAAAAAAGAAAAACGACCTACTTTTCAGTAAGTCGTTTTTTGGAAGAGCCGAATGGTTTAGATGACATTATTTTTAGTGCTATTCCAACTTCGTTGGAGTGATATTTTTACTACCATAAAAGTGTTATTGAAACCTTCGGTTTCAGTGATATTATATTTGTTCCGCAACTCGCCCCAGGCGAATACCACTGCCTGAAGGGCAATATCACTTACGAAGTAAATATCACTTGTTCCGCAAGGAACAAATATAACTGAAAAAAGACATCCAATGGATGTCTTTTTTCATGGTGGACCATCAGTCCGAGCGTTAAGAAAACAATCCTGCGGATTGTTTTTAGCGAGGAGTCCCTGCGAGGTGAAGTCGAGCCTTTGGCGATGACTGAACCCGTCGTAGCGTTAGCGGAGAAGGGACAACAAAAAACTTTTAGAGAATAGATAATAAATAATAGATAATAGAGAAAAAAGAAAAACGACCTACTTTTCAGTAAGTCGTTTTTTGGTGGACCATCAGGGACTCGAACCCGGGACACCCTGATTAAGAGTCAGGTTTCCGTTTGCGGTGCCCTCGTGAGCTTCACTACCCCGTTCGCTCACTTCGACCGCTGCACAGCCCATCACCCTCCCTTCATCATCCACAGGATGCGGTCGGGCTCGGTTCCACCAACTTCGCCACGCTCAGTTGGTACAGCACCTTATCACAGTTTCCGCTTCGGTTCCTTAATTAACCAAAATAAAAGCCAACCACTTTCGTGATTGGCTTTTATTTTGGTGGACCATCAGGGACTCGAACCCGGGACACCCTGATTAAGAGTCAGGTGCTCTACCAACTGAGCTAATGGTCCATTTAATTGGAGCTGCCTAGCAGATTCGAACTGCCGACCTCTTCCTTACCAAGGAAGTGCTCTGCCTGCTGAGCTAAGGCAGCGTTTCTGTTAGTGGTCACTCACAACAATAGTTATTATACACACCTTAAAGTGATTTGTCAACACTTTTTTTAAAAAAATTTCAACTTTTTTCTAAGCTTATTATTCTTCCCTTATTTAGGGCTTTTTGCATTAAAGAGGCATCTGCCGCAGGGCAGATGCCTCAAAATTTTTAATTACTTAATTGTAACAGGTATTGTCTGCTTAGCTACATTTCCTGCAAAGTCTTCAACGAAAATTGTTACGGGATATGTACCTGCAACAGTAACGTCGAGCTCACTTACATCAGCGGAAACCTTTGTCTTAAGGTCGATACCATTTTCGTCAAACGCCTCTTCAACAAACATATCTGCCCACTTAACTGTGGATGTGTCTGTGTTAAGACCGATTGTACCGTATTCTTCCTTAATCTTAAAAGTAGGAGCCTTTGTACCGTTCTGGTCGTAAATGTATGCAGTATAGTTAGCCTCTCTTGTATTGCCCTGAGAGTCAGTAACCTTTACGATAATACCCTTATCGTACTTACCTACATTGTTAAAGTCGATACCTGTGCTTGTTACGGTACCATCTTCATTTTCTGTTACCTTGTATTCGTGAATAACGAACATTCTGTCAGGAACAAATTCAGGCTCAATTTCTTCACCGTTTTCGTCTTCCATGGCAACCGATGCCTTTATCAGAATGTCGCCGTACATTGTAACCTTCTTGCCGTCGGCATCCTTGCCTTCATATTCTTCCTGCTTGATTTCGTAATTACCGTCAACGTTATCGCTTGCAGTGAACATTGCACCCCAGTTAACAGTGTTGGGGTCTGTACCCTTTGCAAATGCGATTATACCGCTTGTAGCCTGGGATACACCGGGAAGTGTTGTATCAACAGCACCGTCACCCTCAAGTGCCTTCTGGATGTTGTTAAGAGAATCTGTTACAAGATTTTCGTTTGCTTTTACGAATACGGGGTACTTGGAAGCACCGGGTACAGCAAATGCTGCCTTACCGAAAATGTTTACGCCCCATCTTTCGTGAACGTTCATGCCTTCGCAGAACTCATTCTCTGTCAAAGAGCCGAGCATCTTGAAGATTTCAAGGTTCTTGTCACCAATTTCCTCGTGGAAAATATCAATACCAAATGCAACGGCTTCATTTGCAGCCATAGTTTCGCGGTATTCTGCAATGGATTCAACAGCACCGTAGTTCTTGTAGAACTCTGTTCTGTACATAGCATATGCTTCAAGAGCAAGACGGCTTACGTCCTTGTCGTGACCACGGAGAAGACCTACGCTGTCTGCACAGGAAATTGCAATGTTGTACTTATAGTCGGGGTCCATATGAACCTCGTTGTTGTATTCCTTAAAGGGAACATCGTCAGGACGGGGGAAGAAAATGATACCCATACTTTCGCCACGTTCTGCCAATGCTGTAGAGGAAGAGCCCATCTTCCAGCGAGCACAGTTGTTGAATACGCACTCGCCTCTTGTGAATGCTTCTACAGACTGAAGGTAACCACAGCTGTTGCTCTTACCGTATGTAGCCACACAGCAGCCCATAAGACCGTCTTCAATAAGCTCAGAAAGATATTCCGCACCTTCAATAGCCTCAGGAGAAGTGAAGTTCATACCTTCACCGTCATAGATGTAACCGCCGCTGGAGTGAACTGCCTGAATAGCGGTATAGTAGTATCTTGCATCAAAGGGGATTATATCGCCACCGGAGGGAGCCTTCTTACCTGCATAATATCTGTCGATAGTTTCAAGATACCAGCGGAACTTGCTCCATGTCCAGTCTCCACGCTCATACAGTTCTGCAGGATAAAGAGTTGTACCGTCAGCTTCCTTCAATTCGGGAATGGGGTCAAGCATTGTTGCATTGTAAACAATGGGCCAGTCTGTTATGTATAAAAGGTCACGGTTTAAAAGATAGTAATGGCCGAAGGTCTTACTCATTGTAAGCCACTGATAATCTTCGGGCTCAAAAATATCCATAAACTCGTCAAGGGGCTGAAGCACGTTCTGCACCATTACTCTGCCCTGGAAACCGTTAGACAAAATAGCAATGTGGCAATAGGGGTCGCCTGCAAGAACTGTCTGTAAGCAGTCCTGTGTAACACCGCTGGGCCAGTTTTTCCAGATAATATCAACACCGAGCTTTTCCTTAACTGTTGCAAGTGCAGCAAGAGCAGCTCTCTGCTTAACGGGGTCCATTACGCCCTCGCCTGTAATTTCACTTACCCAGTTGGGGTCATCCTCCTGCATATAGTGGTGACCGATGATAATTGTGTCGGTAACATTATCCAATTCGCTTTCCTGTTCACCGCAACCTGCAAGAAGTGCAATGACCATTATAGCAACCATCAGATATGCTGCCGCGCGCTTAATTCTGTCTGTCATAGCTGTTCCTCCTATAAACTTTTTCCATATAGCCTCATAATTATATAATAATACTTTTTATCTATCAAGTCAAGTACCGAATACCTCTTTTGCAATATCCGCAGCCCGTTTTGCATCATTGGCATAGTAGTCTGCACCTATGGATTTTGCATAATCCTCTGTGAGCACGGCACCACCGCACATGACCTTTGCATCAATACCGCTTTCTCTGATAAGACAGATTGTTTCCTCCATGCTTTTAAGCGTAGTTGTCATAAGTGCCGAAAGCCCTATAAGCTTCACATTTTCCCGTTTCGCACACTCAACAACGTCCTCTTTTTTCACGTCCTTACCTAAATCGATAACCTCATAGCCGTAGTTTTCAAGTATAACCTTAACTATGTTCTTACCTATATCATGTACGTCGCCCTTTACGGTGGCAAGAATTATTTTTCCCTTCTTAACACCGCCCGAGCCTTTTTCCTCGAGGGATTTTTTTATAACCTCAAAGGCTTCCTTTGCCGCATTTGCCGCACCAAGAAGCTGTGGCAGGAAAAACTCACCCTTTTCAAATTTTCCCCCTGCCACGTCAAGTGCAGGTATGAGGTACTCATTCACCAAAGTAAGCTCATCCTTCTCTTTAAGAAGCTCACTGCATTTTTTTGCCGCTTCACCGCGGAGACCTTTAATAACGGCACCCTCAAGGGTTTCATTCTTCGTCTCCGTTACAGCTGCCTGCACGCTGTCTGCCATTTTTTCGGTATACTCTCTGCAGTCCTTGTCACTGCCCGAAAGAGCACCGTAGGCATACACCGCACCCATCATTGCCTCGTCATTGGGGTTTAAAATGGGCATTGTGAGCCCGTACTCCAGTGCAAGGGTAAGAAAAGCACAGTTAACCGTCTGTCTTTTCGGCAAGCCAAAGGAAATGTTTGACACGCCCAATACGGTTTTAAGCCCCATTTCCTCACGTATAAACCTAAGAGCCTTAAGGGTTTCGTACATGCCCTCCTGCTCTGTGGAAACAGTCAATGTCAAAGTATCGATAAAAACATCTTCCTTTTTGATGCCGTACTCCTGTGCCTTTTTAAGTATTTTCCTTGCTATTTCCACTCTCTCCTGCCACGTTTTGGGGATTCCGTTATCATCCAGTGTAAGCCCCACAACAGCGGCACCGTATTTTTTTACTATCGGCAATATTTGGTCAAGAACCTTATCCTCACCATTGACGGAATTTACAATTGCCTTACCGTTATATACCCTGAGCCCCGCCTCTATTGCCCCGGGAAGGGTAGAATCTATCTGCAGAGGTAACGAAGTCACCGTCTGAATTGCCTTTACACACTTTGCCATCATTTCCTCTTCGTTTATACCGGGTGCACCCACATTAACGTCAAGTATATGACAGCCTGCTTCGGTTTCAGCCACAGCGGTAGAGAGGATATAATCCATATCATTGTTCTTTAAAGCTTCTCTTAAAACCTTTTTGCCCGTAGGGTTAATCCTTTCGCCTATAATACGTACTCCGTCTATATATATAGCCCTAGATGCCGTGCAGACAACGCTCTTCTTATTTATTTCAGGCTTTTTTCCTTCCATGCCGTCAAATGCCTTCTTAAGAGCCGCTATAAATTCAGGTGATGTACCACAGCAGCCGCCCACAAGCTTCACGCCTATGTCGGCATACTTTTTCATCGCCCGGGCAAATTCCTCTGCCGAAATGTTATATTCACCGCTCTCAGGGTCAGGAAGCCCTGCATTTGCCTTCACAACTACAGGCAAATGAGTATTTTCGCTCATGCTTCTGGCAATGGGATAAATTTCATCGGGTCCTAATGA
The DNA here is from genome assembly GCA_017440585.1 of Clostridia bacterium. GTDB lineage: Bacteria > Bacillota > Clostridia > UMGS1883 > UMGS1883 > RGIG1927. The sequence goes on along the minus strand of JAFSGW010000008.1, from coordinate 65,730 downwards.
GCAGTTTATTCCCACAGCATCCACTCCAAGTGCAGTAAGGGTAATTGCCGCACACTCCGCACTGCAGCCGGAGAAGGTTCTTCCGTTCTTTTCAAAGCTCATTGTAACAATAACCGGAAGACGGGTATTTTCTTTTGCCGCAAGGACTGCCGCCCTTGCCTCGTAAAGGTCTGTCATTGTTTCTATAACAATAAGGTCACAGCCCGCTTCTTCACCTGCAATCATTTCCTCACGGAAGGCATCATATGCCTCTTCAAAGGTAAGAGAGCCGTTAGGCTCAAGCATTTCACCCAGAGGCCCCACGTCAAGAGCAACCCTTGCTTTTCCTTCGGATGCACATTTTGCAAGCTTTACGCTGTTTTTTATTATCTCGTCAACACTTTTTCCAGCATCTGCCATTTTAAAGCGATTTGCACCAAAGGTGTTTGCATAAATAATGTCGCTTCCGCTTTCAATATAGCTTTTATGTACTCCTATTACCGCTTCAGGGTTTCTGAAGGCAAAAATTTCGGGTTTTTCGCCTCTTTCAAGCCCCATTTTCTGGAGCATGGTTCCCATAGCCCCATCTAAAAATATAAATCCGTTGTTTTCAGCCAAATTCACAATATCACTTCTTTGCATCAGAAACTTCCTTTTTCATGAGCTTTATTTCTTTTTCGCCCACGGCAACGCTACAGCTTGCAACTGCTCCGTCCTCCGTCACGGCACTTATAACTGCTCTGCCCTCGCCTACGGCAACAATCCTGCCCTTTGCCACAACAGCCACAGCCTTGTCAGAGCTCATCCATGTAACGCTGTCTGCCTTTGTATTTCCCACCGCATACGTAAGAGTGAAGCTTTCGCCCACCTTAAGGTACACGTTTTTATCGCTTACAATAACGCTTGTTTTTGCCGAGGGAGAGGTTACCGGCACGGGGGAAGTAAACTTGCCCGAGGCTTCGTCATCACCTATAACGGGTATTTCACCGTCTGTTTTGGGCAAAGCCTTAGGCTTTACATTTGCAGGCACGTTCTTTATTCTCACCTTGCAGGTGCCTTCAATGCCGTTTAAGGCTGTTGCCTTGATTTCGGCAATACCGTTGCCCCACACGGTTACAACACCGTTTGAGTCAACGGTTGCAAGCATTTCATCGGATGAGGTCCAGGTGAGCTTTTCATTTGCCTCAGGTGTGCATATTGCACGAAGGTTTACCGTACTGCCGTTTTCATAATTCACCGTAATGTCGTTTGTATCGGAATAAAGGCTTGTCACTCTTATGCTCTGTATAAGAGAGGTACCTGCCTGAACATCCACAACGCAGGTCATTGTTCTGCCGTCGGAAAGAGTTGCAGTTACTGCAACACTGCCTATGGCCACAGCCTCAATAACACCCGTATTGGTAACCGTTGCAATGCTTTTTGCAGAGCTGGACCATCTTATGTCCCCTGCATAATTGAGAACATTCAGCTGAGCACTCTCGCCCATGCGGATGCTCATGGAGGTTGCCGAAAGCACCGCCTTCTTTTCCTCCTGCTCAACTATTTCATTGCCGCATGCCGTCAGCATGCACACAGCAGTTATAACACAAAGAATTACTGCAATAAACTTTTTCATATGCTTTTCCTTCCCTTCCTCTGTTACATAGCATCAATGCAGGCACGGTCAAACACATTGCCTGCGATTATGTTTTTAAAAGCTATGTGAACAGGGTCCTCCTGGTAGGCGTGAATATCCGGAAGTGTTTCAAACTCGCAGTAAAGGCACAGGTCGTACTTTTCTTCGCTGTTTACATTTTCAATAAGCTCAGCCTTTATAAGCCCCTTTATGTTACCGTTCATGTCCTCTGCGGCTTTTGTGAGCTTTTCAAAAAGTGCCTTTCTCTCTTCCATGGACAATTCTGCCTTGTACTTCCACATCACTATATGTCTTATCATTTTAAATCCACCTTTATATAATTATAGATAATAATATTATAACACATTGTTTTCAATAAATAAAGCATTAATTTTCGTGGAATAATATCTTCCGATAACAATATCGGAGGAAATCATGAAAAAGTTTATTATTCTGTTCCCGTCAGGGGGCATGCTCTACTGCATTCTTGAAATACTGTGGCGTGGCTATACCCACTGGAGCATGTTTTTACTTGGCGGGCTATGCCTTTACATTCTTTTTTGTACCTTTAACCGTATAAATTCCGCACCGCTTTTATTAAAAGCAATAATCGGCGGCGGTATAATAACCGTCGCCGAATTTCTTACTGGCTGTATTGTCAATCTGTCTTTAGGCTGGAATGTGTGGAATTATTCATTGGCACCCTTTAACCTTTTAGGTCAGATATGCCTTCCCTACACAATTTTATGGACACTCCTCTGCCTTCCCGTTGCCCTTTTTTCAAAGGCTTTCGGAAAATATATCAGCTAATGCACAAAAGTCCTCCATGGAAAGCTTTTCGCCTCGTATATTTGCATCTTTTCCTATCTTTTCAACAGCCGCCGTTATGCTTTCCTTACTTCCAAAGCACCCTGCATTGCAAAGTGAATTTACAAGGGTTTTTCTTCTCTGTGCAAATGCCGCCTTAATAACACGAAAGAACATTTTTTCATCCTTAGGCATAACAGGAGGCGTTTCACGTATGGTCATTTCGATAACCGCACTGTCAACCTTTGGCGAGGGAACAAACTTCTCCTTTCCCACTTCACATATAACACGTGCATCTGCTCTGTACTGCACCCCTAAGGTAACAGCTCCGTATTCCTTTCCGCCGGGGGTTGCACAAAAACGCTCTGCAACCTCCTTCTGTACCATTATAACAATTTTCTTAAAGCCGTAATCGCCCTCCAAAAGCTTCATAACAATAGGCGTTGTTATATAATAGGGTAAATTTGCCGCAACAGACACCTGCCCGTCAAAGTTTTCTTCAATAATCTTCTTAATATCAGCCTTCATACAGTCTTCCCAATGAAGCTTTATATTGTCAAAGCCCATGAGGGTTTCGTTAAGAACCTTTTCAAGCCTTTTGTCAAGCTCTATGGAAACAACCTTTTTTGCTCTCTGCCCTAAAGCTGCCGTCAGACAGCCAAAACCGGGGCCAATTTCAATCACACCGGAAACGCCCTCTGCCGCTGTGGCGGAAATGGCATCAATAACCTCGCTGTCGGTTAAAAAGTTCTGACCCATATCCTTTGAGAACTTAAAGCCGTATTTATTGCATAAGTATTTAATTACTTCAATATTTGTTAAATCAAGCATAATCACACCTCACTCCTCTTTATTTTAACCTCTCGGAGCATAAAAGTAAAGAAAAAGTCTCGGAAAATCCGAGACTTTTATTTCTTAAAAGATATACACGCGTACGTTTCTTCTGCCGAACTGGAAGCATTCGCTCTTTGTGTTCATAGCAAGGTCAACCTTGTTGCCCTTGATTGCTCCGCCTGTGTCAGCTGCGATACAATAGCCGTAAACATACTTGCCGTCCAAGGATTCAATGTAAAGCTTTGTTCCCAAAGGAATCTGTCTGCGGTCAACTGCAACAACGCCAACCTCAAACATCATGCCGGAAGCTGTGATACCGTCGGACTTACCGCACTCATCTGCTGCAGATGTGTATGCTGTAGCTTCACATGTAATAACTCTCTTTGCCTGGGAAAGGTCCAAGCCAAAGTCCATTGCAGACATTGCCTCAACCTTAGGCTTAACAGCAACTGTCATGCCGTCTGTAAGAAGCTCCTCAACGCCGGGAACAACCTTTTCGTCGTCTTCGCATACAACACCCATTTCATCTAAAAACTCGCCTACTGTGTTGTTATATGTGTAGTACTGAAGCTCTTCACCGTCACGTGTAAATGTAATAAGCTTTGCTCTTGATACGGTAATTTTTATACCATCGTAAATTCTTTCGTCCTTTTCAGGGAAGGAAGAGTCTCTGCCTTCCAAAGGAGCACCGAACTCACTAAGCACGCCTTCAACTGTTGTTTCGTAAGTAATGGCACCGTAGGTTTCCAAGTCGTCATGTACTGTAACGTACTTTGCTACGTTAACCACAATTGTCATGCCATCTTCTATCAAAGCCGTCTTGGCATGGCTCATGTAGTCATTAGCCTTAACCTGAATGCCTTCAATTTCAAGAAATTCTCCAACTGTTTCTGCAAATGTAAAATAGCTGTATTCAACACCGTCATAGTTTACAGAAATAATTACCGAGTTATCCTCTACAGCAGCTGTGAAAATGCTCACTGCCATAAGTGCACAAAGCACAAATGCCATAATTCTCTTTTTTGCTGCCATACTCTTTTTCATAAATTCTTTCATAATCTAACCTCATTTCCGTTTGCCGTTTTCCCTGATACTCTGCGGCTCCCTTGATTTAGCTGCCGAACATAGATAAATTTTTGTTCCTCGCAATGGTCGACTTTGATCGCAATAGGCATTATATTCATTTTGAGGTGCTTTGTCAATACTTTTTCGCACTTTTGTGATAATTTTGTAACATTTGTTTAATTTTTTAACACTTTTTTGCACCAAAAGCTGCCTTTTGGGGTAGCTTTTACCCCGTTTTTAGCAATTGCATTGTGCACATTTTTGTGATATAATGTTACACAGAGCGTGAAATTTCGTCAAAAACCCTTTTCTTTACGCGTACTGACAAAGCTTTTTTAATATATGCAGACTTATTAAAAAATATTAACATGGGAGTAAAAAATATGAAACGTCTCTCTGCAATTATTTTTGTAACAATTTTAATATTATTAATACCCACTCTTGCCAATGCGGAATGTAACATCTTAATTGACGGTGAAAGCCTTCTGTGCTATGACACAAACGGTGCTTTGGTAGAACCCTTTGTTCATGAGGGTGCAACCTATGCTCCCGTAAGGGCAATTGCAACTGCTTTCAATGTAAACGTTTCCTGGGACCAGGAAACAAAAACGGTTCACCTTGGCAAAGAGGGCGGCTCACCCGAACCCGGGGACGAAATCAACATTTATTATAACGGTGAGGAATTTATATGTAATGACTCAAACGGCAACCGCATATACCCCATTCTCCGTGAGGGCACAACCTTTCTTCCCCTGCGAAGCATAGGTGAGCTTTTCGGCAAAAAGGTTTACTGGGATAACCTCACACAGACAGCCTCCCTCACAACAAAAGCATCGGAAAGTGCTCTTTCCTACCTTGCAGACAGCATTAAAAACACCGCCTCTCTTTCAGGTATTGATGTGAACCTTACAGTAAATGCCACGGGAAGTGTAAACGGCACGGTTTTTTCCGAAAAGGAAAACTCGGCAGATGTAAAATATTCTCTCACGGGCTTTACCCTTTCAACCATCCTTCCCGATAATTATACGGAATATGTCGCATATCTCGGAAGCGGCAAGTATTTTATGGTTGTGCCTTCAACAAAGTTCATTTCCGACCAGCTTTTGCAGGAAAAGCTTACAATGCAGCAAACTCCTACTGACTATTCTTCCTTATATATATACCTCTCCACAAAGGGTGGCTATATAAAATCAATCACAATGAATTTTTATGCCAATGCCTCCTACGGCGGTGTTATCCTTAATCAGAGCTTTACCGTCACCGCACCTTTAAGCTATGGCGAGGACTTTGAATTTCCCATCACCCCTTTTCCCGACAAGCCTCTTGGTGAAAACGAAAAGTACATCGGTACAAATGCAGACTCTACAATGATAAATACCCAGGTAAAGGCTTTTGTGAGTGCCCTCACAGCCGCTCAGGCAAAAAAGGCATTCGCATTAGTCCATCCTGATGATTATAAGGCGGCATTTTCTCATAAAACAAATGCACAGCTTAATCTGGAATTTACGAACATTTCCAAAGTGCTTACCGGAGAGTTTGAGCATGCAGATGAAACCTTCTCCCTTGATTCTTTGGTATATATCGATTCAGAAAGCCTCACCTACCCCTGCGACAATGCCGCAAAGGCTGAAATAAGCATTAACTTTGTAAATGGTGACGAAAACTGGTATGAAACAATTGAGGTTATCTTCGTAAAAAAGAATGACAACTGGTACCTCGACATATCCTCAGCAATGAAACTGTATGAATATTAAGCACAAAAAAATACGCTGTCTGTGACAGCGTATTTGAGCGTGTCGAAAAGTCGACACGCAACAAAAAATCTTGCTGAGAGCAATATTTTTTGTTAATATTTTTCCGAGGAACAAAGTGCCAATTTCTCGTGCAAGGGGCTTGCGAGCCCCCTAAAATCGGCACTTTCGGAGGAGCAATGCGATTGCCCCTCCGATTTTATTCGGGGAACCTTCTTCCCCGAGCCCTTCGCGATTATGCAAAATTTCAGGTTTATCGACAGCCTGAAAAAAATACGCTGTCTGTGACAGCGTATTTTTTATATTTTTTATACATTCAATACAGATTTAAGGAAGCCCTGTGTTCTCTCATCCCCGGGGTTTGAGAAAATTTCATCGGGGGTGCCTTCTTCAATAATTGCACCCTCTGCCATGAAGATTACTCGGTCTGCAACCTCCTTGGCAAAGCCCATCTCATGAGTAACAACAACCATTGTCATGCCTTCCTTCGCAAGGTCTTTCATTACCTGCAATACCTCGCCTACCATTTCGGGGTCAAGAGCACTTGTAGGCTCGTCGAAAAGCATAACCTCGGGGTTCATGCAAAGAGCACGTACAATTGCAACTCTCTGCTTCTGTCCGCCTGAAAGCTGGCTGGGATATGCATTTGCTCTATCCTTCAGACCAACCTTATCAAGCATTCTGAGAGCAAGCTCTTCTGCCTTCTCTGCCTTCATGCCCTTAAGCTTCATGGGAGCCAATGTAAGGTTCTTTAAAACGGTCATATGAGGGAACAGGTTAAACTGCTGGAAAACCATGCCCATCTTCTGACGGTGAATATTAATATTAACCTTGGGGTCAGTAATATCAACTCCCTCAAAATAAACCTTGCCGCTTGTTGCAGTTTCAAGAAGGTTTAAGGAGCGTAAAAAGGTGGACTTACCTGAGCCCGAAGGGCCGATAACAACAACCACTTCGCCCTTTTTAATTTCAGCATTAACCATTTCCAAAGCGTGGATTTTCTCGCCGTAATACTTACAGAGATTTTCCGTTCTGATAATTACATTATCGTTCACTGTTTCTCAATCTCCTTTCAAGAATACTTACAAGTCTTGTAAAGAATATTACAAGTATAAGATATATTGCAGCTACTGTGAGAAGAGGCATAAAGGTTTCATACGTAGCACCTCTTATGATATCCCCACCCTTTGTAAGGTCCTGAATTGCAACATAACCTGCAACGGAAGTTTCCTTCAAAAGCACGATAAATTCATTTGCAAGTGTAGGCAAAACACTCTTGAATGCCTGAGGGAAAACAATATACAGCATTGTGCTTATATATCCGAAGCCCAGGCTTCTGCCGGCTTCAAACTGCCCCTGGTCAATGCTCATAATACCCGAGCGGAAAATTTCCGCAACGTAAGCACCGGAATTAATACCAAAAGCCACAACTGCAATCATCACACTGTTTCTTGAGGAAGCAAAAACAATATAATACATAATCATAAGCTGAACAACAACGGGTGTTCCTCTTATAACAGTAAGATAAACATTACAAATCCAGTTTACAACACTCAAAAGAGCTTTTGCTGCACCGTTGCGCATTTCCTTACCGTTTTTATCATAGGTGCTTCTTATTACAGCCACAACAAGACCAATTGCAATACCCATAAGACAAGCAAAGAGAGTAATCTGAAGTGTCGAACCGAGACCGTCCCAGATAAGCTTCCAGCGGTCTTTTGTTATAAAGCACTTTATAAAGTCAGCCTGTAAAGTCTGAAAAAATTCTGACATAATCTTTTCCCCTCGCTTTAAAATAAGGGAGCGGGTTTCCCTGCTCCCTTTTTTTCATATTAATTATTCAGCAGAAATGTACTTGTCTACGATAGACTGGAGTGTACCGTCAGCCATGAGTTCTTCAAGAGCTGTGTTGATCTTTTCAAGGAGCTCTGTGTTGTCCTTAGCTACTGCGATAGCGTAGTCTTCTTCAGCGTAAGCTGTGTCAAGAATTACAAGGTTTTCGCTGTCAGCAACAAATGCCTTTGCAGGCTCGTTGTCGATGATTACGCAGTCAACCTTACCAACCTTAAGTGCTTCTACAGCGTCAGCACCCTTGTTGTAACGGGAAACTGTACCAAGACCTTCGTCTTCGATATCCCAAGTGGAGTAAAGGTCACCTGTTGTGCCTGTCTGAACACCGATTGTGTAGTTCTTGTCACCAAAGAGGTCATCTACAGTCTTGATGTCAGAGTCAGCTGCAACGATAACAACCTGTACGCCCTTAGCATAGCTTGTGGAGAAGTTAACTTCTTCAAGTCTTTCTTCTGTAACTGTCATACCTGCCATACCCATATCGTACTTACCTGCAACGATTGCGGGGATGATGGAGTCAAATGCTGTATCAACGATTTCAAGCTCCATACCAAGCTTTTCAGCAATTACTGCTGCAACCTCAGCATCGATACCTACAACAACTTCACCGTCGTAGAATTCATAAGGAGGGAATTCTGCGTTTGTTGCCATTGTAAGAACAAGCTTGGAAGCTTCTTCTGTTGCATCTGTGGGGTTTTCTGTTACTGTGTTGCCGCCGCAAGCTGCAAAAGAAAGAGCAAGCATAAGGCAAAGTGCGATTGTTAAAATCTTTTTCATTTTAACTACTTCCTTTCAAATTTGAACATTTATGTATTGAGCTTTTCACTCAATAACAAGATTATACCACCAATTTCAGAAAAGTCAATACATTTTGTGCGAATAATTATGCAAGGAAGTAAATATTTTTGCATTACTCGTAACAGAAAAAGCCTGCATCCGTCACCACATTGTATAAGCCGTACCGCTGAAGGGTTTCAGTTTCTTCATATCTTCCCGGGTTCCACCACAAAAACTCCTCGCTAAGCTCGCTTACAGGTGCTGTGGGCAGGTATAATATGAATTTATCTCCCCCCTCTATACCCATCGCTTCACTTGAAACCTTTCTTACCAGTACACCGCCCTGGTCCTCAATAACCTCCGTGCCCTCTTTCTTTGCGGTTTCAACCCAATCAAGGGTCATTTCAAATGCATAATCCTCTGTCATTTTAATGTCTTTAAATTTCCCCTTGAAAATGCTCTCGTAAACGGTAGCATCATAGCCCTCACCTGAGAAGCCCATGTCCATGTCGTGATAGCCTCCCGTGAAGCTGCCGTCAGCCTTAAGCGAAATATGGCTCTCCCAAGCACCTGCCCCGGAAGAATAAATCATATCAAGACTTCCTTCAATGGGTAAAAGCACTTCCTCCTCTGTAGGCTCAGTTACCTCTTCTGTAGCTTCTGTAGGGTCAATAGCCCCTCTTTCACAGCTGCAGCCTGCCAAAAGTGCCACCGTAAGTAAAACACAAAGAATTGTTATCAATATCTTTTTCATGCCATATCCCCCTTTATGATTCTTCAACAATTTTTCCGCACATATGCTCCACCTTCAGCTTTAAAAGAAGGGTTTTTGAGGCATAGAGCTTTATTTCATTTTTAATATATTCATCATCTTCGGTAAATTTACGGCTTAAAAGGTATGTAATACGGGCTATTTCATCAATGTCGGAAATAACCTCCATTTTGCCGAAAACAATCACACTTTTTATGTTAAGAGCCCATTTACCTTCCTCTTTGTAGCCCTCATCGTACACACAGAAGGACACCTTGTCGCAATTATTAAGAGCATCGCATCTGTGGCCCTGCTTTCCCGAATGAAAGTATATGCACCCGTCTTCTTCATTGTAAAAGTGATTCATGGGCATTCCGTAGGGATACCCCTCGTCACCAATAACGCTGAGAACACCCCTTTTTTCATTTTTCAGTATTTCTATGCATTCTTCATTTGTAATCTGCTTTTTCTTCCTCACTAATTCACGGAACATAATTATCACTCCTACTTCAAGTCATATTTCCATTCGCCGTTTTCTGTATAATAGTAAAATTCGCTTAAATCCTCGTCAAGGAAAACCTTAAGCATATCGCCAAAGCCGTTTGCAAGCTCCATTTCGGGCACTGATTTAACATCCGCCCAGAAAACCTCCCCCTCCTCGGAGGATTGCAGTGTACCCGAAAATTTATCTGTCTTGTAAAAAAGAATTATGTATCGGCTGCCATCCTTTGTGTACCAGCTTTTAATTCCGCACATCCTGGGGTTTTTAATTGTAAGCCCTGTTTCCTCTTTTACCTCGCGGATAACGCTTTCCGTGAAAGACTCGCCCTTTTCCACGTGCCCTCCGGGGAATGCTATGCCTGTCCAACCCGGCTTCACCCTTCTTTGCACAAGCACCTTTTCACCGTCATATACCATGCACATATTTGTCAAAATAACTCTTTCGCTTCTGTCCATAATATGTCAAAAACCTCTTTCGCACAAATCTATCACAATGCTTTTATACACATCTATAATATCTGACACACCCTCACCTTCGTATTTGCACAGAGCTCGCCTTCGCATGTCGACTTCATCACAATGAGAAATGCCTCGCTTGCCACATCCTTTGAAGACACCTTTAAAATTGCTCCATTTTGCCGATGAAGGCGTTACAAGCCCATCATTCTCGCCTTCAACCAAATTCACAATAAAATTAGGTATACACATGAAAATATCACTAAAGGGGTTTTTCATAACAAAGGCATAACTTTGATAATATACGCTCTCGTTATCGGGGTTTTCTCTGTTAAACTCTTTTGATGCCTTTGTTGTAAATGACTTTAAAACCGTATACGTGGACGGATTTATATCTCCGCACAAGCGGAAACAACAATCTGCACAAAAACCCACCAATTTCACCAAGCAATCGGGAAACTTCATCAATATATCTATAGTTTCAGAGCCGTGATGAGGTGTACTTATTGTGGTTAGTGATGCAACCTTATCCCCAAAGTCCAATGTTGAAATAAGATATCTGCAATCAAGTCCGCCCTTCGAATGGGCAATTATGTTGACCCTTTCCTTACCTGTTTCTTCAAGAATTTCATTTATCCTATTTCCGATAAATTCCGCATTAGCTTCTATGCTTCCGTTGCTGTCCTGTTCTCCGTAAAAAACATTGCAGCCGAGCTTTTCAACCGCTTCGGGAATTCTCCCCCAATAGCAAAGTCCTTTCCTGTCACGGAAACCCATTCCGTGAACAAACAAAACAGGAAACCTGAGCGTTTTTTCTTCCATCAAACCAAACTCCCCTCACTTCTGTACCATATAAAATATCGTTTAACTGATTACAATCCAATGTGTTCAATCCGGGCGTTTTTTTCTTTTGCAAAAAGAGCCAGCTTCTCAAGCTCTTCCAGACCCTCAACGCCTTTAACCGCATTTAAAAGAGCATCCATGCTCTCAGGCGGAATATATGTGTAACCGCAATAATCAAGCCCTTTTGAAGTTTTTTTGTCACAGCTGCCCCAAAAGGTATCAACAGCCTTAAACCTTTCAAGGTTTGGAAAAATAAAGCTGTCGTGGATTGGTATTTCCATCTCTTCCCACTCCGCATCATCAGGCTTCATTACATTAAACTTGTGTACCATTGCCATATCAATCACCGTTTATATTTGTTTTTACATAATAATTATACCACTTCTTTCCCCTTCCCGCAATAGTATTTCACTCGCCCTTTATCGGTCTATACAGCTCGTTTTTGGCGATATATTTGCTTTGCAAATTCGATATAACTCGGCGTTGCCTCGTTGCGATATGTTTTCGCTATGCTCAAACGCGATATGATTTAAATCCCTCACGCCCGTAGGGCATATCGCGTCGCAGACATATCGCTCCCCGAAGGGGAATATCGCAAATCCCGTAAGGGATTTATATCGCTGTTGGTTTAAACAAAAAAGACGTCCAATTTCTTGGACGTCTTTTAAAGTTTTTAACCAACAATACCGCTGGCTGCGAAGTTTTCAACAAGTCTCTTCTGTACGATGAAGTAAATAACAAGAAGAGGAATAAGGTAGATGAGAACTGCCGCCTGCTTAACAGCATCGTATGTGAAGCTCGATGCTGCGGGCTTATCATACCACTTGGAAACCGCATCAGTAACAGTGTTAGCGTTTGTAGCTGCGAACTGCTGATTAAGCTTCATTGCAAGGTAAGGTCCATCGGGATGGAAGTAACCTGTGTAGTATGTATCGCCGTAGTTCCAGATGAAGGAAAGCACTGCAACAACCATGATCGAAGGAACAGCATTGGGAAGAGCAATCTTAAGATATGTCTTGTAGAAGCCGCAACCGTCGATAAGAGCTGCTTCTTCCAATTCCTTGGGAAGACCCTGGAAGAAGGAAGAGAAAATGTAAATGAACAAGCTCTGCTTTAAGCCCTGACCAAGAATGGAGAGCATGTAAAGTGTTACAGGGTTGTTGATGAGGTCAACAGTGTCGCCTGTGAAAAGCTGGAACAAACCAAGAATATCAAAGTTCTTGAAGTTTAAGTACTGAGAAATAAGAAGCGACTGAGGAGGTACAACGAACTGGAATACTACCAGACCGAAAACCAAGCCCTTGAAGGGAATCTTGATTCTACCGATTGTGTAACCTGCCATAGCACAGATAACAACCTGAATGAAAGCTGTAACAGCAGCATAAAGAAGTGAAAGGAACATTGTTGAGAAGTTACCAAACACCAGTCTTATAGCAGCTTTGAAGCTTACGATGGAGTAATGGATGGGAATCCATACAACGTCAGGGTTACCTAAGTCTTCAACGTCACAAAGAATCATGGGGAAAAGCTTTAAGATAGGATAAAGAATCGCAAAGCACATACCCAGGATAACTGTAATACCGAAGAACTTGAAAACAATACTCTGAAGTGTTCTCTTACATACGAGGGGATCAGTGATGGAGTTGTCGTTCCAGGCATTCTTCAACCAAGTGAAAAGACCTGTCTTTTTTGCTTTAGGAGCCTTGGGGGCTTTTGTCTTCTTATTCACCAATCTTCACCACCTTCGTAAGAATCAATACCATTACAACCAGAATTGCAAGTACGTCAAACATGTAAACAACGGAAAGTGCACTACCTACACCAATGTTGTTCTTCTGGAACGCGAATGCGTAAACTTCCTGAGCAATCGAGGAGTCAAGGAACAGGTCAACGAATGTATAAACAAAGTTGAACAATGTGATTGAACCAACGATGGGGAAAGTAACCTTCCAGAATACTTCGTATGTTGTAGCACCTTCGATCTTAGCAACCTCGTAAAGAGAGGGGCTGATACCCTGAAGTGCTGCAAGGTAAAGAAGTGTCTGAACGCCTGCCTTGGAAATAATGGAAGAAATGTCTGCAACAACACCCATGATAAATCCGATTACGTCCTTAGGAAGGAAGGAATAGGATGTGAGCAGCCTCATAATGAAGCCGGACTCTTCTGTAGCAACTGCTGTAACACCTGTTACATCGCCGCCTGTTGTTGTTACAAGAGTAGTAACGATGGAAATACCAAGTACGATGGGAAGGAAGAAGATAACTCTTACAATGTCTCTTCCCTTGTAGTTTGCGTTAACCAGAAGTGCTGAGAAAAGGCTGAATACAACGATAAGAGGAGTATTCATAACAATGTTTGAGTTTTCTTCAGCAAATACACGTGTGAACTGCTGGTTAGCTGTGGAAAGTTCCTTCTGGAACAAATCAATGTAGTTCTGGATGCCTCTGTATGTCATTTCCATACCGCCGGCTTCCGCAACACCTACTTCGTTGAAGGAGTAGATAATTGTGTTAACCATGGGCATAAGGAAGAACAGAAGGAAACCGATAATCCACGGAAGCAAGAACACATAACCGTTGATTTTCTGAGTAGTCTGGAACTTCATAGGCTTCTTAACCTTAGGAGCCTTCTGTACTGCATTTTTACTCATTGATTTCTCCTCCTTCCTCAACTGCTTCTTCAGCAACGGGCTCGGGCACGGGAACTTCGTCCTGAGCATCAGCGCCAACGATTACGTAGCCTTCTGCATCGATTGTGCCGTAGCCTTCAACATCTGCAGGAAGTGTGTTGTAGTTTACAACTACCTTCACGCCAGTTGCATATGTTGTTTCAAATACCTTTTCGCCAAGAATCTTGTGACCTGTAATTTCAGTTGTACCGATCTTAGCAAATTCCTTCGCTACAGTTTCAGCCATAGCCTTGATGTTTTCGCTGTTATGCTTATATTCTGTGGAATAAAGCTCACTGTAGTTGTTTTCCTTAAGTCTGTCAACACTCTTATAAGTAATCTTGTACTTGGGCATGCTGCCTAATTCAAGAGCCTGAAGGAGGTAGTAAGCCTTACCTGTGGAAGATTCGTTAATGTTAAGTGTTGTATACTTTGTAATACCGTTCATAACAATCTGTCTGAAGGGTATGTTGTGCTCGATAAGACCGTAGTCGCTGCTTTCGCGGGAAATATCTGCGCAGTATTCAGCGTACTTCATACGGCTTACAAAGGGATTGTAGAGCACTACCTTTCTGTCGTTTGCAGAAAGTGTTGCAAGAGCATTCTGAATAACCTGTTCGCCCTCGTAGAGGTTAACCTCTTCTTCGGGGCTGTAGTTTGCATATACAATGTTACCCAGGTCTTCGATAGCAAGGTTTACATTACCTGCTGTTTCGGAGAAGGATTCAACAGCCTCGGGTAAATAGAAGGGGCTAAGTACATAGTGGCCTTCGCCGAAGAGGTTGAATCTGCCTGTGGGAATATCGTAGTCATAAACCTTTGCAGGTTCAGAGTCATAGCCTAAAAGACCATGCTTTACGGGGTTAAACATTGCTGTATCCTTAAATACGTAGGAAACAGGTGTGGACATGTAGATAGAATCTCCATGTTCCTTCATAAGAGCTTCATAGTCACCCTTGGAGCCGTTAGAACCTGTCTTCTTAGCCTTAAGGTTAACAGTGTTGTAAATACCACCGTTATATGCACCCTTGTAGCTTACAACCTTGCTGATACCGGAAAGGTCGTCAAGAATTTCGTCCAGCTCGGAGTAAGTTGTCATGCTTGTTGTTCTGTCATAGGGAACGCCCATGAATCTGTCTTCCATTGTAAGGGAAGAAACAACATCAAGGAATACTCCGGGAGCAGCTTCATAGTTTACAGTAAGGTCATTAGCCTTAACAAGGTAATCCTTATAATCTGTAGCCATTGTGTAGTAGCTGCAGTTATCTGTGTAAAGCTTGTAACGTACCTTAAGGTCAACATCAAAGGAAGTTGTTGTTGCAAGGAACTTAGCTTCATTTGTGCTGTAAGGACCAAATACCTTTACGTTGGAGTACTGCATAACTTCAAATGTGGGGTAAACCTTATTGAAGTTTGTACCACCATTTGCAGTGTCTGCAACACCGAGCTTAACGGAAATTGTTGCTGTTTCTGCACCGCTTTCGATGATGCCCATAAAGCCTGTCATCGCGCCGGTGTTCTTCTTGTGTTCTGTTTCAAGCTTAACGCTTGCAGGCTCTTCGGCAGGAACTGTTTCAACCTCTGTGGGTTCTTCAGCTTCTTCACCCTCAGCCACTTCAGGAACCTCGGGAGCCTTAACTGCTTCGCCGCCATCCTTACCCAAACCGAATACGGGCATCATAAGATCCTCGTTGTATTCTGTATCCTGGTAAAGAGTGTCATAATATGCATTGTTGTAAACGGGACGGTTGTATTCAACATAACCGCTGTCGTAGCTGTTAAGGTTGAAGAGTGCACCGCTGCCGTCGGGAACAAAGATAAAGCCGTTGTCATAGTTCTTTGCATTCACTAAACCAAAGTTGGGGAAAACAGAGATATCGTGAAGTGTGTAGTAGTCAACGTCTTCACTGTTATCTGTGATTTCGTATGTAGGAATGTGAACTACAAGGTCACCATCCTCCAGTGTTACATCCACGATAACCGTAAAGTCAGCGGGCTGAGAGAATTCAACTTCTGTAACGTCCCATTCTCTGGAGTCGTTGATAAGGTCATCACGTGTGTACTCAACCTTCTTGGAAAGGTCAATAAGAATCTTTGTAACAGTTACAGGGGGTGTACCTGCATACTTGTTGTAGTAGTGGTCGCCAACTTCAGCGTCCTTCGCATAAATCATGGAAAGAGCCTTGTTGTACTTTGTAAGATCATCTTCGCTGATCTTGCCTGCTTCATAAAGTGCTGTTGCCTTATTCAAGAAGCATTCTTCATATCTTTCGATAGAAATCTTCTTGGGCATATACTGGTCAAGCTCAGTAGATTCACTTTCACTGATACGAAGAGTTGCTCTGAAGCCGTCTTCTATCTTTGCAATCTGGTAAGTGTCAGTAAGGCTCTCGCCTGCTTCAAGCTCACGTGTTGTGTTGTCGTTAGCGATAGAATATGTGTAAGCATCCCATGTCTTGAGAGCACCTGTTGCATCAAGGAAGGAAATAAAGATGGGAGCCTTTTCAGCTTCTGTAAGAGAGCCATCCTCGGGAGAGGATCTCCATACCTGACCTGTAGCAGTATCAACAACAGCTACATTAACGCTCTTGGGAGCCACATAGAGCTCTCTGCCACCGTTTTCAGCAACCTTAACGTAACCGTCGAGGCTTTTTTCAATCACTTCGCCAACTTCCTGGCTGATACCGCTCTGAAGCACTTCCTGAACGGGTGTGGACTTCATGATGAACTCAGGGAGCTTTGATACGAAGGATACTACAAGTATAACTGCAAGAATAAGTGTAACAATCTTTAACAGTGAAATTTTTTCTAAAATCTTCTTCATATCATCACCTCCTAGCAAATTCTGTTGCGAAGTCTGTAAAGAATGTAAGAGCCTTCTCAACAAGTGTTACATAAAGTGTAGCAAGGAAGATAATTACTATAGCTGCAACGAAGGTTGCAATAATCATAGCAAGGTTTCTGCCTGCACCATACTCATGAATTACGCACAAACCGCTGAATACGAGGAAGCAGAACCATACAAGACCGATCATCTGAACAGCTGTAAGAATCATAGCTTCTTCTGCAGTAACAACGTTTGAGAAAATAATTACAATTAAATCTGTAATAAGCTTGGGGAAAAGCGCATAAGCCAGAACAGTTAAAATGTCTAAGAACTTACCGCTGCCTTCAAAGATTGCTGTCATACTCCAGTTACTGATTGCAAACAGAAGATAAGGGAACAATCCGAAAATGAAGGTTGTAACCGAGTTCATACCGTAGAGAGGATTATTGTTCATAATAAAGCCTGTATACTGATATGCGATTACGTTTAAAAGACCACTGAGGAGGAATATGAGAGCTACGATTGCGTAGTTACCCATTCCTCTGAATCTCACTTCATAGAACCCATCGAAAGGATGAAAGATGACGTGAGTTAAATATTTAAAATCTTTAAGAAACTTTTTCATCACTCTCACCTCACAGTTCTTCAAGCTTACGCTGCTGCTTATTGTACTTGATTTCGCCACTGATTACCCACCAGATAAATGCAAGAACAACTATTGCAAATAGGAAGAAGTACTTCTGGATGATTAAGTTTCTGTAGCCCATGAAAGCTGTAGAATAATAAGTCTTGTCGTTACCTAAACGGAAGTAGTACATAGACTGTTCATATTCATCCTGCATAAGTAAGTTCTTACCGATGGATACATAAGCGTGGTCATAGTTTGCATTCATGTCAACAGCATCCTGGTAAAGCATTGCCGCAGCTTCAAAGTCACCTGTATAGTACTTTTCTTCAGCCGCAAGAATAAGGTCACCGAAGTCTGTTGTCTTGAATACGAATACTGAGGAAAGGTTTTCGTCACCTACGATAAGGTCGTTACCCATCCATGCAATACTTGTGGGACGTGCGAATGTGCCCTTTGTGCTGCCTGAACCACCAAAGATGGAAAGAAGGTTTCCGTCGAAGTTGTATACGAACACACGGTTCTTAACAGTATCTAAAAGTGCATATACACCAAATTCGTTTACTGCAACGTCTGTAAATGTGCTCATGGAGAAGCCTTCATCCATAGGAGCGGGCAAGTCACCCATCTGTTCGGAATAACCGAACTTACGAAGAACGTTTTCACCGTTGGAGTTGAAACGGAATACCATTTCCTTGGATGCAGTATCAAGAGTTACTGCATATACGAAACCTTCCTGGTCAACATGGAGGTTGCTGAATGCGGGAGCATAAACCTTAGCCATTGTGTCCTTCTGTTCATCACTTGCGATACTTCTCCAGAAGTAGTCAAGAAGGTTTACTGTGGGAGAGTTAACACCGTAGTAACGGGAGAAGCTACCGTCGCTGTTAAGCTCGATAATACCTTCTGTGCTGTTCTGTACCACGATGAAAATTCTGCCGGAGTGGTCAACAGCAATCTTGGAAGGCTTGAAGAGGGAATCACCAACCATAGTTTCAGGCTTTGTGATTTCTCTTACAAGTGCATGTGTGTCTCTTTCAAGAACAAGCACTCTGTCATTACCTGTATCTGCAATGTAAATACATTCATCAGTTACGTAAACACCTTCAGGGTTGTTAAGAAGCATCTGCTTGTTAGTTTCTTCACTGACAACGATTTTGCCTTCTTCGTTTCTGATAATTCTGATAGAGCTTAAGAAGTTAAACTCTGTATCAAAAACGTTTACTCTGCCTGAAACAGAGTCTACAACATAGATTTCTTCGTTGTTATAAACGAATACGTCCTTTACGCTCTTGAGGTCAAGACCGTTACCCATGGAGTTGCCATCGATAACAGTTGCAAGCTGGAAAGCCGAGAGGCTCTGGTTTGCATTGCCCCAGAAGTCGTAAATGTAGCTTGCGTCCTTAGTATGCTCTGCCATAACGGGTACAGCTTGCACAAAAAGGATAAGTGTAAAAGCCAAAGCCAGAACAAATGTCATAATTCTCTTTTTCACAATCTGCACCTCCTTAGTCCTTCATACCGGATGAAGCCATTGTTTCAACAACGTTACTCTGAGAAATTACGAATACCGCTACGGGAACAATAAGCATAATCAAGCTTACCGCACTGGATACACCTGTTCTTACAACACCTGCCGCAAGAATCTGGCTGAGTGCATATGTAACGGGCTTCAGTTTTTCTGTGTAAAGATAAGTACCGCCTGTTGTGCCCCACAAGCTCTGGAAAGAAAGGATAACAAGTGTAATCCATGCAGGCTTGGAAAGAGGCATGATAATCTTCCAGTAAATCTTGAATTCGCTTGCACCGTCAATCTTACAGGATTCAAGAAGCGATGTAGGAATATGTGTCATGTTGTTTCTCATAAGGTAAAGACCCATTGTAGAGCCGATAGCCGGAAGAACAACTGCCCAGTATGTATCGATAAGACCGATCTTACTCATGATAATGTAGTTGGGGATACCTGTTACGGAACCGTTGAACATAAGAGAGTATACGATCAGGCTGCTCATGAACTTTGAGCCGGGGAACTGATACTTTGCAAGAGGATAAGCTGCCATAGATGCAATAATAACAGAACCGATTGTACCCAAAAGTGTGATGAACACTGTGTTAAAGATATATCTTGAGAAAGGAACCCAAGAGTTACCGATTAACTGGAACAAATCGAGGAAGTTATCCATTGTGGGGTTAACCACATAGAACTTCGGGGGGAACATGAATACTTCGTTAAGAGGCTTGAAAGCGTTTACAACGATAAGCCAGAGAGGAAGTACACTGATTATACCGAAGAAACCAAGGAATACTGTAAGTGCGATATCCACACCCAGAGAACGGTTTCTTCTTGTGATTCTTCTGTGTGCAAGCCAGGCAGAAATCTGCTTAAAGGGAGGTACCTTTACAAGGGCCGCACCTATTTTAGAAAATAACTTTTTCATATTATTACGAACCCACCTTTCTGAGTACCTTCTGAACGAGAATGTTAGCAAAGATCATTACGAAGAAGAGGATAACTGCGATTGCAGAAGCATAACCCATTTCATAACGAAGTCCGCCGTAGTCATTCAAGTGGTTCAAAATGAAGTGACCTGCGTAATCAACCGAGGGGAAACCAACGAGAGCATCTGCGATACCTGCAACACCGAAAGAAGATGTGATCTGCATTACGGCACCGAACATGAGCTGAGGCTTCATGGAAGGAAGTGTGATATACCAAAGTTCCTGCCAACGGTTCTTGATACCATCGATTGCACCTGCTTCATAAAGAGCCATATCCTGGGACTGCAAACCTGCAACGAAAGACAGGAAGCCGACACCAAGAGAGAGCCAGAGCTGTACAATGATAAGGATAGGCATAATATATTCTGCTGTTTCAAACCAGAGAATGGGGCTTGAAATAATGTTCCACTTCAAAAGATAAGCGTTTATGTAACCGTACATATCACTTGAGAAGAGGAGCTTCCAGATAACGAAAGCGTTACCGGAGATAGAGGGTGCGTAGAATACACACACCATGACTGCTCTTACTTTGGGCGGAAGTTCGTTGATAATCCACGCAAATACAAAGCACATAAGATAGCTGACAGGACCTGTTACTATAGCGAAGAACAATGTGTTCTTAACAGCTATAAGGAAGATATCGTCGAAAACTATAAGGTTAATGTAGTTTTCAAGAGCGATAAAATCGGGAACCTGAAGCATGTTGAAGTTTGTGAAACTCAATACCATTGACACTGCAACGGGAAGAGCCGTAAAGAGAAGGAAGATAAGAGCAAAGGGTAATACAAGAATGTACTTTTCCTTGTGAAGCTTCCAGGCGTTCTTCCATTCCATGGACTGAAGCTTTCTTCTCTTCTGTTCGGGCTGAACTTTTTCTACTTTCTGCTTACTCATTTACCACTTCACCCTCCTCGTTGTAAATTGTTAAGTCAAACTCTTCACGCTTGTTTGTAAGTTCATCGTTGATTTCCTTAACGTTAAGATAAAGAGCTTCTCTGGGGTTCTGACCGTCTGTAACAACGCCCTTGAAAGCGTAGTCAATTTCACGGCCTGTCATGTAGTAACCGGGAACATCGGGAACACCGATTGTGTTGCCAAACTGCTCTAAGATTACGTCAGACTGACTTGTTGCCCAGGGCAACTGTGTAAGTACCTTTGTGTTAGCAGTTGCATATCTTGCACCACTACCAAGGATAGCTTCAAGTGTGTTACCATACTGTACCTGTGTATCTTCTTCAAGCCACCACTTGAGGAATTCCCAGGCGTCATCCTTCTTCTTGGAGGATTCCATCATAATTGTATGAGAAGAACCTGATACTGCTACATTGTTAACTTCACCTGTAACGGGATCAACGTATCCGGGAAGGGGTGCGAAGTTCCAGAGACCCTTAATTTCGGGAGCGAAGATTTCCAATGTATTGAAGAGTGTATAGTCAGCTACACCAATCGGAATTTCACCTGTTCTGAAACGGTTGGAGAAGTCTGCGGAAACAGGAAGTGCATATGTTGTGAAGAATTCTGTAAGCTTCTGGAATGCAAGCATTGCAGGTTCATCACGAAGACCACTTCTGATACCGTAGTCACTGCCATCTAACGCATACTCATAACCGTTTTCATCAACTGTGCCTGCAGCACCGTGATAAAGGTCACCACCATACTGGAATACCAGTGTGGAGTAAAGAGCAGATGTAGGAATGTAGAAATCGTAGTTATTAATATGAAGAACGTTGATAGCATCCTCTACTTCGTCCCATGTTGTGGGTACTTCAAGTTCAAGCTCTTCAAGAATATCGCTGCGGTAGAACAATACGCTGAAGGACTGTGTTTCGGGAAGACCGTATACACCGCCGTCATAGCTTGCTGTTCTGATAGCACTTTCTTCGAACTGAGCTGCTATAGCATCAAAGTCATCGAACTGCTTAAGGTCTGCAAGAGCACCACGAACTGCAAAGTCAACAACGCTTGCCTGACCGTTTGAAAGGGAAATGTCGGGGCCGTTACCTGCAAGTGTAGCAGGAAGAAGAACGCCACCGGGGATAAGCTGAAGGTCGATACTCTTTTCATGAGCAGGAGAGTAGCTACCGTCAACAAGGTTACGGATAATCTGAGCCTGGTCACGACCTGTAGCAATCCAAACCTTAACAGCATCGCTTGTAACTTCAGTGTCGGAAGCGATCTGTGTATCGTCTACAACGAATGTTGCAAAGAATCTGATAGCTTCGTTAGCTGCTGCAATAAGTGCATTGGGTTCAGCATTCTTAAGTTCTGCACCGGGAGCAGATACTGTAAATGAGTCAATTTCAAGAGGCATTGAAGAAATTTCAAGCATCCATGTACCAAGAGCAGAAATGTTACTCTTGAAGTCAGAAATTTCAGCAACTACATCGTCGGGTTCTTCAGCAAACTGAGCACACTGACGAGCAACCTTTTCAATCTGAATAGTACCGGAGCCCTTTTCGCCTGTGATTGCCACAAGCTCGTCAACTACGCCGTAAAGAATTTCAGCCTGTGCTTCCATTTCTTCCTCAAAGCCTACAACCTTTGTAGCGATTTCGTAGTCGATATATGTATCGGGAACAACACCTGTAATCTGTACAACCTTACGGTACATGTTGTTAAGCTCGAGCACGCTTTCTTCTACAGAAGAGAGAGCATTTGCAAAGTCACCGAGAACAACGTCCATAGTGATTGTGTTTTCACCTGCATCAAGATAGAAGAGAAGTGTGTTTCCTTCAGCATCGGAAAGAACATAGTTTTCAAAGCTTGTTGCATAGTCAAAACCGATCTTGTTTGCTTCCTTGAAAGGAACCTCACCGTTAATCTTAACTCTTCTGAAGCTCTTTACACCACGGTTAACGTTCTGTCTTGCACGGGGTGCAATCTGATAGAAGCCTGCTTCGGGAACTTCGATAGTCCATGTTACGGACTGACCTGCTGTTGCCCAGTTGGAACCGCCCACAATGTTAAGGAGCTGATTCCAGTGGTGATAAGGAACTGTGTAGGAGCTGGAGTAGTCTGTAGATACACCGATGGAGGGAGAAGACTTTGTAATCTTCTTTGTGCCGCCTTCGTATCTTTCAGCCTGCATAACCATGTTTTCACCTGCATATGTAGGTGCATCTGCATGAAGAGCAAGGTACTCAGCATATGTGGGTTCTACGGGAGCCTTTTCAAAGCTGATAGCATTAATCTGTACGGGCTCACGGTTTTCTTCAAGTGTGAGTGTGTGTTCGCCTGCAGAAAGGTAGAACACATAAGGAGTAAGTGTTCTCATGTTTGTATCAGATACAAACATTTCAACAGTTTCAAACACTTCTGTTGCTGTGGGACGGATTTCGTCGCCGCCCTTTGATGTGATTTCACCGTTGTCCCAGATTCTCTTAAAGTCAACCTGGCGCATGCCGTCGAAGAGCTGCTCGCCGTCGATAAGAAGAGTTCTCTGAGGATTGGATGTTGTACCATCAATAGATGTGTAAGTAAACTTAAGGTTGTAGTAGCCTTCAGAAGGAACTGTAAATGCCCATGTGACATTTCCGCGTTCGCTGATAGCTACGCCGCCGTCAACAACTTTAGCAACGCTTTCGTCAACTGTGATAGTTTCCACAGCTTCTTCAGCCACTGCTTCAATGTTGTCTGTTGCTTCTTCAACAACCTCAATCTCTTCAACGTCAGCAGGAGTAGAGAAGTTTGTAACATCTACAACTACTACTTCGGATGAAATTACACTTTCGGAATCGTATCCAACGCTTTCAAGATATTCAGCGTAGGAAGAATCCACAAATTCGCCCTGCACACCCGCGTTAGCAGTTGTATCACTGTTACCGGGAAGTACGAAGGCAAGGCCCACAAGGATTAAACATACCGCCAGAACTGATGCAAGAACAATCAGTTTGACATTGGTTTTCTTTTGTTTCTTTACCTGAGTTGCCATTTTTTATTTATCCCTCCGTTTCATTATTTTACCTTAACCGTAATAGTAACTTCTGCCTTATTGCCAACATAGTCAGTTGCAACAAGGTCAACAGGATATTCACCGGCTTCGGTTACATCCAGCCAGCCCGTATCGGCAGAAATGTTACCCGAAATATCAATTCCGTCGGCATCCTGTGCCATTTCAACGTAGTCGCTCCACTTGATTGTGGAAACATCCTTGTTTCTGTCCACCTCAGGAACAACCTCCTTGGCTACCAGTGAAGGTGCCTCCTGGTTATCCTTTCTGTAAACAAGAACAGTGAAGTTTCTTGAACCTGTGTTGCCGCCGTTGTCCTGAACACTTGCCTTAAGCAAGTCCTTATATGTTCCGACAGTGTTGAAGTCAA
The DNA here is from genome assembly GCA_017440585.1 of Clostridia bacterium. Lineage (GTDB taxonomy): Bacteria > Bacillota > Clostridia > UMGS1883 > UMGS1883 > RGIG1927. The sequence goes on along the minus strand of JAFSGW010000008.1, from coordinate 41,561 downwards.
CCTCTGAGAAGTCAAACGTCACTCTGTCAATTTCATACTCTCCGTCAGCGTTATCGCTTGCGCCGATGTATTCACTCCAATCAACCTTTGCAGGGTCAGTACCCTCGCAAAGAGCAATTGTCTTCTTTGAAGATAAGGAAGGAGCAACCGCATCCACAGCACCGTCGGAGTTAAGTGCCTCACCAATAGTTTCAAGCTTCTTGTAAATTTCCTGCTTGTTTGCCTGAACTGCTGTTCTGTATTTTGCATAACCGTTTACGCCATAAATGGATCTGCCTAATATATCACTCCAGCCCCACATTACGTCGCAGGCTTCGGAATATTCATTAGCCGGTTCTGCGCCAAACTCCTGCCAGATTGCCAGGTTCTGCTCACCAACCTCGGGGTGGAAGATATCAACACCGAAGGTAAGCGCGTCGGCACTTGCTCTCTCTTCCATGTACTGAGCAATAGAATCAACCTGAGCATAAGCCTTGTAGAACTCAACCTTGTACATCTTGTAAGCTTCAAGAGCAAGAATACTTGTTTCTTTATCTGTACCTCTCATAAGACCAACAGAGTCAGCCATAGGAGTTACATGACGATACTTTGAATTTTCATCAGTATGGGGGTTTGTCCCGTCGGGATAAGGGAAGGGAATTACACCCATTGACTCACCACGTGTAGTAAGTGCTGTGGAAGCATCATCCATTCTCCAACGTGCACAGTTTGTGAAAACTGTTTCACCACGGAGGAAAGCTTCCGTACCTGTAAGCCAACCGGAGTCAGCCTTCACACCTCTCTGTGCACTTGAGCAGGACACAACGTCTGCCGTTATAAGCTGGTCAACATATTCACAAGCTTCAATTGCCGCATCAGTATCAAAGCTCATTGCACCGCCGTCATAAACGCCCGTACCCACAGAGTGGAGAGCAAAGAGACCGAAGAATGTGAAGTTTGTATTACAAGCTACAATATCCGCACCGGAGGCCGCCTTCTTACCTGAATAATACTGTTTGATTTTTGTAAGGTAATCCTTGAACCTTGACCAGGTCCACTCACCGGAGTAGTAAAGGTCCGAAGGATAAATTGTTCTGCCGTTTGCATCCTTTAAGGAAGGAACAGCTTCAATCATTGTTATGTTATAGCATATCGGCCATGTGTTAGAAAACAGAAGGTCTCTGTTCATAAGATAATATGCACCGAAGGTTTTCTGCGGAAGAATCCATGCACCGTCGGGGTCATCATGGAATATGTAAGCATAATCATCAAGAGGCTGAAGAACGTTCTGTGAAAGGATTGTACCCTGCACACCGCCCCAGAGAACAGCAAGCTCACAGTAAGGATCGCCAGCAAGAACCGTCTGCAGAAGAAGCTGCTTTAAGTCACTGGAATACTGAAGGAACTGAATTTCAACTCCAAGCTCTTCCTTAACCTTTTCAAGAGCCGTGATAGAAGCTTTCTTCTTGTCGGCATTCATGCCGGGATTCTGCTCACCGGTGATGGCATCAATCATATAAGGATCGTCTTCACTTTGAGCATGAGTACCTATTCGTATTGTTTTTAAAACGCCATCGTCTTTTTTACCGTTGTTTGCACAGCCTCCCAGAAGCGGAATAACCATAGCAACACCGATAAGTGCCGCAATTAAAGGCTTGCATTTTATTTTCATAACCACGCACTACCCCCTACTATATTATTACTTCTTTCATTATACACAAATTTTCAATAAACTTCAAGAGTTTTTTATAACTTTTGCCTAATATTTTTAAAATTTTTTAAACAATTTTACTAAAACTTTTTTCCGTTCAGTAAAATTTTTACAACGGATTAACCAAAGCTTTGACACAGGCACTATGTTATGATATCATTTATATGTACTCTCTTTCAGACAGTACATATATAATAGGAAGAAACTCTGTCAGTTTTTTACGGAAAGGACATAAATTTATGCGATTTGTACACACTGCCGACAATCATCTCGACTCTCCCATAGCATCCATCCCGCCCCAAAAGGCACAGATAAGACGGGACATGCGTCTGGCATCCTTTTCAAAAATAATAGATTATACTATCAAAAGTGCCGATGCACTTTTAATCTCGGGCGACCTTTTCGACTCCCCCAATCCGCCCCGTTCTGTGGTGGAATTTGTAAAGAAGGAGTTTTCAAGGCTTTCGGACATTCCTGTTTTCATAGCCCTTGGCAATCACGATTATCTGAAAGAAAGCTTCGATTTCCCGGGAAATGTTCACATTTTCCCCGAAAGCTTTGAAACCGTGGCGGTAAAGGACTGCCTTATTACCGGCGCCTCCTTCGCCTCCCCTTCCGGGTGCTTTTCAGGTCTTATCCCCGCACCCTCGGGCAATTCCTTCTCCATTCTTCTCCTTCATGGTGACATTTTCACAAAAAGTGACTACAACAGCATGGATAAGGATTATCTTTCCTCTCTGGGCTACGATTACATCGCCCTTGGTCACATCCATGAGTTTTTTGAATACAAAAACATCCGCTATCCCGGCTGTCACGACGGCTCAGGCTTCGATGAAACGGGCATAAAAGGCTTTATTTATGGGGACACTTCATCTCGCACCTACAACTTTATCCCTTCCTCTTCCCTTGTTTATTCAAAGGAAAGCTTCGACGTTTCCCCCTATTATTCCTCGGCGGAAATAGCCGATGCACTTATGGCAGCCTTCCCCGACGGGATTTACAAATTCACCCTCACGGGCACTCCACGTGAAGGCTTCACACCCAATGCTTCCGCAATAGAAGGCTTTATTTCCCAAAAGTTTTTCTCTTCTTCGGTAACAGATAACACAAATTTCGACACAAGCATTACCACTTCTATGCTTTACAAGCTTTTTTCCGACTACGTAACCGCCCATTCCGAAGGTGAAATATCTTCCCTTGCCCTCCGCTACGGGACAAATGCCATGAAAGGGGATATCAGCATATGATTATAAAAAATCTTAACCTTATCTCCTTCGGGAAGCTTAAAAACTTGAAAATCACATTTTCGGACAATCTTAACGTAATATACGGCAGGAATGAAAGCGGCAAAACAACCCTTTCCGCCTTCATTGAGGCAATGTTGTACTCATTTCCGCCCCGAAGTGACCGCTCAAAGTACCTTCCCTGGGATAATTCCACCGCTGCAGGCGAAATGACAATTGAGGCTAATGGAAAAGTGGAAACCTTCTACCGAAAATTCGGCACACAGCCAAAGGGCGACGAGCTTGAGCCAAAAGGCTTTTCCTTAAAGGGCTTAATCCCCTCTGACCGTGACTCTTTCCGTAAAAGCGTATATTCTCCCGAAGGCAGTATGGGTGCATTTGGCACAACAGACCATCTGGAGGCATTAATTTCCAACCTTCTCACCTCAGGTGACGAGTCCATCGGTGCACAAAGTGCACTGAAAAACCTTGAAAAGCTCCGCCGAAGCCTTAATACGGGGGGAAAGCTTAAGGAATATGAGAATAAAATTTCTCTTCTGGAAAACGAATATGCCACAGCCCTCTCTCTTTCACGGCAATCGGAAACCGTAGCTTCAGCAATCAGTGCAAAGGAAAAGCTTATGGCAGAATATGAGGAGCAGGCAAAAAATGCGGAGAACAAGGCAAAAACCTCTCATGATGAGGAGCTTTATAAAATTGACCGTGAAATAAAGGCTCAGGAGGAATATATAAATTCCTTCCCGAAGATAGCTCCCCTTCCCGAAAAGCCCTGCTTTTTAAATAAAAGCATTGTTTTTTATATACTATGCTCGTCTGTATGTTTTATTGCAGGCTTTTTCACCCGGTGGGAAATATCTTTGTCCTCACTTTTGCCCATTTTGCTGTATTTATCCCTTTATGCAGGCAAAATTTCACGTTACAGAAAGCATCTTGCAAGCTTTTTTGCCTCCCTTAATTGTCTCAATTATGAGGAGTATGAAAAAATGCTTTCCGACAAAGCAGAGGCAGACTCTTACTACACCTCTCTTTTAAAGAAAAAGTCTGACCTTGTTTCCTCAGGCGGTCAGTCGGGAGAATTGGAGCTATTATATAGGAAAATACTCGCCTTAAAAAATGAGGCTGATGACTTAAAGAGGGCAATGCCCCCCTCCACCCGTGAGTTAAGCCTTATAAAAAGCGACCTTTTATATTACAGAGGTCTGCACCGTGAGCTTTCAGACAAGCTTGAGGCTGTACGCCTGGCGCTCGACGGCATAAATTACGCAAAGGAAATAATTGCAACCGACTTCACCCCCAAGGTAACGGAGCGTGCCATGGAGCTTTTAAATTCAATTGCACCAAAGGAGGGTCGTGTCGCTACCCTTTCAAAGGACATGACCATCACCGTCACCGACGGTGTGCACCACCCCCTCTCCTCCCAGTCCTTCGGCTTCCGTGAGGAATTATACCTTTGCTTCCGTATCGCCTGGGCAGAATTTTTATTTGGAAAAGATTTTCCCTTAATAATCGACGATCCCTTCGCAGGCAGTGACGATTATCGTGAAAAAGCCCTTATAAACCTGCTTTTTTCCCTTTCAAAGGATAGGCAGATTATTATTTTCACCAACCGTCATAACGAACTCTTCAGCCAATTAAAATGCAATTGGGTTGACATCAGCCCCCAAAATGATGTATAATAATATTAACTATGAAACTGGAGGTGGCACAATGGCTGCTAAAATTGAAAATAATTTCGGTGAAATCGTTATCAGTAACAGCGTTATCGCAAACATCGCAGGTGCTGTTGCCAACAATTGCTACGGCGTGGTTGGTATGGCTGTCAGAAACACAAAGGATGGTATTGTAAGTCTTCTTAAGGCAGGAAGCCTTTCCAAGGGCATCAGGGTTGAAGTTGAAAACGATGCCATTATTATTGATATGCACATTATGGTGCAGTACGGTGTTAACATTTCCGCTATTTGCGAAAGCATTATGCACAATGTAAGCTACCAGGTTGCATCCATGACAGGTTTTGAAGTTAAGGCAGTTAACGTTCATGTTGAAGGCATGCGTGTTGACGACTAAGTTAGGGGGAGTAATCAGTTATGACAAAGGCTATTAATGCGGCTCTTTTGAAAAATATGATTCTTTCCGCCGCAAATAAGTTAAACGAAAACAAAGCTTATGTTGACTCACTCAACGTGTTCCCCGTTCCCGATGGTGACACAGGTACGAACATGGCTCTCACATTTACATCTGCCGCAAAGGACATTTCCACGAAGGAATTTTCCTCTGCCTCTGATGTAGCCGCTGCTGTTGCAAAGGCTACTCTCCGTGGTGCAAGAGGTAACTCCGGTGTTATCCTTTCCCAGATTTTCCGTGGTCTCTCCCTCGGCATGGCAGGTAAGGACGAGATTTCCGTCTCCGACCTTGCCCATGCAATCCAGAAGGGCTGTGACACTGCCTACAGTGCAGTAATGAAGCCCACAGAGGGTACAATTCTTACAGTTATCCGCTTCATGGCAAAAGCCGCAGTTGAAAATGCAGAGGCAGAAAGCATCGATGCATTGTTCACTGCATTTATGGCAGAGGGTAACTACGCTTTAGACCAGACACCTGAAATGCTTCCTCAGCTTAAGCAGGCAGGTGTTGTTGACGCAGGCGGTAAGGGTCTCCTCTTCATTTTTGAAGGTATGCAGGCAGCTCTCGACGGAAAGAGCGTTACTCTCTCCGATGCTCCCGCTACAGCACAGACCGCATCTGCTGCACAGCAGGCAATTGACCCCGATGATATTGAATTTGGCTACTGTACTGAATTTATTATTGAAAAGTACAATGAAAAGGACACAGCAGAAGCTTTCCGTGCAAAGATTGCACCCACAGGCGACTGTCTCCTTGTTATTGAAGAGGGCGAAATCGTTAAGGTTCACATCCACACAAACAACCCCGGCTTTGTGCTTGAGCAGGCAGTAAAGCTTGGTCAGCTCATCAATATCAAGATCGATAACATGCGTTATCAGCACTCCAACATAATTGCAGAGGCTGAGCCCGCTCCCAAGGCAAAGGGTCCCATGAAGGAGCTTGCAGTGATCTCTGTTTCCGCAGGCGAAGGCATTGCCGAAGTGTTTACTGAGCTTGGCGTTTCCTACGTTATCCGTGGCGGACAGACAATGAACCCCTCCACAGACGATATTTTGGCCGCTGTTGAAGAGGTTAATGCAAAGAACGTTATCGTTCTTCCCAACAATAAGAATATTATTCTTGCAGCAGAGCAGGCAGTTGAGCTTGCAGAGGTTAATGTGGCAGTTATCCCCACAAAGACAATTCCCCAGGGCATCACAGCTATGACAAGCTTCCTTCCCGAGGGCACTCTTGAGGACAACGTTGAAGCAATGAACGAAGCTATCACTTTAGTTAAGAGCGGCAGCATCACTCACGCTGTAAGAAATACATCCATCGACGATAAGGAAATCCACGAGGGTGACTATCTCGGTATGCGTGAAGGCAAAATCGCCCTCGTTAACCCTGATTTAGGCGAAACCTTTACAGCTCTTATCGATGAAATGGTTGATGAAGACAGTGAAATCATCACAATTTACTACGGCGAAGATGTTTCCGAAGAGGATGCAAATGCCCTTTGCGAATCTCTTGAAGAAAAGTATCCCGACTGTGACGTATACGTAAGATGCGGCGGTCAGCCTGTATACTACTTCTTCCTCGCAGTAGAATAAAATTAATAAAAGGGAAACTCAGGTTTCCCTTTTTTCATATCAGATTCTGACCACCCTATGGCAGCTTCTGACCACCCTTTGGGTTTCGGTTTACTTTTGTGGTATTCTTCATTTTACAGAAAGGAGGCTCACCTATGGCACTATATGACCGCATTTCATCAATTAAGGGCATCGGCACACAAAGAGCGGAAAAGCTTGCCGCTTTAGGCGTTGAAACCGTCCGTGACATGCTCTACTACTTCCCCACCTCCGTCGAGGACAGACGTATAACAAAAAAAGTAACCGACTTAGTTGACGGTGAAACTACTTGCATAACCGCCATAGTGGGCGCTTCTCCTTCAGTTAAGCGTATCCGCAAGGGCTTTTCGGTCTATTCCGTCCCCCTTCGGGACGACACGGGGGTCATAACAGCAGTTTTCTATAATAACCCCTATGTAATGAACAACTTCCGTGTTGGCTCATATTACAATTTCTACGGCAAAATCGAGCACAAATTCGGCAAAAAGCAAATTATAACCCCCATTTATGAGGCTTACGGGGTAAACAACGTAACAAATAACATTGTGCCCATCTATCGCACGGGGGCACAAATCACACAAAAGGTTATGGTTGCCACCATCAAAAAGTGCATTGAGGAAGCAGGGGACTCTATTGAGGACTTTATGCCAAAATCAATAATTGAGCACTATAACCTCTGTCGGGCGGACTATGCAGTAAGGAACATTCACTTCCCAACCGACTACGATGCGTATGAGTCTGCACGTAACCGCCTCGCCTTTGAGGAGCTTTTCCTTCTTCAGCTTGCGCTCAAAATCCACAAATCAAGTGCAAATAAGGCAACTGTAATGCCCTATGAAAATACAGACCTTGAGGAAATAACAAAAAAGCTCCCCTTCACCCTTACAGGTGCACAGAACCGTGTTGTAGGTGAAATCATAACAGACATCACATCAGGCACACCCATGAACCGCCTTGTTCAGGGTGACGTAGGCTCAGGTAAAACAGCCGTTGCCCTCATTGCCATATACCTCACCGTTAAAAACGGCTTTCAGGCAGCTTTCATGGCACCTACAAGCATACTTGCCCGTCAGCACTATGAGGACCTTGCCCCCATGCTTGAATCCTTAGGCTACAGAACAGCTCTTTTAATCGGCAGTATGACCAAAAAGGAAAAAACGGCAGTTTACGAAGCACTTTCCAACGGTGAAATTGATCTTGTTATCGGCACTCACGCCCTTTTCCAGGACAATGTCACCTTTCAAAGCCTTCGTCTTGTTGTAACCGACGAACAGCACCGCTTCGGCGTACGTCAGCGTGGTGCACTTGTTTCCAAGGGCATGAACCCCCATGTACTTGTCATGACCGCAACCCCCATTCCCCGTACACTTGCCCTCATTATCTACGGTGATTTAGACATCAGCGTTATCGACACTCTTCCTCCCGGACGTCAGAAGGTGGACACCTTCTGTATAGGTGAAAATATCCGCGAAAGAATGTATAACTTCATCCGAAAAGAGGTTTCCGAAAACCATAAGGTTTACATAGTATGCCCCATGGTTGACGAAAATGACGAGCTCGACTTAAAGAGTGCCACCTCCTACCGTGATAACCTTGCCAATAACATTTTCCCCGACCTTAAGGTGGGTCTTGTTCACGGCAAAATGAAGGATAGCGAAAAGGATGCCGTTATGAATGACTTCGCCTTCGGCGATACCGACATTTTAGTTTCCACCACAGTTATCGAGGTTGGCGTAAATGTGCCGGAGGCAACTCTTATGATTATTGAAAATGCCGAGCGTTTCGGTCTTAGCCAGCTTCATCAGCTCCGAGGCAGAGTAGGACGCGGCAAGGATAAGAGCTATTGCATCCTCCTCCCCTCCGCTATGGACGAGGACATAAAAAAACGTATGGGCATCATGACAAAAACAAACGACGGCTTTGTTATTTCACAAACAGACCTGCAGCTTCGTGGTCCCGGTGAATTTTTCGGCACACGTCAGCACGGTCTTCCTCCATTGAAAATTTCCTCATTACTTGATATGGAAACCCTGAAAAAATCTTCCGATGCGGTCACAGCCCTTTTGGAGCGTGACCCCACACTCAAAGATGAGGAAAACGCCCTTTTAAAGAAAAGAGCAGAAAGCATTTATTCACACATAGACGAATATATGGTTTAAAAAAAGACGGCAAATGCCGTCTTTTTCTATCTTCCGTACAAATTTGTCATTTTCTGCATTTCTTTTGCAATTTCTGCATTAATGTCTTCCCTTTTTGCTCTCCATTGCCAGTTACCTGAGTCTGTAGAAGGGGTATTCATCCTTGCCTCACTTCCAAGGTCTAACACGTCCTGCATGCATATAACACACAAATCCGAAACAGAGCTCATTGCCCCGCGTATCAAACCCTTTGAAATGCCCTCTTCCTCATTGAGGTTAAAATATTCCGTTGCCTTTTTACGGTCCCTTTCGTCAACTACAGCATACCAGCCCAATGCAGTGTCGTTATCGTGAGTGCCCACATAGCAAACACTGTTCGTTGTGTAGTTATGAGGCAGATAATCTCCCGATTCTCTCTCATCAAAGGCAAACTGCAAAATTTTCATGCCCGGGTAGCCCGTTTCGTTAAGAAGCCTTTTCACGCTGTCTGTAAGGTAGCCCAGATCCTCGGCAATAATGGGTAATTCCTCGCCCAGTTCTCTTTCAAAAGCTTTAAAAAGCTTCATTCCCGGCCCGTCAATCCATTTTCCGTTAACAGCCGTCTCCTCTCTGGCATCTATTGCAAAATAGCTGTCAAAGCCACGGAAATGGTCAATCCGCACTCTGTCAAAAATTGCAAGGGAAAAACGGAGCCTTTCGACCCACCAGGCAAATTTTGTCCTTTCCATCCAGTCCCAGTCGTAAATGGGGTTTCCCCATCTTTGCCCTAAGGGTGAAAAGCCGTCGGGGGGCACACCTGCCACAAGGAAAGGTGCATGCCCCTCATCCAGCAAAAATGCCCGTCCCTCGCTCCACACATCACTGCTGTCCGATGCACAGTATATGGGCAAATCACCTATTATTTCAATGCCTTTTTTGTTTGCATATGCCTTTAGTGCAAACCACTGCTTAAAAAACAAAAACTGTATCGCCTTGTATATCCTTACCGTATCCTCGTCGGCAAAAAGCAGTGCTGCATCCCCTTTGACCCTCAGCTCCAAGGGCCATTCCTCCCTGCCCTTAAAGCCCATTTTTTCTTTAATTGCCATAAAGGAGGCATAGTCATCAAGCCATGCACGGTTTTCGTCAAGAAAGGTGTAGAATTCAGCCGGGGGCATTTCAAGAAATCTCTTGCATGCCTTTTTCAATAAAGGGTACCTCTCGTTAAAAAGCCTGCCGTAATCAACCCTCTCACAGTCGATTTCCCGGGAAATAGCCTCAATTTCCTCTTTCTTCAGATACCCCTCCCCATAAAGCATATCAAGATCAATAAAATAAGGGTTGCCTGCAAAGGAGGAGTAGGACTGATAGGGCGAATCACCGTAGGAGGTGTGACCAATGGGCAAAACCTGCCACGCCTTCTGCCCTGCATTTTCTAAAAAATCTATAAAATTGTACGCCTCCTCCCCCATTGTGCCCACACCATAGGGCGAAGGAAGGGAGGATATATGCATCAGTATTCCGCTTTTCCGCATTTTGTTTTTCACTTCCTGCCTTCAAATCAAACTCCGCTTTGCGGAGTTTATTCCTTAATTGCTAATTGCTCATTACTAATTGCTCATTGTTTCAGCCTTTTACTGCACCTGACAACACACCCTCTATTATATACCTCTGAAGGAAAATATACAACAGAATTATGGGAACAACCGACAAGGTGAGCATTGCCATAAAGCCGCCCCAGTCAACAGAACCATATGCCCCCTGCATGGTAAGCTGTACCGCAACGGGAATAGTTTTGTACTTTGAACCTAAAATGAGATAAGGCAGAAGATAGTCGTTCCATATCCACATGGCGTTTAAAATTGCAACGGTTACCGTGGTGGGCTTTAAAATGGGAAATACAACAGAAAAGAAGGTTTGCAGGCTGTTACAGCCGTCAATGGTTGCCGCCTCTTCAATTTCCCTGGGAATACCCTTTATAAAGCCCGAAAACATAAACACGCTCAGCCCTGCACCAAACCCGAGGTAAATAAAAACAATGCCTAAAGGGTTTGCAAAATTAATTTTTACAGCCACATAGGTTAAGGTGTACATAACCATCTGGAAAGGCACTATCATGGAAAAAACAAAGGCAAAATACAAAATTTTTGTAAAAGCGGTTTTCCGCCTTGTTATATACCATGCGGTCATTGCCGAGCACACAATAATAAGTGCAACCGACACAGCCGTCACGAAAAGGCTTATGCCGAAAGCCTTGAAAAAACCCGAGGCTTCAATGCCCGCCAAATAGTTTGTAAGCCCCACAAAGCTCTCGCCTGTTGGCAAACTGAAGGGCTCCGACATAATAATAAACCTGCTTTTAAAGGAATTTATCAGTATTATCCCTATGGGCAAAAGAAAAAACAAAGCTGCAATGGACAAAAGAATATACCACAAGGGCTTATTTGTAACCTTATTCACTATACCTCAACCTCCTTCGAGCGTGTGAGATAAAGCTGCAGAAGGGCAACTGTTGCCACAATCACAAAAAATACTACAGCCTTTGCCTGCCCAACCCCCTGCCAGCCTATCCTGCCGTAAAAGGTGTCGTAAATATCAAGGGCAAGCATGCTTGTTTCTCTGCCCGGTGCACCGCCCGTCAGGGCTAAATTCTGGTCAAAAAGCTTGAAGGAATTGGTAAGGGTTAAAAAGGTGCATATTGTAACAGAAGGCATTAAGGAGGGTATTGTCACATGGAAAAGTGCCTTCATGTGGCTTGCCCCGTCAATGTGAGCTGCCTCAATGAGCCCTCTGTCAACGCTCTGAAGCCCTGCTATATAAATAATCATCATGTAGCCTATCATCTGCCAGTTCATGAGAATAACAAGCCCCCAGAAGCCGTAATCCGCACTGAAGGTAATATCCACCCCGAAGTAGGAAAGCACCCCGTTTATTATAACATTCCATATATAACCAAGCACAATACCGCCTATGAGGTTAGGCATAAAAAACACCGTTCTGAAAAAGTTAACGCCTTTTAGTGGTTTTGTCAGTAAAAGTGCCAGCAAAAACGCCAGCACATTTACCGAAATAACCGAAACAACAGTAAATTTAACCGTAAAAATCAGTGCATTTATAAAACCGCTGTCTGTACTGAAAGCTTTCACGTAGTTTCCTATTCCCACAAAGGAGGCATCCTCCACGGTGGTAAACTCCGTAAAGGACAGAAAAAGCCCACCAAGAAAGGGAAGGACGAAAAACACAAGAAACGCCAGGGTAAGCGGCATTAAAAACAAAGGAGCATATTTTTTCAAAATATCACCCCTTACCTTCCGCTTTCGCTCTTCCAGTCTTTAACGGTTTCATCCTTCACTGTAGCCCACTTTTTGGTGCCCTGGGCATACTGTAAAAGGTTACTGCCAAAGTTGTTTTTAAAAATCTGGGAGGGGAAAATTGTAAAATCCCAGGGCACGGTGTCAACGCCTTCCTTATTCATCCAGGAAACAACCTCTTTTGCAAGGGGGTCATCGGGAGTTTCCTCCTCGGAGAAGGTGTTGAAGGGTGTTATAAAGCCAAGCCCTTCTGTCACATACCTCTTGCCCGTCTCCGATGAAAACAGCCAGTAAAGAAAATCCTCCGCCGCCTTTTGCGTTGCTTCGTCCATCTTTTTATTTACGGCAAGGTAACCCTCCGTGCCTATACAAAGCCCCATGTCTTCGTCGTCAATACCCATGTAAATGGGCATCATCTTAACGTCCTCTGCATTAACCTTGTTACCGCCAACCTCTTTTATCTGGCTGTAGCCCCAGTTGCCATTCTGCACCATTGCACACTTTCCCAATGCAAATTCAGCCATGGAGTCCCCCACAATCTTTGCTCCGAGCATTTTAGGCTCTGTAACGGAATTATTAAGGTACAAGTCAAATATTTTTTTATAGTTTTCGGCATATTCAAAGTTAAAGTCAGAAACCTCGTCTGTTGCAAGGTCAATATCATTCTTTTCAAATTCATAATGCACGGGAATGTTCATAAGGTGTGTCTGCCATCGCCAGTCCTCACCGGGCTTAAGGCTTGTGGATGCAAAAACCCCCTCTATGCCCAGATCCTTTTTCCTTTGGGTCATTTCCTCCACAACCTCTTTGAGCTTGTCGAAGGAATTAATTTCATCTGCTGAGGAAATATCAGTTTTTTTGTCAGGCAAAGCAAAAAACTTACGCATAATTTCATCGTTATAAATTATGCCGTAGCCCTCCACAACGTAGGGAATGCCGAAAACGCCCTCATCTGTTCTTAAAAGCAGGCTGTCCTCTGTAACAATATCCCGTATCCTGCTTTGGGACAAATCCTTACAATATGCCTTCCAGTTGGCATAGCCACGGGGGCCGTTAATCTGGAAAATTGCAGGTGCTTCCCTTGTTGCCATTTTTGCAGTAAGTGTGCTTTCGTAAGTATTGGCTGCCGCCGTTTCCACAATAAGCTTTTTTCCCGTTTCTTTTTCGTACTCACGGGCTATTTCTTCATAAACCGAGGCACTTTCAGGTTTGAAATTCAAAAACCTTACAGTCTCCTGTACATTTCCTCCTCCATCTCTCTGACAACAGCCCGTCAGAAGAGAAAAAAGCAATGCAATTGCAAGTAAAATACTAAGCTTTCTCATAAAAACCCCTCTTTTTTATACGACAAAAGAGATTCATAACGAATCTCTTTTTAGGTGAGGGGAGTCGAACCAAATATGGTTTTAGTCGGCAAATCTGAAGCCATAGTACACCAAAATGCTCACCAAAACATCAAGTATGGGTTCCTCTTGTGGCACGCTCTGACATAAAATTTGCACGATTAAAACTCTGCGACCTTTTTCGTAGGCAAAATTGATGGATTTTTGGTGCGGAGATTGCCGATAGGCTGTCGCCTTTCAAAATCGACAAGCCGAAAAGACACCATTTTACCACGAAAAAGGCATATGGGGTTCAACTCTCCTCGCCTTAAGTTGTCGCCTTTTACTAAAAGCATTGCCAATATATAATTTTTTATTCTTTTTTACACAGGAATAACAAGCACATCCCCTGCAGAAATTTCAGATGTAGAAAGGTTGTTTGCCTTTTTTATCATATATACAAATTCGCCTGTGGACATATCGTCGCTCTTGTATTCGTTTGCAATGCTCCAGAGTGTGTCGCCGTACATAACTGCATGAGTGGGGCAATCTGTATATGTTTCACGGCTTTCAGGTCTTATTGTGAAGTAAGACATGCACATACAAACAAGAATTGCACAAACAGTGAAAAACAGCATTCTTTCCCTTTTAAGCTGCTTTTTTGCCGCCTTTCTTTTGTTGTGAAATTCAATATAAGAATGGTAAGAAGGAACATTGTCCATCCAGTCATCTGCAAGTATGGGAGAAATTCTGCCTATATATTTAGCTTCTGTCATCATAATTCCGCCTCTCTTCGAACAAGTGTTCGTGTTTTCTACCCTTACTATAGCAGAACATTTGTTCGATGTCAATATTTTTTTACAAATTTTTCGAACAAATGTTTGCATTTTGTTTTTTTCTGTGTTATACTCATATTGTAATAAGCTATCGGAGGCGAAACTATGGCAGCTAATTTAGGTAAACAACAGCAAATTTTAAATTTTATAGAAGAGCATTCCCGTGAAAAGGGCTACCCTCCCACGGTGAGGGAAATCTGTGCAGCAGTAGGGCTCAATTCCCCCTCAACGGTTCACGGCTACATCTCCCGCCTGCAGAAGGCAGGGCTTCTTGAGAAGGATGCCGCCTCCTCAAGAAGTGTGCGCGTTTCTGCCCGTAATAATGTGGCACAAGTTACCGAAGCAGACGACTCTATCCTTTCCGTGCCCGTTATCGGTCAGATAAGTGCAGGCAGCCCCATTTTGGCGGAGGAAAATATCGAGCGTATGTTCCCCCTTCCAAGTGATTTTGCCCGTGGCAGTGATGTGTTCATGCTTAAAATACGTGGCGAAAGCATGATAAATGCAGGTATTTTAGATGGTGACTTTGTAATTGTAAAAAGCCAGAATGTTGCAAACAACGGCGATATTGTTGCCGCTTTAATTGAAGACTCGGCAACGGTAAAAACCTTTTATAAGGAAAACGGTCATTTCCGCCTTCAGCCCGAGAACGATGCTTTAGAGCCCATCATTGTGGATTCTGTGGCAATTATAGGCAAGGTTATAGGCGTGTATAGAATATTATAAAATAAAAGAGGGCTGTGCCCTCTTTTATTTTATAATATTCACATATTTACTTTCATCGGGTGCTTCAAGCACTTCAGCTTCGCCATAGCTTGTATAAATTTCCACGGAAATGGTTTCTCCGTTATCCCCATCGTAGCATATGAACATTTCACGGGAGGTAGCCTCATCCTCCTTAAAGGTTGCCGAGGCACTTAATTCCGTCATGGAAAACTTAACACCGTCAAAGGTTGCCGCTGCATTTTCAAGTATGCCCTTCACAAAGGGAGAAGCATCCTCATATTCCACCTGGTAATCCACCCTTTTCTCTTCACCGCTCTCTGTCCACTCCGCATTAACCATTTCTTTTTCCGAAAAGGTTATAACACGGGTAAGGTTTTCAATATTGTCAAGTGCCAGCTTATAATCTGCAGGGCTCTTGTATCTCACCCCGGGGTAGGTATAGTAGTAGGTGTTGTCATAATATATATAACTGTTTTCCTCGCTCACAACCTTGCCGGAAAGCATATCGGTAGAGGTGGCAGTTGTTTCAACCAGGTAAAGCATATCCTCACTGCCTTTATTGTTAACCTTAAGTGTCTGTTCAATTGCACTCTGCTTTGTGTCGCCGCCTCCGTCAATTGTAATGAAGGTAGATATATTCATAACGTAATCGGTCATTTCATCCTCCGCCTTATTACATGCCGTAAACAGCATAAGCACAGCCAGCAAAGCAATCATAAGTTTACTTTTTTTCATAACTTCACCCTTTTTAAAGCTAAAGCGTGTCGGTCCCGACACGCTTTATTTATTATGTTCCCTGTCCTGTTACCGCAACCTTCAATGTCTTAAAAATAAGCTTCATATCACCGAAGAAGGTACGTTCCTTTATGTACTGAATATCCATGTCCATCCATTCATCAAAGGTTATCTCATCACGGTTATTCTGTACCTGCCAGTAGCAGGTAAGCCCCGGAGTAATAAGAAGGCGTAGTTTTGCATAATCGTCATACTGCTCCACCTCTTTGGGAAGAGCCGGTCTCGGGCCTACAACGCTCATATCACCCTTAAGAATGTTTAAAAGCTGCGGCAGTTCATCAATACTGGTTTTTCTTATAAACCTGCCTATTCGGGTAACTCTCGGATCCTCTTTAATTTTAAAAACAGGACCTGTCTTTTCGTTCTGCTCCTGAAGCGACTCAAGGAGTGCCTCCGCATTCACAACCATTGAACGGAACTTGTAAAATTTAAACACCTTTCCGTCCCTGCCTACTCTGTCCTGGGTAAAAATAGGGCTTCCGTGAGGGTCGTCAATATATATAAGAAGTGCCACAATACACAGCGGAACAAACAGCACAATAATGGCTGCAAGGCTGGCACATATATCAAAGGCTCTCTTGAAATTCCAGTAAATACGCTTCTTTTTCAAATAATTTGTTTTTAAATCATCACGAAGCATTTCTACTTCTTTTTGGGTTAATGTACTCATAACAGCCTCCACCTATCATAGTTTATTGGCATACATATTTATTATACATCATATTTCCCGAATAATCAAGAATTTTCGCAAAGTTTCATATTTTACTCATTTCTGAAGTATTCATATATGTTTTTTGCAATTCTTTCGCTTATTCCTTTAACCATACAAAGTTCCTTAATTGAGGCATTTTTGATTTTGTCAATGCTTCTGAAGTAAAGCATCAGTGCCTTTCTTTTGCCTTCGCCCACGCCTTCAATTTTTTCCAGCTCGCTTCCCAGCATTTTCTTTTCACGCCTTTTGCGGTGGTATTCAACAGCAGTTTTGTGAACCTCATCCTGAATGTAGGTCACAAGCCTTATTGCACCGCCCGTAGGCTTAAGGTACACCTCACCCGCCTCGCTCACAACACCACGGGTGCGGTGCTTGTCATCCTTAACCATGCCAAAAACGGGGATATCAAGAGCTAAGGTATCTATAACCTCACGGGCACAGTTAAGCTGTGCAATACCGCCGTCCATTAAAATAAGGTCAGGAAGCTCACTGAATTTTCCGTCACCCTCCCTCTCCTCGTGGGTAAAACGCCTTAAAAGGGTCTCTCTCAAGGATGCAATATCGTCTGCCCCCTTAACGGTATTTATCTTGAATATTCTGTAATCGCGTTTGCTGGGCTTGCCGTTTTTAAAAACAGCCATTGCCGCAACGTTTTCCTCGCCTGCCGTGTGGGAAATATCATAGCTTTCAATTCTGTCAGGTATAACCTCTAATTTCAAAGCCTCTGCAAGCTCAATCAAGGAATTCATCTTCATTTTTTCCTTAATCTCCGCAGTTTTCATTTTCTCAATGTTGTGGCGTGCATTCTTCTGTGCCATTTCCACAATCTTTTTTCTTTCGCCTATTTTGGGCACCAGAACACTCACCTTGTTGCCCCGCTTTTCTGTAAGAAGAGTTGCCAGAGCATCTTCAAATTCAATTTCATGGGAAAGGTAAACGGTTTTAGGCACGTACACGTCCCCCGTGTAGTACTGGTCAGCAAAATCCGACAAAACCTCTCTCTCGTCCAATGTGCCCTCGCCCTTTATGTCGAAGGAATGTGAGCCTATAAGCTTTCCGCCTCTTATAGTGAAAAGCTCCACAGAAGCCAATATGTCCTCAACACATACAGCTAAAACATCCATATCCTCGTCCCTTGCATTTAAAACCTTTTGCTTTTCGCTTAAGTTTTTGAGGGCTTCTATCTTGTCACGGCAAAGTGCCGCCTTTTCAAACTCAAAATTATCTGCCGCATCACGCATTTCCTTTGTGAGCTTGTCTATCAAATCCTTGTCACTGCCCGACAAAAACTTGTCAATCTCACGGAAAATGCCCTTGTATTCCCCGCTTGTAACCTTTCCGCTGCAGGGTGCAACACATCTTCCCATGGCGTGATAAAGGCAGGGTCTTTCGCGGCCTATGTCACGGGGGAAGCTTTTTTTACAGTGAGCAATTTTAAAAGCCTCCTTAACTATGTCAAAGGTTTCATTTATGCCAAAGCCCGTGGGATAAGGTCCGAAGTATTTTGCCCCGTCATGGTCAATACGCCTCACGAAAAGCATTTTCGGGTACTCTTCATTCAATGTAAGCTTTATATAAGGGTAATGCTTGCCGTCCTTTAAAAGAATGTTATATTTGGGCGTGTGCTCCTTTATAAGGTTGCACTCTAAAACCAAAGCCTCCATCTCGCTGTCGCAGAGGATGTAGTCAAAGTCATGAATGTTACTGACCATGGCTTTTACCTTAGGCGTATGGTTTGAAGATGCCATAAAGTACTGCTTAACTCTGTTTTTAAGTATCTTCGCCTTGCCTATATATATAATTTTGCCGTCCTTGTTTTTCATAATGTAAACGCCCGGAGAGGAAGGCAGTTTTTTTATTTTATCCTCAAACACTCAATCACCGCCTTTTATATAATTTTATCACATTCACATTGTTTTATCAACGAAAATATGATAAACTCAACCTATGGAGGTGTCAGTATGGAATTTTTAAAGGAAATCAGCTTAAACAGTATCGAAGGCATCAGAATTGGTCATGCTCAGGATGCGGAAAATGCCACGGGATGCTCTGTTATCATCTGTGAGGAAAAGGCAATCTGCGGCGTTGATATCCGCGGTGGCGGTCCTGCAAGCCGTGAAACAGAGCTTCTTAACACAAACATGAGTAACGATGGCATAAACGCCCTCCTTTTAGGTGGCGGCAGTGCCTATGGGTTGGATGCTGCAGGCGGTGTAATGAAATATCTTGAGGAAAAGGGCAAAGGCGTAGCGGTGGGTCCCGTTGTTGTGCCCATTGTGCCCGGCAGCTGTATTTTTGACCTTTCCTGCCAGAGTCCCACTGTACGCCCCGATGCTTCCATGGGCTATGAAGCATGCCTTGACAGTGAAAAGAACATAGAAAAGCAAGGTAACGTGGGTGGCGGTACGGGTGCAACCGTCGGCAAGTTCATGGGACCCGAGCGAAGCATGAAATCAGGCTTAGGCTCTTATGCAGTTGAAATAAACGGTGTTAAAATAGGTGCAATAGTTATTGTAAATGCTATTGGCGATGTGTATGAGGTTGACAGTAAAAAGGAGCTTGCAGGGCTTCTCTCCTATGATAAAACCGCTATGGTTTCAAGCGAGGAGGAAATTTTTAAAATGATGCAGTTAGCTGCAGCATCGCCTCAGAATACCACCATCGGTGCAGTAATAACAAATGCAAAAATGGACAAAGCTCAGGCAAATAAGCTCTCCCGAATGGCATCAAACGGCATTGTCCGCACAATCCGCCCCGTTAACACCTCAATGGACGGTGACAGCATGTATGCCCTCAGTGTGGGAAATATCGACTTCAATCAGGACATTTTAGGCTCTCTTGCCTCCTACGTTACGGCAAAGGCAATAAACAATGCAGTTTTAAATGCTGACCCGGCTTACGGCTTAAAGTCAGCTAAAAGCTTCATATAATAAAAAAGCGAGTATTGTTCAACACAATACTCGCTTTTCCATTGGGCTGATTGAATTTAGATGCAGAATGAATCAAACTCAGGAAACCGCAGCGTCCGTCCTGCGGTTGACCGTTGCCCGACGGCGTACAAAGGTACGCCGAGCGGTGAGTTTGGTTCGTAGTTCAAAGGCATATATTGAAAAGAGGAACGCAAAGCATTGCGTTCCTCTACCTCTATAAAATATTTTTAAACCACCACAAATTCTACATTCATTGCCTTTGAACGGTCTGCGCTAAAAGCAACAGCCCTGTTTATTCAGCCACTATTGTAATTGTGTCACTTACCAATCCGTTAGCCTTAGCAGTGAGCTTAACCTCCCCTGCATTGCCGTCAGACTGCAGAATTACCATACAAGCACCGTTGAAGGCTCTTCTCTTGTTCTGCTTGTCATGGTTATAAGCCTCAAGAGTAATGGGTCTTCCGCGGAAGTCCTTAAGAGGTGTAGCCTTGTCAGGCTCTAAGCTTGAGGGGTCACCGTTGCCAACACCTATAATGTTAGCCGCACCTTCCACACGGAATCTTACCTCATTATCTGCAAAGGACACAACATCGCCCTTTTCATCGTAAATCTTAGCGTAAACAACAACTGCATCACAGCCGTCAGCTTTAATTGTCTGTCTGTCGGGTTCAAGCACTACCTTGTAAGCGTGTCCGCTTGTTCTTCTCACACATTCGCAAACAGCAACACCACCGTTTTTACCTATAGCCTTAATTTCGCCCGCTTCGTACTTCACGTCAAAATCAACGTGAGCATACTTAACCATTTCCTTTTCGCCTAAGGATTTGCCGTTAAGCACAAGCTCAACTGTTTCACAGTTTGTAACCACTCTTACACAAACATCCTCGCCCTCTTCCTTAAGGTCCCAATGGGGCATAAAGTGAATACTGGGTTCATCACGCCACATAGCCTTGTAGTAGAAATAGCCATCCTTGGGAAGACCGCAGGTGTCCATAATACCAAAGTGCGAGTTAATGCAGGGCCATGCATAGGGTGTGGGTTCACCACGATAGTCAAAGCCTGTCCATACAAAAATACCTGTAAGACGGGGATTATTCTTATAATCCATCCAGCTGCGTTCATGAGTACAGCACCAGGAAGCAAGGTTTGTTTCGTAGGAAGTGCAGTAACCCTTCTCCACGTCTGCCTCGTAAATGCCGCGTGTTGTTGTACTTGAGGTAGACTCTGTACAGATTGTCATTCTGTCGGGATAATTTTCCAGGTCCTTAACGTACTGATTATTTCTCTGACCGTAGTTATAACCCATAATATCCATGCATTCCCAGTATTCGTTTTCATTCCAGCCATGGTTCATCGCAACTGTTGTGGGTCTTGTGGGGTCAATCTTGTGAGTAATTTCACGAAGTCTCTGCTCAATTCTCTTACCGATTATTGTGCCTAAGATAACCTCTTCGTTGTCAAGACACCACATAAATACGGAAGGATGGTTTCTGTCACGGTAAAGAAGGCTTGTCAGGTCTTCAACGCCACGGTCTGTGCAGTCAAGCTTTCTGTTTTCATCCATAACAAGCATACCAAGACGGTCACATGCATCTAAAAGCTCAGGCGTAGGCGGATGATGTGAACAGCGGTAAGCGTTGGAGCCCATTTCCTTGAGCTTCTTAATCTTGAACTCGTTAATGGAATCGGGAAGTGCAACGCCTAAGCCTGCAAAATCCTGATGGTTACATGTACCCTTAACCTCAACGTGCTTGCCGTTTAAGAAGAAGCCTTCCTTTGTAAAGGCAAGTGTTCTTATACCAAAGGTTGTCTGGTATGTATCTATAACGTTGCCGTCCTGCATAATAATTGTTTCCATGCTGTAAAGGTTGGGGTTTTCAATATCCCAGGGCATGGGGTTCTTAACGGTAAAGGTCTGCTTTAAAACAGCCTCGTCCAGCATGCCCACTTCAAACTCCACAGAGCCCTGTGCACATTCAACACCGTTTTTGTCGTAAATAGTTGTTTCAAGCACAGCCTTTTCGCCCTTTGCAAACTTGTTTACAACTGTTGTTTCAACCTCAACTGTGGCTTCTTCATCAGAAACAGAAGGTGTTGTAACATATGTACCCCACTTTTTAACGTGAAGCTTGTCCGTAACTGTAAGGTATGTGTGACGGTAAATACCTGCACCTTCATACCACCAGCCCTCGTACTTGTCCGCTTCAACCTTTACGAAAATACAGTTTATACCCTCTTCACCGTACTTGAGGTACTCGGAAATATCGTAAGAGAAGGAAGAATAGCCGGAGAAGTGGCTTCCGATAAGGTGTCCGTTAACCCATACTGTTGCATTTCTGGAAACACCGTCAAATTCTATACTTACAACCTTTCCCTTGTATTCCTCGGGCAGGTCAAATTCTTTTCTGTAGCAGCCGATGCCCTGCTTAAGATAGCCCTGAGCATCCCATTCCCGCTTTGAGAAGTTACCCTCAACAACCCAGTCGTGAGGAAGGTTCACCTTCTTAAGAAGAGACTTGTCGAGCTTTATGTCAACCTCCTTGTCGTTGTAGGCAATGGCAAGCCATTCACCGTCAGCACGCTTGTCACACACGGTAACACCGCCTGTACAGCCTGCTTTAATGGCATACTGCACGTCAATGTCGCCTGCATAAAAGTCCCATTCACGGTCAAAGCACTGTTTGATTCTGTTCATGTTAATCCCCCTTTTTAATTAATAAGGCAGTTTTACCATTGCAAAACTGCCTTTAATTTATTATTCTTCAAAATTGGAATCGATAAGAGCTTCAAGTGCATCCACAGCTGCCTGCTCATCCTCGCCTTCAGCGCTGATTGTAATTTCCATACCTCTTGCAACGCCTAAGGAAAGAACGCCCAGCAAGCTCTTTGCGTTTACCTTCTTGTTTTCCTTTTCAACCCATATACTTGACTTGAATTCGTTTGCTTTCTGAATAAAAAATGTAACAGGACGGGCATGAAGACCAACCTGATTCTGTACAACAACCTGCTTTACTACCATAGTACCTACTCCTAACAAGTATAATATTATTTATTATTACTCATATTTTAATACTTTTAATTCCATCTGTCAAGAGTATTATTCGCCCTGAATACTAACTTTTGTTACTTTTTAGCCCTCTTTCACCTATTCTATATCAAGCACCGTATCCTGCACGCTTCCTTCCATGCCTTCAACGTTTGTATAGCTGTCGGGAACACTTCCCACAATCACCGTCTGTGCAATGGGCACCTCATTTTCAACCGTTACGGAGGAGTGCATTGCAGGTATGTAAATTCCCACGTCCGTAACCACATGTAAAGACAGCGTATAAAGGCTCTGGTTAATCCCCTTTGCCACAAAATCCTCCTTTGCACTTACCGCCGTGTTTGCAAGTATAAGGAACTTCACGGGCACCTCGGGGCCAAGTCCTGCAAGAAAAGGGTAAGGTAAAAAGTTCCCAAGAGGTATTTTTGCCTCAACCTCCTTCATTTCTGCAATTCTCTCCTTCAGCCCAATGGCAATTTTAGTCATAAAAATATTTGTATCGGCACTGTTCATGGTAACCGCCACAACTCTGTCGTTTGCATCTCTTATCACATCAACAAAGCTGTATTCTTCGTTTTTCAGCGTTTCGTCAACGATGGTGTTTAAAGTGTTTGACGCCACGTTTTCCGCATAGCCCTTTGTAACCGAAACAACAAATGGGGCAACCTTTATGTTTATCCATATAAATACTGCAGCAATTACTGTAAGCGTAAACAATATGTACCACAAAAACCTCACGGGGCTTCTTTTTTCATAGGGAGAACTAATTCCAAGTCGCATATACAGCACCTCAGTCTATTATATGCAACAAAAAAGGATTTTGCCCTTGCAAAATCCTTTCCTTAATTGCTCATTACTCATTACTCATTGCTGATTGCTTTAAGTGTCCCACCAGTTTTTCCACGCCCATTGCATAGCTTTCCTTTCCGTAGCCTGCCACCTGACCTATGCAGTAAGGAAGGGTAACGGAATTTGCACGAAAGCTTTCACGGGAATGAATGTCCGACATGTGAATTTCAATTGCAGGGATAGCCACTGCCCCCAAAGCATCTGCAATGGCGTAGCTGTAGTGAGTATACGCCGCAGGGTTAATCACAATGCCGTCATATTTTCCGTACGCCTCATGGATTTTGTCAATTATGGCACCCTCGTGGTTTGACTGAAAGCAGTCCATCTCACAGCCAAGCTCCTTTGCCTTGTTGACTGTCAACTCCTCAATTGTCCCAAGGGTGTCCTTCCCGTAAATTTCGGGCTGACGAATACCCAGCATATTCATATTAGGTCCGTTTATAAGTAATAATTTCATAATTTTCTCCTTTATCCCAGAACGTTAAATGCAAACTGATATATAACCGGCAAACTCACAAGAGCAAAAACCGTTGTTATGAATATAACCTCCACCGCGTACTTTGAGTCCAGGTCGTACTCCTTTGCAAGTATTGCAACCATTGTCTGTGCAGGCATTGCAACCTGCAATACAAGGGTCATCATGGCAGTTATGTTCATAACGCCTCTGAAAAATACCGCAAGCACACCTATAATAACAAGAGGCATAAACACCATCTTTGTAAAGGTCAAAAGATAAACCGCAGGGCGTTTAAGTGCACTTATAATATCCGCACGTGCCATTGTTGCACCTATAAAGAGCATGGAAAGGGGTGTTGTTGCACTGCCAACCGATGCAAGTGAGTCCTGCAGCATGGAAGGAAGCTTTAACCCCAAAATAAGCATCACAAGCCCCACCGCAAAGGAAAGAGTGCATATGTTAAGCATATTTTTAAGCTTCTTTATGCCCTTTTCACCGCTTATGGCACTTAAGCCAAAGCTCCACAGAAGACCATCGTTTATGAGGTTGTAAAAAACTGCATATAAAAGCCCCTCAGGTCCCAAAAGTGCCTGTATGAGAGGGTAGCCTAAAAAGGCAACGTTGCCAAAGCTTCCCATTGCAATCTGTATGCCTCTTTTGCCTGTGTCCAGCTTTAAAAGCTTTCCCCAGAGGTTTCCCAGAAGCATCATTACCACAATGGCACATAACCCCATTCCCACAATCAGAGCACCATTTTTTGCCTTAGAGGCATCAAGGGTGTTACTTATAAGCGAGGTAAGCAATAAGCAGGGCAAGGTAATATTTTTAATAATACCCGAAACCGAGTTTGCAATGTTTTTAACAAAGCCTGTTTTTTCACATAAAAAGCCTATCAGTATCATAATACCGATGTAGCCTATCTTTTCAATAATAACCAAAAGACCTTCCATGGTAATCCTCCTTGTCATTTGCAGTTAATTATACTCTCTTAAAAATTAAATGTCAACTTTCACGTAGGTGAGAAATCGCCTTTTTTTCTATTCTTGACACATATGAGCGGCTTATTCCCATCTTTTTTGCAACCTCCTTCTGTGTCATGGGCTCACCACCCGACAAACCGTAACGCAAGTATATTATTTCCTTTTCCCTCGCATCCTTAATAGCCCTCACCTTTTCAAAAAGCTTTTTAAGCTTTTCGCTTCTGTCAACCTTTTCGCATACATCTTCTCCGTCTCCTATGAGAATATCCATCAGGCTTATTTCGTTACCCTCCTGGTCAAAGCCTATAGGCTCCGAAAGGGAAATCTGGGAATTGAACTTTTTCTCATGCCTTAAGTACATTAAAACCTCGTTTTCAACCCCCTCGCAACGGCTCCTTTTTCTTCGCCGTCAAAATCCACCTCAAACTTGTAATTTTCGTCACTTCCATACATATACATATGCACATTTTCCCCATCCCAAACAATCTTTTTAACAAATGTTCTTATGGCAGCTCTCTTTTGCTCAATGCTCATATGTTCAAAGGTATTTGCAAAGGATTTTAAAATATCTTTCAATATATCAAACTCACTATCTGATAACTCATGCTCTCTTGTCATACTCTTCAACTCTTTTAGTCTTTGTTCAGCTTTTTTAATTTCTCCGCCTATTTCTTCTATATACTGATTTATATAATCATTAGAAAACTCCCCTGTAGCCTTTGCCATAGCTTCAAGAAGTTTATTAATTTGCTTCTGCTTTTCTCCAATACTCTTTTCTAAAGCATCAATCTGCATGTCTATCTCGTCACTACTTGATACAATTTTCTTCTTGCTGTTTTCCAACTGCGTTATAAATTCGCTGTCATGCTCGGACAACTTCTTTATTTCTTCACAAACAGCTCTATCTAAAGTATTTCCGTTGGGATTTTTCATATCACAATTATGTCTTCTGCTCTTTTCCTTAGTTTCGCACAAATAGCCAAATCTTTTTTCTCCGCCCTCAAAATCCTTGTTGTATACCTTCGGTCGCATAAAGCCACCACAATGCCCACATACCAATAATCCCGATAGTAAAGCTGTATGACTTCTTGGCTTTCTATACGCCTTTGACACATTCTGCTCCAAAAGTCTTTGTGCCTTTACCCAGTCAGCACCCGATATAATTCCCCTATGCTTGCCTACTGCAATTATCCATTCGTCAATGCTTTTTACTATATTGGCTTTACCTGTTCTGTGCAAGGTTTTATTGTAGCCAATTAAGCCATGTACACCATCAAACTTTTCTTTTTCCGAGTATATTTCAACTCCCAAATCCTCAAAGTATTTCCAGGCATCTTCATCCGCAATCATATATACGGGATTTTGTAGTATTGTCCTTATGGTAAATCTCGTAAAGTCTTTTCCGTTCTTTGTTTTAATATGGTTCTGCAAGAAAAACGTCTCTGTCTTTGTAAGGCTGTTAAATTCAATAAACTTACCATAAATCAATTTTATTATTTCCGCTTCTTCGGGTATGGTTTTAAGTTTAAATGCCTCCATCTTTTTGCCGTTTATGTTTATTCTCTCTACAATCTTTTCGCTCTCATACCCTGTGGGAGTATTTCCGCCAAGCCATCTGCCCGTTTTTGCAAGCTCATGCATATTGTCCCTTATTCTCTCTGCAATTGTTTCCCTTTCCAACTGTGCAAAAATTGAGCAAATATACATCATGGCTTTTCCCATTGATGTGGATGTATCAAACTGTTCATTAATAGAGTCAAAGCTCATTCCGTATTCGTCAAGCTCTGTAATCAGCAGTGTAAAGTCACTTACGCTTCTGCTTATACGGTCTAATCTGTAACAAACTATTCCTTTCAGCTTTTTTCCTTTCGCATCCTTCATCATCTGCTGAAATTGTGGTCTGTTAGTGTTCTTCCCCGAATAGCCTTCATCCTCATACACAACAATATCTTCATCTGTAATACTTGGATTTTTCTGCTTTATATAAGCCTTACATAATTCAATCTGATTTTCAATACTTTCTCCTTTGCCAGTAAACTTTGACTTTCTTGAATAGACAGCAATTTTCTTGTTTTCCATAATTAATAACTCCTTAAAAGTAGATTGATACAATACTATCATAACGGCTCCCAAACTTAATTATTCTCCTAAATTCCTCAAAAAGCAAAAACTTTCCTTAAATGCCATTAAAAAAGACTGATACAGGTATCATTTATACCCATATCAGCCTCTTAGTGGGAGTTATTAATTTGTTTTATCTAAAACACTTTCTAATCTTTTTTCTGCATTCGTTCAACTGAACAACACATTCGTCACATTGCGGATATTCGCACACAATAGCGATAATCGCATTTATATGATTTGCAATTTCAATAAGTTTTTGTTCCATCATATCGTCTACTTCTATTGAATCATCTTCCAATACAATTCTGAGCAAAAGTCTCACCCCCTGAACTCCCAACAATTCAGGGGAATATTTTATGTGTTTTTCAATTATTGCTATTCAAATATTAATTTTATTCTCTTTTACTGATTATCCCAATCTACTTCAGCTTTTAATTTCGGGACTAATTCTTTTTCATAATTTTCACTTTGTGTAAAGAGATAGTTGTAGCTATACTGAATGTTATTTTTGTCAGAATCATCCTTGATGCCTACAAACACGACAAAGTTAGTTGTAAACCTATATGCTGTGTCTTCCTTCCATATAACTTCAATTATATATCCGTTACTATTTTTGTTTCTTTCTATAATGTCAGCTGATACAAACTGAGGGTCTTTTCCGCCTACTGCTTTATATGTACGGTCAATTGCAATGTCCACAGCCGTATCATCATTTCTTATGAACATTGCATCACTACCATTACCACTAAACAATTTAATAACACCAATTATTAATACAACTAATACTATAATTGCTAACTTCTTATGCTTATTCCAAAAATATTTAATGCCACCATTTCTAATGTTTTCAGCTTCGCTCTTATAATCATAATTCTTAACAGTTTCAGACATCTCTTTTGCCTTCGCCTCATAATCATAAGCCTTTGCTTTTTCAACTGTTTCTGCTGCCTTTTCTTTCAGTTCTTCTGCTTTTCCTTTATAATCATACTCTTTTGCTTTTTCCATAGCATCACTTGCCATGTCTTTTGCTTTACCTAAAATTTCATCCATCTTTGCCATTTTTCTTTATCTCCTCTTCTTTCGTTAATTTGCTTCTAAAGCATAAAATGCTTGTGTGTCATGGTCGTAGAAAACAAAACAATTTTCATTGATAGCAAAAAATGTTTTATCCACATCATCGAGCTCTTTTACGGGACTATTCGTTATAAGTTCTATCCCCTCTTCATCTTCGACATAGTATTTATATATTGAACCATTAATGCTGCCCTCTGCATCGTAAATATAATAACATCCGTCACCGATAGCAATATAGTTGTCCTCATAATCATCTCCGTTAAAGGCAATTATATTTACAAGGTCATAAAACTTATCGTTATCATCATATTTACGCTGAACACAATTATAATTCATTCTGTATGTTACACCATTATGCTCCATCATATGTTCTCCCGAGTAACTCTTGGTAACTTTTTGTGTGTCCATATCCACCCAATATCCATTTTTCAATTGAATGCTTTCTCCACCACTAAGGATAACACAATTGTCTTTCACTCCGTAAATATAATGCTTTCCTCCAATGAATTCACAGCAGAATTTTGCTTTTCCGCTTGTTATATCATATACAAAAGTGTTGTTCTGGACATTTATTCTTTCTCCGTCTTCATCTTCCGCTTCTCGGAAACTTCCAGCCATAAGGAGCTTATCGTTTTCTCTGTCATAAAACACCTGTGTTGCACAGAAATCCATAAATTCCACGTCTTCACCTTGATATTCTCCCTCATATTCAAGATTAGAAGGGTCAAAAAACTTACTTGTTTTTCCACTTTCAACATCTAATTTGCAAACGTATAATCCATCATCATAACGATTTTCGTAATAGATGAAATAAATATCATCTTTGAATTCAGTCATACCTGACACTTTTAACATATAATATCCATTGGGAGTTACAGACGACTTGTATACATATGTATCTGTCAGTTTACGAAGTGTATATTCTTTTTCTTCGGAAATTGTAGTTGTCCCTGGTTGTGCTTTTGGTTCCAATATGGATTTAAATCCTTCCGAGTCATAATTAACAGTACTGCTCTTTGTAATTCTTCCCGACTGCATTTTCTCGTAATAAACTTTTGCTTCGGAAAATGATATATTTTCTAAAGCCATAATCATCGAAATATGTACGGCATTTGAAATGTCTATTACCTTAGGGTCATCATTAACATGTATGCTACCCATGGCGTATTCTGTATGCGGAATTATTTCTATTACACGGTTTTGTTTGTCAGTATATGCCACAAAAGTTCCTGCAAAATATCTGTTTACTTCAACCAATTTTCCATCGTACTTATGAAGTTCTTCTCTTACAAGACCATTAGGATTAATCATGTAGTCCTCTGACCATTTTTGATTAGTATCTACCGTTATGTATTTAAAACATTGCTTAATATTAGCATTATACTTTTCAATGAGTTTATCAATAGTAATGTCAAGTGCTCCTAATTCTTCACCTTGCTTTGCTACAGCAAGTCCAAACTGTACTTTTTGAATTTCGTTGATATCAGCCAATGTAAAACTGCTGTTGCTAACATCAATACAAGCATTACCTACACGTGTAAAGTAGGGATTTTCTTTTTTCATTTTTATGATATTACAAGCGTCCTCATAGCTAGTGCCCATGGAAGCAATAATCATACATGCTGTTTTAAATTTATTTTCTGCTTTCCATCCTTCTCTTGAAATCCACACAACTCTGTTGTTCTTACAAATTACAAAGAAGTGAAGCCCTCCCCATGAATCGTTACCAAGGAAATACCCCTGACAATTATTTATGCTACCAAAGTCAAATGACTCAATAGCTTTACTGAAGTTAATAAAATTGTACCAGCCCTCATACATATCTGACGGTTTTGTGGCTTTTTCAATAAGTAAATCTGCCTCTTTTGTTGGAGAACTATCCTCTTGTAAAAGAATGTCATAATTTGCACTTACGGCATTATTGTATCTTTCAATAAATTCCTCTAAAGTACACCCAAAAGTATATGACATCTGCCCTGACGCAAGCATTTCTTCGGGAGTCAATGGAACTCCATAAATTTTAGATAACAGTGTAACCATCTCTGCACGTGTCAAGTTACCGTGAGGACGAACAGTTCCGTCTGCATAACCTGTTACTATTCCTTGGTTTATTGCCTCTTCAAAATATGGCTGATTTTCTTTTCTTACATTCGCAAAATCTGTATATGTCATTGCTGTTGTAGGACTTTTTACCTCATAAAGCTCTTGGCTCGAATTTCGCTTCATCAATGCAACAATTACATCTTCTCTTGTGGCGTAATCATTAGGTCGGAAATTTACCGTTCCATTGCTTTCGGTATAGCTGTTAAAATACTGCTTTACACCTTCAACATAATTACAAAACCAATCGTTCTGTGTTACATCAGCATAAAATCCTGAATATATAGAATTCTGACTTCCTCCAATTTTTGCAATCATTGTAGCCGCTTCTGCACGTGTTAAGTATGCATCAGGATGGAATCCTCCGTCAGGGTAGCCTGATACAACACCTCTTTCAACCATGTTCATTACATGGGAATATGCCCAATGGCTTTCAGGCACATCCCAAAATGTCTGTACTCCTGATGCCATAGGCACTAAACACAAACTAAGCATCATACAAATAATCACTGCCATTGATACAAATTTTTTCATTTAGTCACAACCTTTCTTAATTTCTTTCTAAATAATAACACATTCCTTTTTATTTTGTCAATATACACATCTTTTAATGTTGTGTATAAATAACAATACATTGTGTACAATTATGATAAGAAAGGGTGGATTTGAATGATACATGAACGCATTAAAATGTTAAGAGAACAATATAATTATAGTCAGGCAGACTTAGCAAATAAGTTAGGTATTGCAAGGACGAGTGTATTAGCATGGGAAAACCAAACCTCTGTCCCTGCCATGAAGCATATCATTGCTATGGCAAAGCTGTTCCGTATCTCCACCGACTATTTATTAGAGGTTGACAACAAAAGAACCTTATCATTAGACGGCTTAACCGAAGAAGAAATTGCCATCATCTGCAACATTCTTAATTATTTCGACAAGGAGAAAAACTCCTGACACCCTTTTTAAGGCGAATAATCTTTCCCCCGCACCCGTTTCCCAAGTACGTATTTAAAAATCCCCTGTGAGCCTCTTAACGCTCCTTAACAACAAAATAACCTTTTAACCAGCAAACAAAAAGCACACTATCATTTTTTTCGATGATAATGTGCTTTTTCTATTTGTATTTCCTTTTAAAAAACTTCTTTAAAAACAACTCATATTCTTCAATGCTACATAAGCCTTCTTCTATTCGTTTCTTATATGAATGTATCTCTTCGCAAATTTTACCATATTCTTTTTGCGAAATTTGGTTGCGAGGCAATGCACTGTTTACACGATAATATAGCATTGACCTAACGCTCCGTTCCATTTTGTCGATATGGCTTTGCTTCAAAGATAATCTATTTCGTTGCTTTTCTATTCTTACTGCCATTTTGCAATCTTGTTCACCTGCATACTTATTAGTTACACAATATTTTTCATCACTTCTTTTTAATGGAACAAAATAACAACAACAGTTTTCACAGATATTGATAACCTTTCGATTATCAAAAATCACTTTTAATAATGTCGCTAAAAACCCACTCACTGTATCTACAGAATAGTATTCGTATTTTTCTATATTTAATCCGTCTACCCATTCACTCCATTGTTTTTGAAACGGCATTTTATTATCTAAAAAATTTTTCATATCTTCATCACTATACTCCCCTTTTCTTTTTAGATAAGAATAATCAACAATAATTCTATCGAATTTCGGGAATGGTATAGAATTTGCTAATATAACTTTTTCTAAATAGTCATTTGTAGCATAGTTGTAGTTAGCCACACATTCACTAATAAACCTGTTTAAATTATAGATAGCAATATTTTCTTTCGAGTTAATATCACTATAATCTGCATTTAGACTTGCACAAAGCAAAAAAGCCTGTAACGAAAGCTCAATGTTTTCTATTTGTTCAAATTTCTCTAAATATTCTTCGTTTCTCTTTAATGTATCTTCCATTGATATTGAAAGTAGGATGTTCTCTGTTACCCCACCAATGATTGAAAAAATAGTCCCCAATGGCATTTCAATATCGCTCGGAAAACAGTAATACATTTCTTCCAAATCATCAGTTATAGGCTTTCCTCTTAAAATAAATGTCTCCATCTTCGTTACAGTGTTTATTCTGTAATAGAAATATAACGGTTCAGAAATTCCCTTAATATCAGTCATTTTTCCACCCCTTTTGTTGTATGCAAGCTAAAGTATATCATATTGCATACAATTTTTCAAGCACTGACACATAAAAAATATGGTATTTATTATATAGGGGGCGCACCCAAGAAAAAAAAATTTTTTTAAGCATATTGTCAAAGTTGTGTACAGGCTTTGGCAATATGCGGAAAGGTTGTCATATGTACAATAAATTTAATTTGAAAATCGATTTTGAAAATGCCTCTTGGATTTTCAGGGACGAAGTCGACAAACGTCACATTAATACACAACTGCTTTATATGCACATTAAGGAAAACCACCCTATAATAATTACACCAACAAGTATTTATATCTATAATAGCCATGGTGTATATATGTCTGTTTCTGATACTGATTTCAAAGCTTTTATAAAGGAATTTATTCCTGTTGAAATCAGAAAGAAGAAACTTTGGGAAGCCGTATATGATGAGTTTAAAACCAACTTTACCGTAGCTGAAAGACATTTTAACAGAGACGAAAATATCATTAATTTTAAAAATGGCATTCTAAAAGTAGATACTAATGAGCTTCTGCCTCACAACAAGGATATATTGTCCACCATTCAAATCCCTTGCAATTATATTCATAATGCAGATTTGAATGATGCACCTGTTTTCAAACAGTATCTCCAAGACCTTATTGGCGATGACGAACTGACTAAGCAATTTTTGCTTGAATACATGGGTGCTATATTAAGTAATGTACCCGGATATAAATTTAAGAAACTATTAATGTTAGTAGGTCCTGGCAATACTGGCAAGACACAGTTAAGAGAACTTATTATATCCTTAATTGGCAAGCATAACAGTATCTCTATAGATTTAAAAAATCTTAACGATACATTCGGAACAGCTCCGTTACACAATAAACGTTTAGCTGGTTGTGGCGATATGTCCTATGCTCGTGTTGGAGAAATTAATATTCTCAAAGAGTTAACGGGAGGTGATGAAATATTCGCTAATGTCAAATATAAACCTCAGTTTTCTTTTAAATACCAAGGTTTCCTTTGGTATAACTGTAATGACTTGCCCAAGTTTGGCGGAGATACAGGGGGTCATGTATATGAGAGATTTAATATTATACATTGCAAAAATATTATTCCTAATGAAAAACGTGATCCATATTTGTTAGAAAAAATGCTGACAGAAAAAGATATTATTGCAAGTGCATGCATACAGTATTTTAAAAATGCTATAGATAGAGGATATAAATTCACTGAAAGTGAATCTATTAAAAACAACAGAATTAAGTATATTGCTGACAATAATACTCTACTCACTTTCGTTGAGCATTATTGTAATATTGGAGTCGGCAAAACTTTGCGTTCCGATTTTAATGCAGAATATATGGCTTGGTGCAGAGAAAATAAACTGCATGCTGAAAAGTCACATAATATAGCCAAAATACTTTTTGACTACTATGGCTTAGAAGCCCATAAATCAAGCGATTATTATTACAACTTGACTGTAGAAACTGAATACATTCAAGAAGTCAATGCATTTGTGGAAAGGATGAAAAATTGTTATTCTGATAACAACTCTCGTAGACAAAGATTAAAAAATTAATTTTTCTCCGTATAGTGAAATTAGGGTAAATCTTTCTCTAAAAGAAATAAAGAAAATTTTAAAAATTAAGAAATTTTCGGTAGAAATTTACCCTAATTACCCTTTGTAGAAATAATGTACAATCCTCCGTTCATACACTTTAGAAAGGAGGGCAGTGATGAACATAATCGTACATTATCCGACTACATCGGAGAAAATTGAAGAGTTGAAAAAGAGGGTTACAACAATGCATATTGAAGCAATCACAGCTCAACTCAACAGTTTGTCCTGTCCTAAATCTCAAAAATTATTGTTACTGGAAGAAATCCTTAACAGCCATCAAGAAAGAAAGACAGGATGATATAACAAATCCGTATTCTCCTTGGCTCATCTGCCTTGAAGTAATACGGATTTTTCTTTAACTCATGTTAATCAGCAATCGTATAATCCCAATTCTACTAAGTCTTTTGTTGCATTTACTGTTACCTCGCTAACCTTTCGTCCTATACATTCTAAAAGGTTATTTTTATTTACAATTATGTTTTCCAAATCATCCTTATCTATTGAAATGATTACGATATCATCTCTTAAGAAGATTTGATTTGCAAGTTTAACAAACGTACTAGGTGCAGATGCCTTGCTTACTATAATCCCAAAGTGCTTACCTGCAACTCTTAAAACACTGTGTAATTTATTGAAATAAGTTGCTGTAGGTGGTCTCTTTTCATTTTTGCACTCTATCATAAAGCTATCTATACCCGTCAAGCCTGGCACTCCTGGAGCAAACAACTTATTCCTAACATAACAGTCAATTTGATTTGGCTGAAGTCGCATACCAGTCGTCGCTCTAAAATGCTTACAAGTATTGAACAATGTAGCTACCAAATCTTCCAATGTTTTTCCCTTAGCTGTTGTAGTTTTATGTTTAGAGAATATATCGTTGTATTTTTCTATAAGAACATCCTCCTCTGATTGTGTAGGATTGTAGAAAACTAAGTTTGAATTATAATCGTGTAATTCCAAAAAAGCTGTCAGAGAGTCTTCGTTTAGGACAACAGACGTCTCTGACCTTTCGATTTGATAACTCTGTTGCCCTTCAACAAAAGGGACTTCTTTTAATGTATATATTACCTCTACATCATCGGTACTAATATCACTTTCTACATCACAACCATAACAAGTAATTTGTGATTCTATGTCTGTTATATCTTCTACAGGTTCAAGTAATAGTCCACATGATGGACACCGTACTATAAAGCTAAACCTGAACACTCCAATATCTACTAACACATCTAATACTTTTCGTGCTTGTGCAATATCAAATTGCATATCCATAGCAAATTTAGAAGCTGTGAGTTTAGTATTTGTCGAAAAAGAGGTAATATAACTTTCTATTCTGTCAATCTGTTCATGACTCAGTATTTTCTCCAGTTTCAATAATTGAGAAGATAACATTTTCAATATCCTCCTTAACGGTATACTCTGTAAATTTAAACGTGCATATACCTCTACCATTTGCCGACATTTTCACAGGAAACATTAGTTTTTGACCATTGATAGGATTGATTCTTCTCCACCTAAACACAATTCCATCACAACTCTTATTCTTGTACAACATTTTCTTATTATCAAAAAACAACGCTTTTGTCTGCAACGGTTCTAATGCAGCGGCTGTCTGCTCCACCTTTGACTCTTCTTCATCTGTGGCACTTAACTTTACTGGATATGCATCCCTATCCTTCACAAAAACATCTTTATCCTTCCAATTAATCGATAAATATTTTTCTAATATGTTTCTTATATCATCATCAATATCTTTCTTCATATTTTCAGGAATACCGCATTTACCTTCAACAAAGCATAAGTCACTTATCTTTTTCGATATTTCAAGAACTGAACTATCAGCATTTTCCATGACGCCCTTTATTTCTTCTGGCGTATTAGTGTATTTATCCAACAATTGAAATATTCTATTTTTCAAGTCATATTCCACACCTCGCCCATTCACCTCTTGAACAGACAAAATCTTTTTAACCATATCCACAATCTTCTTTGTTTCCTTTTCGGTTGTTGTTAATTGGGCTTTTTCAAGATTAAATTCTTTATTTTCATAAATATACAAATTGCTTTTTGGCTTGGCTTTTACAAGAAGCCACTCCCCTTTTTTATAGTACTCTGCAATTACAGGATAATCGATTTTCTTTGTAATGTTCTTCTTAGGGTCATGAACATACAAGCTTTTACAAAAAATGAATACTATCTTTTCGCCTGCTCGAGATTTTTCTGTTTTAGCATCAATAAGAACAAAATGTTCTCCGTAAACATTTTGACAGAGGTGCCTACTTACGCTTTTATCAACATATGCAGAAATATGATTTAACAATTTCCCATTATCTTTCGCCAACATACTCATATTATCGGGCAACGGAGCATAGTGAAGCTGTATATCTTTAATGCCTTCCTGTACAACATAGTCAATCCAGTCCAACACAAGTTCGCCTTTTTCTTCACTTTCATTACCAAATTCTATTATTTTATCAAAGAGATTTTCTCTTTTTTCCGAAACATTAGTCTTTACATTATGTGTTTTAACAAACTCCTTAAGTACAGGAACTGTTATATAATCCTCATGGTCATTTTTAAACGAAGCAGGTATGTTAATCATATCTCGCTCCCCTTTCTTATGTACTCAATAATATTATATAACAATCCCCTTTTTTCGTCAATTATTTTCCTTAATATAGCAGGCTCTCTATTACATAGTCCTACATATTAAAAAACTAAAATCCGTATTCTCCTTGGCTCATTTTCCTTGAAGTAATACGGATTTTTCTTGTTATACGCATCATTCAGAAAGAAGACTAATTCCTTCGAATTTCTGATATTTAAAGAAGGTATCATGTCCCTTAATTGGACGGAAAGTTAAAAGAATTTGCTTTTTCTTCTTGTCCCGATTTTTTATAACAGAAGTTAAATTGTTAATTCGCGCATGCTTATATCCAATTATATATTTATCAATAGTAAAACATTGCCCATATAAAGAAATGTTAATAATATCAGCAACAGCCAATATTTCATCTTGACCATCTTTGTCACTGCAAAAAACTTTAGGTAATTTGTCATAATCACATCTAATTGTATTGTCAAAATCTTTCTTTTCGCAGTACCATTTGCCTTCAATAGAAGATGCCATTATTCTTGCAGTATTGTAATCCTTCATTGATATTTGACTTACCTTGGTTGAAAATTTACAACCAGTATGATGTTCTATAGTTAGCAAGTTTTCAATATAACATCTAATATATGGCGCTAATTTGAAAAGTGGCATATCTAAATCTTTTTCATTTGGAACTGCCCTAAGTATTTCAGCATCTCCTAACATAATAGATATTAACCTATTACTTTGTATCTCTTCAAGCCATTTTTCTCTTTGCACTTGAACATACAAACTACAATCTAATGTTTTATCTATACGAAAAGATGATGTCCCTTGCTTTTCATTAACTATAATATTAACATTAAAACCACACTCATTAGAAACTGTTTCAAACATTAACACTCCGTATTCCATGCAAGGTTTTCTTCTTATCATCACAGGGATAATTATATCTCCTGCAATCATATTAACCTCAACTGCAGGTGGAAACGGAGGTGGTTCTAAAACAGTAATCATTCCATCTTGATATTCCATCACAGGAAATGGGTCTTCGTGCTCGCCTAAATACTCTTTATATGCGGTCGTCTTCATTTCCATTTTTGTTTGAGTTCGGTAAGAATACTCCCATATATTTTCATTATCGTCCATATACGGAAACTCTTTTTTGTCAAAAAGGTAGGCACCTTTAATGCTTTTTGGATACCTGCTAAATGCATCTTCCGTCTCGGGTGTACTTACCAATTTATTTAGCTTTTCATTATATGTAGCACTAAATACAGGATATAAGGGATGTGAACGCTTTGCTTGTAACAATAATTCTGCCACCTGATTTTGTATCATATCATATCTTTTTGCCTCTGCCATCATCGGTATGAATTCTGTAGTATTATTACATACCACAAGATTATTTATTGAACTATTTTGAATAACAGTATTATTGTTTGACTTTGAGCCTATTGAAGACGTACTTGTACAAAACAATCCTTTAACTTTTTCAAACATTGCGATAAGTTCCCTCATTTTTCAATTTTACTGTTTTGTATTACAGTATTATTGCTCCCTTTAATTTTTGATTTTGCTCTTTTTTCTACAGCCTTTCCAGCAAAAAATCCTATTACAAAAGTAATTATAGGAATCGCAACATCCCCCACCCAAAACTTCCAATCCATAATTTTTCCTCCTGTAAATCTAGTTAGTTTTATTATACACCCATCATCTTTCTTCGTCAATCATCTATCAACATCTTATTAATATATTAAAAACCGTATATATGTTTGAATATAAATACGGTTTTTAAAGCTATGTTTATTTTTTAACTTGCTTCAAATAGGTTTGCAATTGTTCAATAGAGAGTTTAACACAAGCCTTTATCATTTTATCTTTCTCATTATCGCTGAGAATATACAATTCATTGATAAACTTTTCAATGTTTTCCTGTGTTTTCTGTGTTTCTTCATTCGTAGAAAATTCATTTCTAAAAAAGCAAATATTCGTTAACATAATGGTTATTTCTCTCTTATGTAAAATGTCACTTTGTTTATACTTGTTTAGGCAAATACTTAACAATTCATCATCAAAAGAATTTATAGGCATATTTTTCAAATCATGTATAGAAACACTATCATCATCTTTAAAATACAGTTTAAGTTTACTACGGTTTGTCCAAAAACATTGTCTTTCATCATACCATTCAACGCTTTTGTACAATTGTTGTAAATCTTCATCCATTTCTTTAATAGTTTCATTGGTTATAAATGTCCTCCTAGGAGTTTCAACAACTGTTTCTTCCTTTATCATCTCCTCACGTAATCTTAAACCATCTTCTATCTTTGAATAATCTACTTTAGAAGGCAATTCAATCTTATAAATTTTCATAGCAGTAATTTTTTGAATCAATGAAATTAAGTCATCACATGTTAAAAGACCTTTATAGGCACTATCAAGAGCTTGTGGTAAACCTTTAGAAATCACATTATAATCAAGTGCCCAAAAATCATATCCAAGGAATTTATATTCATATGATTCCTCTTTAGGCTCACAGTATTTTTCCAATTCACATCTTACTGTTTCTGTATCTCGATTTCCCTTTACTATCCAATCCTTTAAAGACGGTACTATCAAACTATTCTTATTAAAATCTGTATACTTCGATTTAGTTGCTACATCTGCAAAAGTATACCCATACTCGTCTTCTTTATAATTATCCGCTTTATATTCAAAAGATATTGCTGAAAATGAGTATAGTGTTTCTCTAATATAGTCTTCTGGTATGTTGCTTGTCTTCATAACATCAAACACTCGCTCAAAATCCATAAATATCGCCTTTAAAGTCCTTATATTTTGAGACTGACTTTCAATAAACACTTGTGTTATAAGGCTTTTATTTTTGTTTAAAAATTCTCTATACCCTTCCATGGTCTGATGATATCCCGCCACAAGACAATTTACTACATCATAATATTTAGGAATAAGTTGGACTGTTCTAAAAACCACTTTCTCTTTAAACTTATAATAGTTTTCTTCTTCAATCTTGTTTTCATCGGCAATCAATATGGTTTTTATCTTTTTGTTTTCCAAATAATTATTGATAGCACCTAATAATTCAACTTTATTTAATTTTGAGCGTTCTAAATCATCAAAAACAAGAATTAGCTCTTTGTAAACCTTTACCTCACCCATCCAACATTCGATTCTATTTTCTATATTGATAAAATTGTAAAAGTCTATCGATAATACCGTATTTAAACTCTTAGCTATTTTAGAATGTTCACTAAATATCGATGAAATATGTGTTATTGTATCTTTTGCCTTGGAAGCTTTCTCTCTTATCTTATTATCTGACTTATTAAGTGTCTGAATCCAAAAAATGCTTTCTTTAATCTTATGAGATAAACTTTCAAGGGAATCAATCCCAAATAGCGAAATAATAAGAACTGCATATTTGTTTTCTTTATTAAATTTATCTGCCATTTCTTTAACCAAATGTGTCTTTCCACAACCCCATTGACCAGTCAGCAGTAATGCCCCATTAATTTCTTCACAAATAATATAGTTATTAATTTCATCTCTTGCATCCATGATTGTACCACCCTTTATTCCAACAAATCAATTAATTATATACTCATTATACAATATTCAACATTAATCGTCAACGATGCTCATCAACTTCTCCCATGTACCTTTAAACATTCTTACCTTGTTCTGCTCCCATCTTTTTGCTTTAAAGAGCTGAACTCCCATCATCTTGGCGAATTCCATCTGCGTTATATGTAATTCTTTTCGCAACCGTTTAATATATGCTCCCTGTCCGTTATACAGAAATTTATTATAATCATCAAGCAGGTCAAACACATCAACCTCTAAAAGCTCGGCAATCTTGTCCATTATTTTGCCTTCATAATAATCACGGGTAGAATCCTCATAACTTATGTAAGTGCTTCGCTCAATCCCGAGATGGTCAGCAACTTCTACTTGAAGTAATCCTTTCTTATACCGATAGTATCTTAACTTGTCCGCAACAGAAGTAATCATATCCGCATTTGGAAATTTCAAAGTGAATTTCTGCACCTCAGATATCTTTCTTGGAGTAATAAATCCGAATGAGTGCAAGTACATCGGTGTAGCAACATATCTATTGCCTCTTTTCCTCTGTATCAGCGAAACATTATCGTCAATTTTGATAATATCGTCATAAAAGGGAGCAATTATTCCCTCTTTTGGTTCAAAAGAGCCGTAATGAGTGGGTCGCTTTTTCCACACATCTGGCGGCATATGTAGCAAGGCGGGTGTTTTTGGAATTATCAAAGCTGTCAACAGCCTTTACAAGCCCTATAGTGCCAATGGAAATCAAATCATCAATATCAGCCGACTGGGCATATTTTTTCACAACGTGTGCCACAAGTCGCAAATTGTGCTCAATAAGCCTGTCGCGTGCCTCCCTGTCCCCCTCCCTCATCTTTATAATGCATCCCCTCTCCTCACTTTCACAAAGAGGCTCAGGGAAATTTCCTCCCGACACAACCCCCGACAAAAAGAATGCAGAAAATAACTGATAAAGAATTTCAAAAAACACAAAAGCACCTCCAAATATAATACATTATATTTGAAAGGTGCCCGTATTGTGTCTGTCCTATGGAAAATATGTTGTGCGGTGGGCAGGCTTGGTTCGCTCGGTGCATAAAAGGGAACCACATGTAATTTCTGCTTTTGTGCCCTCCACCACTTTGTGCGAACATCTCCCGGTCGTTGTAGGGACCGGCGTCCCCGACGGTCCGTGTGTCGCAAGCTATCGCCTCGGCTTTAGGCAGCTTTGTTTATAATTGCAACGGCTTTCCGTTTGAGGTGCCCTCGTATCCTCGCTGGCTCGCTCGGCTACTTCGACCTCGGCACAGCTCGTCGCCCTCTCTTCATCCTCCACCGGAGGCGGTCGGGCTCCGATTCCCAACGAGCCACGCTCGTCGGGCTTATAAACTGATGTGCATTCAGTCCAGATAACCAAAAGAAAACCCAAGTCCTACGGACCTGGGTTTTCTTTTGGTTGCGGGGATGGGATTTGAACCACATGACCTTCGGGTTATGAGCCC
The DNA here is from genome assembly GCA_017440585.1 of Clostridia bacterium. Classification (GTDB taxonomy): domain Bacteria; phylum Bacillota; class Clostridia; order UMGS1883; family UMGS1883; genus RGIG1927. The sequence goes on along the minus strand of JAFSGW010000008.1, from coordinate 54 downwards.
GACGAGCTACCAAGCTGCTCCACCCCGCGATATTTAACTGTTTTGCTGTCAGCT
>JAFSGW010000062.1 GCA_017440585.1 Clostridia bacterium | reverse complement strand
TGTGAATACAGGGCGGTTCGGAGAAAAGAACTCACAAACATACTTCTTTCTAATGGTTGTAGCAGTGTGGTATGGAAACTCCCTGAAGAAACAGGTTTTTACCAACCAATTGTAATTGCAAAGAAATAATATTTTTTGACCTTAACTTAACACGAAACTGACAGCAAAAAGGTTTGCATCTAAACCTTATATGTCGCAATAAGAATATGTCGAATTTTGGCGAAAGGAGATGTGAATGTATTGAAAAAGAAAACTTTTCTTTGCACTTAAAAACATTAGATAAAGTTAAAGTTTTTGATGTTGAAATGCAGTTTGATGAAGATACAGAAATTGATAAGTTTTCAATGCTTTTAGATGAAGAAAAGATTGAATTAACAGGAAATACAGAAAGTATTTTTATGGAACTTTCAAAAATATTAAAAGATAAATATGAAATACATTCATGTTATACTTGTAGACATGGAAACTTTTGCCCAATTGGTGACAAAGATAATGAGATCTTTTGTGTCAATGATTTTGAACCTAAATGCAAATCAGACTTGTACTTTATAACAGAAGATAGTACAGAACGGGAAAAGAGGAGTCGCACATTGTTTGATGTTTGTGAAGAATTTCAACCGTGTAGTGATGACTATTACACATATAAATAATTTTGTTCAAGTATGTTTTACTTGAGTCAAGTCTATACGATTTAAAACATTAATTCACCGATTCTGGTTATTGGAGAGATATATGAAAAAAGCGTTGTTTTTTGAAAATGCAGGATTACTTGCAGAAAGGTTTGACATTATACCATTGTTGTACGGCTCTTTGGGGCTTGAGTACATAACAGGCGAAAAGCTTGGTGCTGATGATATTGATATTCTGATACCTGAGACTTTTATAAAAGAGCGATGGAATGAGCTGAAGGATGCTTTGGAAGAGGAGGGCTATGCTCTGATTGATGAGCACGAGCACACCTTTCAAAAAGATGATGTTCATTATTCCTATGCTTCTCTTGAAGAGCTGGAGGATTTTGCAGGGATTAAGTTGCCGGAAATAAAGCAGCAGACTGAAGAGGGGGTAACATTCAGAATACTATCTTTGGAGCAGTATTTAAAGGTTTATTCATCTTCGGTAAAGGATGGCTACAGAATCAATGTAAGATGCAAGAAAGACAAGGAGAAAATAGCCTTTATTAAAAAAAGGCTTAAGGTCGATATCGGATTGAAAGGAGTAGAGAAGTGAAACAGAATAAGACCGCAGTTGTTTTAATAGTTGCTTTATGGGTTATTACTTTGACAATGTCGTTTTTGGCGGGAACAATGGCCTGCCAAAAGCCAAACACAATTGAAATTGAAACAGAAAATGATTACGAAGAAATTTTACCTTACACAGTAGAGATTCCCGTTTCTGATGCTGAAGCTTTGGCGGCAAGACAGGAGAATGGAATAACAAAGGAAGAGGCCGAAAAGCTTTGCTATAAAGTTTTGGGCGATGTGGCAGATGAGAATGGTTTTCCCATTTCGTACAGATGCATCGGTGCGGTTTCGGCTAACAATAAATGCTATTATGTGATGCATAATACCTGGCTGGTGGATAACAATCATTGGTCTTATATTGGAAATTGTTTTGTTTCGTATGACGGAGAAGAAATTTATGACGGATATGTTATGCCTGCAAAGTACGAAATAACAAGGTTAAGATGGGAAAAATAGCTTTTACGAGGAAATGTGTTTTAATGCATTTCCTCTTTTTTGTTGGGAATAATTAGTTATGGTGATTTTGTGAAAAGGTTTTTAATTGATTATTTATATATTGCAACGGGGGCTTTTATTTTAGCTATTGGAATAAGCTGCTTTTTAGTGCCCATGAAGCTGTCAACGGGCGGTGTGAGCGGTGTTGGAACGGTGCTTTATTACTTTTTTAATGTTCCTTTATCGGTTACCACCCTTGTGATAAATGCAGGTTTATTTGTAATGGGCTACAGAATGCTTAAAAAAGAGGCAATTTTTAAAACCCTGGCAGGTATTTTGTTTTTAGCACTGTTTTTGGAAATTACGGGGCTTTTCGGCACTTACACCGAGGACAGGCTGATAGCGAGCCTTTTTGGGGGAATACTTGCAGGGATTGGCGTAGGGCTTACCGTTATACGGGGTGCATCTACGGGCGGAAGCGATTTTGCGGCGTTGATGATTAATAAAAGAATGCCTCACGTTTCTGTTGCAACCGTTATAATGATAATTGACGGGATTGTTATCACACTGTCGGGAATAGCTTTTAAGGACTACACGGTTATGTTTTATTCTGTTATTTCATTGTATGTGGCGGGCAGGGTGACAGATTTTATCATGGTGAGGGGTAATTGGGCAAAGAGCGTATATATAATTTCCGAAAAGCATGAGGAGATTGCAAGGGCGATTATTGAGGATATGGACCGTGGTGTTACGGGGATATACGGCAAGGGCATTTATGAGAATAAGGATAAAATGCTTTTGATGTGTATTGTGAAGGGCAGGGAGATACCAAACCTTTTAGAAAGAATAAAAAGTCTTGACGGGAAGGCATTTACAGTAATTGCCGATGTGAAGGAAGTGCACGGGGAAGGGTTTAAGTAATTAGCAATTAGTAATGAGTAATGAGCAAGTGCGGTAAAAAGGACACTATTGTGTCCTTTAATTTTTGTGCTTGACAAAATGGTTCTACGAGCGTAGAATATAAGTATAAACTACAGATGTAGAATGAGGTGCAGATTATGAAAAGCATTAACATAGGAGAAGCAGAGCTTGAAATAATGAAGACTGTATGGAAGGCGAAGAAGCCTTTGACAAGTGTTGATATAGGGCTTATGGTGGAGGACAAGGGCTGGAAGAAAACAACCATAGCAACCTTTTTAACACGTCTTACAGAAAAGGGGGCACTTACAGCCGAAAAGCAGGGTAAGCTTTACTACTATGCGCCTGCCATAACGGAAAAGGAATATAAGAAGAGTCAGGTTAAAAACCTTATTAAAACCCTTTATAACGGCTCTGTCCGGGAATTTGCCCTTTCATTTTTTGAGGAAAAGATGCTTACCGATAAGGACATTGAAGAGCTGACGGCAATTTTTAACGAGGAGGAATAAGTATGACACAGATATTTTTATCGTATCTGTTGACTTCCCTTGTGGGTACCGTGGCAGCACTTGTGTTATTTTTAATAAGACCTTTGACGAAAAAGTGGTTTTCCGCCTTCTGGCACTACTATGTGTGGGCGGTTGTGCTTCTGGTTATGCTTGTGCCATTGAAGGCTGATGTTCAGAAGGTTAACCTTTGGGAAGAAAAGATTGAGAAAATTGACAGTAATGCTTCCATTAAAACAGGTTTTGATGTGGTCACAGAAAACGAAAATATTGTGCAGATTAAAAGTGAGATGGTAAAAACGGAAGCTGCTGCAATGGGTGAAGAAGCAAAAGAAGAATCGCAACAAAAGACTGTTCCGGAAGAAAAAACAGTTGTTAAAAAACATCAAAATGAAACAAAAACAGATATTTTCAAAATTCTTGCACAAATATGGTTTTGGGGTATGATAATCCTTTTTGTGTACAAGATTGTAAAGTACAAAGTTTTTCTGAGAAACATACTGAAGAATTCTGAGCCGGTGCACCTTGATAATATGCATAATGAAAATGTGGAAGTGCATTTAATGAGCGAAGCAAATTCGCCTTTTGTTGTAAGACTGTTCAAGCCTATATTGGTGTTACCCAAGGGAAATATTTCTGATAGCAGTATGCAGAGCATTTTAGCCCACGAATTAACTCATATAAAAAGGCACGACATTATATATAAGTGGATAGTTGCCATTTGTAAAGCTGTGCATTGGTTTAACCCCTTTATGTATGTAATTGCAAGAGAAATTGAAAGGGCTTGCGAAATATCTTGTGATGAAATTGTTGTTAAAAATATGAATGACGATGAGAAAAAAAGCTATGCCGATACTATTTTGTCATTTGTGTCGGGATACGGAAGATCCATACCTTTTACAACGAGTATGGTAACGGGAAAAAAGATGTTGAAAAGACGGTTTATTGCCATTAAAAACAGCAAAATAAGGTCAAAAGCGAATGCTTTTGTTTCTGTGCTGGTAGCATTGGTTTTTATTATAAATTTTATTGCTGTCAGTGCACTTGCCGCCGGAGCTCTTTTGCCTCAAAGTACACAAATGAGTAACTACTCCGGACTTAATATAGGCGACTATGTAAGCCTTGGCAAATACCGGGGCGAAAGTATTGTGTGGCGGTATGTAGCTGATGATGAAAACGGCAAGCTTTTCTGGAGCGATAAATTCATATGCCAGAAGCCCTTTGGTGAAAACGACAACTGGGAAAAAAGCCCCATAAGAGCATGGCTTAATTCCGATGAGCAGTTTATGAGCATTGTAAGTGAGGGCGGATATAAGTACATAGAGGAAACATATAACCAAAGCCCGGGCTTTTTATATGACAGCAATTTCACAGCATCAGAAAAAAGCCTCATAAAAGAGGTTCCTTTAAGAACTACTTACTATGAGGGATGGGGTTTATCTACGGGAAAGCTTTCATCCTATGGAACAAAGGATAGCTTTTGGAGGGAAGACGACGAATTGAATCGTGAATATTACCTCAGTATGAAAAGCACTTGGACTACTGATAAGGTTTTCCTTTTGGATTTAGAACAGCTTTATTCCATTCAAAGAAACATCGACGTTCTCGGAAACTGCTTTACAAATGTTGAAAGCATAACAGGAAATGCTGATGAAAAATCCAAATATTTTATACGTACACCGTTAGACGGTGGTTATATAACCGGTAGTATGCCGTTAGAAGCAGGATACCATAAAAGAGTGATTACAATTAAAAATAGCATATGGGAGAAAAATATTGCCGAGGATTTTGAACAGGATACATACAGCAGTACATCCGGGGATTATTTTGTGCGTCCTGCATTTTATCTTAACGAGGAAAACGTAGCTATTCTTTCGGGTAACGGCACAAAACAAGCACCATTTGTTATGGACGGAAAAAGTGCGCCAAATAAGTTTATAGAAAACTCTCTTTACGGCTACAAGGACAATGAGGGTAATGTAATTATTGAGCCTTCGTATTTAAAGGCAGGGGATTTTTATGAAAATGCGGCACTTGTAATACTGCCCGAAAACCCAAAGGTTTTAAGAGTTATAAAGCCTGACGGAGAATATCTTTTTGACAAAGAGTTTTCGGCGGTGAATAACTTTAACTCGGGCTATGCACTTATTGTGGCAAACGATGAGGGCAAGTACTCCTATATAAACAAAAAGGGTGAAGTAGCAACATGGATGCTTTTTGATGCTGCCGAGAATTTTGACGACGGGTTTGCAAGAGTGGTGCTTAATGGTAAATCGGGAGTTGTGGATACTTTGTTCAATTTTTACCCCGATGAAGAGGATGTGGAGAGATGAAAACTAAAATAGGTTTACTGATTGTTGTGTGTATGCTGCTTTCAAGCATTAGTGTCTTTGGTGCGGATTATGATTGCACAGTTACATATATTCCTGATAATTCTGACGCAGAAGTTTATATGATAGGCGATTACTACTATATAGGCGACGATACCATAATGAAAAAAGACGGCGCTATTATAACAAGCGGTAAGTATAAATTTGATTTTAATTCCTGGCAGGCAGAATGCTTCGAGAACGGATATATTAAAGTGCAGGATAAAACCACAGGATTAATGGGCTTAATGAGCGAAAATGGCGAAATTGTAACAGAGGTTAAATATTCCGATATTGAAGTTTTTGACGAAAAAGGAGAGGCAATTGCCGTAATACAAGGCGAAAAACATGGTGTGATTGATAAAGAGGGCAATGTTGTGATACCCTTTGATTTCGACTACATCAGAAGATGTAATCATGATGAGCTTTTTGTTGCAGGGAAATATAAATACTTCGATGATACTGATGCTGATTTTGTAAGAGAAATGTACTACGGCCTCATTGACAGAAAAGGAAATGTGATTTTGCCTATTGAATATGAGGACATTGATTCTTTTGATAGGTACGGCTTTATAAAAACAAGCTATAAAAGAGGTTGGAAACAAGGTCTGGCAAATGATAAGGGTAAGGTTATTCTTGAAATTAAGTATCGTGATATTTATATTTATAATGAGGGAGAATATATCCTTGCTATTGATGATAATGGTCTCAAGTATTATTGGTTTGACAAAGAGGGAAACAATATATTCCCCGAACATGACCGCGTTGGAATAGCCTCACAAACAGGTGTGGAATTATTAATTCCCGTAAAGGACAATAAAGAGGGCCTTGCTGAATATGACGGAACAATTATTTTCGAGAGCATATATGACAATGTTGAGCCCACTGCGAAGGACGGCTTAATTATGCTTGAAAAGGATGGGAAGACACAGTGGGCAAACGCTGAGGGAGAAATAATTAAAGATGCCTACTATGAGGATTGTTACTCCACTTATTATAATGAATCCGGCTTGTATGCCCTCAAGCAGAACGGGCTTTGGGCAATAGCATTTGGCGAAGAAGCTGTGGGAGAATTCAAGTATACGGAGATTGATTATTTCCCAAGTGTAAACAATGTTATTATGGGCACAAAAGAGGATGGAACTATGGACGCAATAGATGAACTAACAGGTGAGGTTATTTACGAAAATGTTATTTCATCTTATTTTAATTACTCCACAGATTACTATTACATAAAAGACAATCAAGCCTATCAGATAAACTATGACCGTACGCTCACTCCTGCATGGCCTGATAAATACATATACGTTGGAAGGTTTAAGGACAATGTTGCTGTTGCAAGAAATATGGAAAACCTTTGGGGGCTTATTAATGAAAAGGGTGAGCCCATAACAGAATTCAAGTACGAAAGCTTCAAGGTTTGTGTTGGCGTAAACCACGGAGATGCTGTTTACGACGAGTATATTTATTATATTGATGACGATCTTGTTATGGTGATGCTTGACGGGAAAATCGGCTACGTTAATTTAAAGGGCGAAATGGTTATTGAGCCGAAGTTTGGCTATAACGGAATGTGGTATTCTTTCGGCAAGTTTAACATGGGCTATGCAGAGCAATATCTTATAAACGGAGGCGAGTGTTATATAGACAGAGAAGGAAATGTTTACGAACAGGGTAGAATAAGGGTGGATGCTTATCCTACAGTTAGTAGTTCAGATTATAAGTATACTGTGCTTTATAAAGATGATGAGATTGAAATATGGAACAAAAACACAAATGAAAGGATAATGTTCTCTGTTGGCAACACACTTTACAAAGAAGACGGTAGCTTTCTGGTGGACACAATACTTAAAAATGATAACGGCAGTTTAAAAGTCAGGTATGAATATGACGAGGGCTTTTCTGTATGGACAGAGTTTGGCAGATTCATTATTGACGTTACAGAAAAGTAATTTGTCAACGCAAATGGGGACGGGTACGTTTTGCGTTGAAATCAACGCATTTTGCACCCGTCCCCATTTGCGTTGAAAGTGAGGGGTGGTTTTGTGAAAAAGGTAATATGTTTGATGCTGGTTTGCTTGATGCTTTTGCCCGGTATCGCTATATTGGCAGAAGAGGCAAGCGTGCCAACAAGCGGAGTTTGCCGTGACGGGCTTTTGTGGAGCTATAGCGATGGGGTATTGACAATCTCGGGTGAGGGTAAAATGGCACATTATGCAGAGCAAAGGGGTCCCTGGGATGGGATATATACTTACTATTTTCCCAAGCCTTGGGCTGAGTTTTCCTGTGATATAGTAAAAATTGTTTTTGAGGGAGAAATTGAAAACGTAGGCGGGGATGCCTTTATTGACTGTGTAAACCTTGAAGAGGTAGCCTTGGGAAAAGTCAGAGAAATTCATTCCAATGCATTCAGTGGTACAAAGCTTAATAAAATTGAAAATGCAGATAAATTGATGTACATAGCAAATTCTGCAATCAATAGGACACCCTTGAGTGAAAACAATTCAAGCATTATTCTTGGAAATAAGCTTTTGTGGATTAAAGATGAAGCTTCGGGGGTATACATTGTGCCTGATGGGATAAAAGCTTTGGGTGATCGACTTTTTGCATCCGATGATATAACAGGTATTGTCCTTCCTGAAAGCTTGGAGATTATAGGTAATTATTGCTTTAATTACTGTAAACTGTTAACAGATATTAAACTGCCTGAAGGATTAAAATATATTGGTGAGGATGCCTTTTCATATTGTCCCCTAACGAAAATTGATATCCCCGACAGTGTAGAATATATTGGAAGCGGTGCGTTTTACGAGACGCTTCTTAGCGAATTTACAATAAAAAAAGGTGTAACTTATGCTGAACCTGAGGGGTATAGCCACGGGCTTTTAGCATGGTGTAAAAACCTTAAAAAATTAACGATTGAGGAGGGTGTTGAAAAAATACCCCACGAAGTGGTTAATAGGTGTAAAGGGATAAGTGAAATAAATATCCCTGACAGTGTGGTTGAAATCGGGGAGGGTGCTTTTTCGGGAACTTCAATAAAAAGCTTTACTCTTAAAGAAGGTATAAGCTATGGAGAAGGCATTTTGTCAGGTTGTGATGAGCTTACAGAGGTTAATATTGAAAAGGGTGTTACCCAAATTCCCGATGGTATGTTTGTAAGCTGCATAAATTTAAAAGAGATAAGAATACCTGAGAGGATAAAAACAATCGGAAGCGGAGCATTTTCAGGTTGCAATGGTATAAAAGAGATAACATTACCAAAAAGCTGCACGAGCTTGGGAAGCGGAGCATTTTCAGATTGCAGTAGCCTTGAAAAGGTGATTATAAAGGGTAGTATAGATGCAATAAATAAAGAATGCTTTGAAAACTGTGAAAAGCTTGTGAGCATAAATATTCCCGAGAGCGTTTCGTACATCGGAAGCAGTGCGTTTTATGGCTGCAACAGTCTTGAGAAAATTAATCTTTTCGAGGGTTTATTAAAAATTGAAAGTTCTGCCTTTGAAAACTGCGGCTCTCTTAAAAAAATAGCTGTACCCGCTACTGTGACAGAGGTAGGAAAAGGGGCATTTAAGGGTTGTGCTGCTCTTGAAAAGGTAATAATGGGGGACGGTGTTAAAATTATTGAGGATGGAGTATTTGACGGATGTGTACGCCTTTCAAATATCAGACTGTCGAAAAACCTCGAAAGCATAGGTGCCAAGGCTTTTTTCAACTGCTCGTCTCTTAAGAATATAGCAGTACAAAAAACTGTTTCTTTTATCGGGGAAGAGTGCTTTACCAATACGGAATTTATTGCGGATAATGACAAATGGCAGGATGGATTCTTTTATATAGATGGCATTTTGATTGATGTAAGTGAGTCCAAAGAGGGTGAAGTAAGCGTTAAAGACGGGACAAGGTGTATTGCACCCTATGCTTTTTCAAAATGTGAGCATATTACAAAAATAAATATCCCTGATACTGTGACAAATATCGGTAAATACGCATTTTATCTCTGCACAAGGCTTGAATATGTTAATATACCACGTAGCGTGGCGGCAATCGGAAGCAGGGCATTTTCAAATTGCAGGAGTCTAAAATACGTTTATTTCTCAGAAGGCGTGAAAAGCATTGGAGATCATACATTTTGGTTTTGCACGAGCTTGTATTCGGTACAATTGCCAGACAGTATTACAGAAATAGGAGACTATGCATTCTCCGGTTGTGATGAACTTCACGATATGAAATTGCCTAAGAACTTAAAGGTAATAAATGCATACACCTTTAATGGTTGTTACAAATTAGCTGCCGTGAGCCTGCCTGAAGGACTTGAAGAAATCGGGTACGGTGCATTTTATCAATGCGCAGCGATTAAAGAGATAACAGTTCCCAAAAGCGTAAAAAGAATTGGATCTGGTGCCTTTTACAGTTGTATAAGGCTTGAAAAGGTCACTTTTCTGAGTGATGATACAGTTGTGGAAAGTGGTGCATTTACAGGATGCCATTTGCTGGACGGGGATTTGGTTTCACATTGATTGAAGGAAAAAGGACACATCAGTGTCCTTTTTTGATATTGATTTTTTTATGGTACAGTTGTACAATAGAAAAAAGGAGTGAATGAAATGACATATATTGCAAATAGTGACAGATATAAAAATGCGGAATATAAAAGATGCGGTAAGAGTGGGCTTATGCTTCCCCGTGTGAGCTTTGGTTTATGGCACAATTTTGGTGACAACAGTGATTTTGAAAACATGAAAAAGCTTTGCTTTACAGCCTTTGACAACGGCATTACACATTTTGACCTTGCGAATAACTACGGACCTAAGTATGGTGCAGCAGAGGAGAACTTCGGCAGGATACTGAATACAGAAATGAAAGCTTACCGTGATGAGATGTTGATTTCTACAAAAGCGGGCTACGATATGTGGGAAGGGCCTTACGGCAACTGGGGCAGTAAGAAGTACCTTACGGCATCCTTGGACCAAAGCTTAAAGAGAATGGGTGTGGAATATGTTGATATATTCTACCACCACCGTCCTGACCCCAATACGCCCCTTTGGGAGACGATGCACGCCCTTGACAGCATTGTTAAGAGCGGTAAGGCGCTCTACGTAGGACTTTCAAATTACAACGGCGAGAGAATGAAGGAAGCGGCAGAAATCCTTTCCGATATGGGTTGCCCCTTTGTTATAAACCAGAACCGCTATTCAATCCTTGACAGAGGGGTTGAAAATAACGGGTTACTTGATGCGGCAGGTGAATGCGGTAAGGGTGTGATTTGCTTCAGCCCATTGGCGCAGGGCTTACTTACCGACCGTTACATTAACGGCATCCCAGATGATTCACGTGTTAAGACAGACGGAAGGTTTTTAAATGAGGGCAGGATAACGGGCGAGATTGTTGAAAAGATAACAAAGCTCAACCAATTGGCACAGGAGAGAGGACAGACATTGGCACAGATGGCACTTGGCTGGGTTTTGAAGGACGACAGAATCACAAGTGTGCTGATTGGTGCATCGAAGGAAAGTCAGATACTTGACAACCTTAAGGCGGCAGAGTGTGCCTCCTTTACAGAAGAGGAATTAAAGAGAATTGACGAGATTGTGAAGTGATAAATTATGCAGAGATATTTATTTGTACATTTTAAGGAAAAGACCTCGCCCGACGGTGAGCAGGTTTATTTTGCTCTTTCTAAGGACGGCTTTAACTGGGAAGAGGTTAATAACGGCGACCCGGTACTCTGGGCATACTACGGTGACAAGGGCGTGAGAGATTTTACAATTGCACGCTGTAAGGATAAGTTTGTTATAGTTGCAACAGACTTGAGCCTTTCCTACGGTATGAGAAACCAGTACAAGCATTCCTGGAAGGAAATAGGCGAAAACGGAAGCAAGTGCTTCAGCGTGTGGGAAAGCGAGGACTTGGTTAACTGGAGCGAGCAGAGGCTTGTTAAGATAGGTGACGGGCATTTTGGCTGTTTGTGGGCACCTGATGTTATTTACGACAAGGAGAATGGTGACTACATACTTCATTGGTCCTCAAGCCACGATTGCAACAATTTTGGTGATAAGGGCATTTACTACTCGAGAACGAAGGATTTTGAAACCTTTACCTACCCCGAGGTTTTACACAGACGAGAGGGCAGGGACATTATAGATTCTGCCATGTATGAAGAGGACGGAGTGTATTACCTTTTCGTTAAGGACGGACACCCCACAACCATTGTTCTTTTAAAGTCAGACAGCCCTACGGGTCCCTGGGAAAGGGTGGAGGAGTTTGACGAGAGCATGAAGGCGATTGAAATCGGTGTGTACGAGGCTCCCACGGCAGTAAAAATGGACGATGGCAGATGGGCATTGTTCCTTGATTATTACGGCCGACCGGGTAAGGAGCAGGGCTACATACCCTTTATGAGCGACGATATAAAATCGGGTATTTTTAAGAGAAGTGATGAAAGCTTTTCATTCCCTTACGGCTTCAAGCACGGCACAATACTTGCCATAACAGATGAAGAGTATGAGCGGATGAAAAACCACGACTGGACAAATGTACCCGACAGGAGATGACATAATGAGTGAAATTTTTGAATTGTGGGAAAATGGCACCACAATGACCTACTATGCCCCCGAAAAGAAGACAAGCACGGGCTGTGTTGTAATTTTCCCCGGTGGAGGCTACTGGGGCAGAGCCGAGCACGAGGGCAAAAGCTATGCCGAGTTTTTGAATAAAAACGGAATAACTGCCTTTGTGGTTGACTACCGTGTTCACCCCAACCGTTTTCCGCTTCCTTTACTTGATGCAAGGCGTGCGGTAAGATACGTGAGGTATTACGGGGAAAGGTTCGGTATTGATAAAGATAAGATTGCCGTGATGGGTTCCTCTGCAGGGGGACACCTTGCAAGCATGCTTTGCACCTATCGTGAAGAAGTTGAAGGGGAGGGTGTGGATGAAATTGACAAAGAAAGCTTCCTCCCCGACAAGCAGATACTTTGCTACCCTGTTATAAACCTTTATGAGGAGGGTATAACACATATTGGCTCAGGTGATGCACTTATAGGAGACAGCCTTAAGGATGGCGGTAATGTTGAAATGAGAAAAATGCTCAGTGCAAACCTTATTGCAGACGAAAAAACACCTGAGGCGTTTATGTGGCACACCTTATCCGACGAGCTTGTTGACGTGAGAAACACGCTGCAGTATGCAACCAGGCTCAGGCAGGTGGGCGTTAAGGCAGAAGTGCATATATACCCCGATGGATGGCACGGGCTTGGGCTTGCAAACGAAGGAAAGAAAAACCTGCCTCACGTTGCCCAGTGGGGAGAGAGCATGATAAGATGGATAAAGGACTACTTGGGATGGTGACAGTATGAAGCTTGAGGAAATTAAGGAAGGAATAAAGGATGGCTTGCCCATTGCATTGGGATATTTTTCCGTTTCGGTGGCATTTGGTGTGTCCTCGGTGGGAGCAAAGGTGCCCTGGTGGGGAGCAACCCTTATATCCTTAACAAACCTTACAAGTGCCGGACAGAAGGCAGGGGTTGACGTTATGGCGGTTGGAGGAAGCATTCTTCTCATTGTGCTGACAACCCTTATTATAAACATGAGATATTTTCTCATGGGTGTGTCCATGAGTCAGAAGGTGGAGGAGAGGATGCCCGTGTGGCAACGCCTTCTGGTGGCATTTGGCATAACGGACGAAATATATGCTGTGAGCATGGGCAAAAAGCATGACCTTACGGCATGCTATATGGCAGCTCTTATTATACCGCCAATTTTTGGCTGGACGGGAGGAACACTTTTAGGCTCTGTGGCAACAAACTTTATGCCCGCTGTGCTTGCCGATGCTATGGGCATTGCCCTTTACGGCATGTTCATTGCGGTAATTATTCCCCCTTCAAAGGAAAGCAAAAAGGTGCTTTCGGCAGTTGTGATGGCAATTTTATTAAGCGTTATGTTTACATATGCACCTTATATTAAAAACCTTGAAACGGGATGGGCGGTAATTATTATAACGATTGTTGTATCCTCTGTTGCGGCAACATTGTTCCCCGTGAAAGAAGGTGCAGACATTGAGTAATGGATATATTTTTGCTTCAATTGCGGCTATGGCACTGACAACCTATTTTATAAGAATGCTTCCCATGGCAATTTTCAGAAAGAAGATTGAAAACAGATGGATAAGGTCCTTTTTGTATTATGTGCCCTATGTGGTGCTTTCGGCTATGACCTTCCCTGCGATTTTTTCTTCTACGGGGTCAACTTTAGGTGCAAGCTTAGGCTGTGCGGTGGCAATAATGCTTGCCTACTTCAACAAGGGGCTTCTGACGGTTGCTGTTGGTGCGGCGGCAATGGCATTTATTGTACAGTTTGCAGGAATGTGAGGTTATTATGAAAATTCTGATTATACGACATGCGGACCCTGATTATTCCATAGACTCTTTAACAAAAAAGGGGTGGGTTGAGGCAGAGTGCCTTAGTGAAAAGCTTGTAAAAATGGATATAGATGCCTTTTACACCTCGACCTTGGGAAGAGCAAAGGACACGGCTTCCTTAACCTTAAAGAAGCTTGAAAGGGAGCCTGACGGCGTTTTTGAATGGCTGAAGGAATTTCCGCCTGTAATTATCCGCCCCGACTGCGGAAGAAGTATCGCCTGGGACTGGCTTCCTGCCGACTGGACACAGGTTGACGAGTTTTATGACAAGGATAAATGGGGCGACGTGCCCGTTATGGCAGAGGGAAAAGTTAAGGAAGAGTTTGACAGGGTAACGGGCGAGTTTGATAAGCTTATTGCAAAGCACGGCTATGTACGTGAGGGCAACTACTACCGTGCAGAAAAACCCAATGCAGACACTATTGCAATTTTCTGCCACTTTGGCTCGGGCTGTGTGCTTATAAGCCATCTTTTAGGCGTTTCGCCCATGGTTTTGTGGCACGGGCTTTGTGCGGCACCTTCCTCGGTGACAACCCTCACAACAGAGGAAAGGCGTGAAGGTGTTGCAAGTTTCAGAATGAACAGCTACGGCGATATTTCCCATTTGTATGCAAAGGGTGAAGAACCTGCCTTTGCGGCTCGATTTTGCGAAATGTATACAAACGAAAACGAAAGACACGACTAAAAGGGCTGTTAAAATCGTGCAGACCACAAAAGGCGTAAAGAGGACAAAAAACTACACACAATAGGATAAGTATAGTTTTTTATAAATGTGGAAAGCCGTCGCATTTTAGCGACGGCTTTCTCGTATTATATGCCTTTTGTTATCGGCAAACCTCACCTCTCGTAGTACCTATGTACGACTTCGGGTTCGGTTTGTCAATTCTGAACGATTTTTCCAATCCCTTTTGATTTATATCATGCCTTGTTCGCTCATTGAGGAGAAGCGACCGTTGGCAACTATAATATGGTCTGCAACGCTTACGCCTAAGGGCTCAAGCATTACGGCAAGGCTTTTTGTTAACATACGGTCATCGGAGGAGGGGATAAGTGCTCCGCCGGGGTGGTTATGGACAAAAACGACCTTTGAGGCGTTGTTCCTTAAAGCACATTCCGCAACCTTTCTTGGTGAAACCGTTGCAGAGGTAACGGTGCCTTCCTCAACAATTTCAAAATTGATGAACTTACGCTGTGTGGTAAGGCACAAAACACCGAAGACCTCGTTTGTACGTTCACCTATTTTATTCACCGCATAGTTTCCGATGGCTGTGCTGTCGGGGAAATGAGGTGTTCCCATTGAGTGGCTCTGCATATAATAGTTTAAAAAGGCAGGGAACATATTCAAAAGAGCGGCGGTGTTTTCTGTGAGCCCGAAGTCCATAAGGTCCTTACGGTTTGCCTCCAGTACACCGTGAAAGCTGCCGAAGTGGTCGATAAGCCTGTGGGCAATTGCATTTGTATCGTGCCTGGGAATGGTAAAATATAATATCATTTCAAGGGCTTCATGAGGTTCGAAGCTTTCGATGCCCTCATTATAGAAGCGGTTTCTCATTCTTTGTCTGTGTTTCTCTGCCATGGAAATTTCCTCCGGATGTATAGTTAACATAATTATAGCTAAAAATGATAAAATAGTCAATTACGTAATTATTGCAATGAGGAATAAAAAATAATATAATAAATATGAAACCTTTAGCTTTTTTGGAAAGTATTATATATAGGTGATTGATAATGAAAAAGAGGATATTTATATTGTCGGCTGTGCTTATCCCGGTTGTGCTGTGGGTCTGGCACGGGAACAGTACGGTTGAACTGACTGAATATGAAATTGAAGCAGATATACCAAATGCTTTTGACGGCTTCACCATTGTGCAGGTTTCGGACTTGCATAATTGCACGTTAGGCACAAACAATAAGAAGGTGCTTGATAAAATTAAAGAAGCTGCCCCTGACATAATTGTTATGACGGGGGATATACTAGATGCAAGAAATACTAAAGCTGATGTTGCATTGGCTTTTGCAGAAGAAGCTTTAAAAATTGCACCCTGCTACTATGTTTCGGGAAACCACGAAGCGAGGATTGATTATGACGGGGATGTATATGAAAATTTCAGAGACGCTCTTTCAGGGCTCGGGGTAAGGGTGCTTGAAAACGAAAGCTGTGACATTGTAAAAATGGGGGAAGAGATTACCCTTGTGGGGCTCCGTGACGGGGGCTTTGACTATAGCCGTACCCTTGACGATATGCTCAATGAGGCTATGAGTGAAAACGAAAACTATAAAATACTTTTAGCTCACAGACCCGAATATTTTGACTTATATCAGGATGTTGACCTGATTTTTTCGGGGCACGCTCACGGCGGTCAGGTGAGGTTGCCTTTTATAGGCGGTTTATTTGCTCCCGGGCAGGGAGTGCTCCCGAAATATGACGGAGGTATTTACACTGAAGATGGAAGATGTATGGTTGTGAGCCGTGGCGTTGGAAACAGCCTCTTTCCCGTAAGGATAAATAATAAGCCTGAGATTGTAGCTGTTAAGTTAAAAACGAAAGGATGAAATTATATGAGAAGTATTAAACCCGGAAGAGGCCCTTCAATGATGGGGGGAATAATGAGCATTTTTATGGCACTGTTCGGTATTTACTGGACTGTTCTTGCAAGTCGTGCAAGCGGTTTTATGGTGATTTTCGGTCTTTTATTTGTGGGGACAGCTATAGTGCAGGCTGTGTATAACTTTAAAAATGCGACGGGCAAAAACAGATATTCACAGTTTGACATAACAGATGGCAGTGAGGAGCCTGACCCTTTAAACGAAGCATTTGGTTACAAAAATGACAATGTGGACAAGAGTTTTTGCCCTTACTGCGGAGCTGTATGCGAGGGTGATTATACATACTGCCCCAAATGCGGCAGAAAGCAACCTTAAAGGAGAATGACAAAATGCTGAATAAGCACAGAGAATATGTGAGAAAAAGCTCTGATAAAAAAACGGTGTGCCTTATGGTGCATGGTATTGTGGGCACACCGAGGTATTTTGACAGAATAATTCCGTATTTACCCGAGGAGTGGAGCATATATAATATACTTCTTGACGGGCATGGCGGCAGTGTGGAGGATTTTTGCCACACAAGCATGGCTAAGTGGAGAAGGCAGGTTAAGGAGGCTTTAGGGAAGCTTTCGGAGGAATACGAGGAAATAATCATATTTGCCCATTCCATGGGAACGCTTTTATGCATGGAGGCGGCAGAGGGATACAAAGAGAGAATAAAGCATATGGTGCTTTTTGCTGTGCCTTTGTGCCCGTTTCTTAAGCCTCAGGCGCTTTATACCTCCCTGAAGGTAATATTTAAAAAGGTGAATGAGGATAAAGAGATTGAGGTTAATGCACGCGAGCAGTATTCTGTTACGCCCGACCGGAGAATATGGAAATACATTGGCTTTGCACCAAGATATATTGAGCTTTTAAAGCTTTCTGATAAAATACGGAAAAGGGTTGGAAGGGTTAATATACCTGCAACCGTATTTATGAGCGGTAAGGACGAAATGGTAAGCAGAAATAGCTACGGTTATCTTTTGAAAAATCCGCACTTTACAATCCATTGCCTTGACAATTCAAGCCATAACTGGTTTGATGAAAGGGATTTTGAGTATATTACTAAAGAGATAAAAAAGCTTTGGGAGGTATAACAAATGAAAAAATTAATAAGCATTATTTTATGTGTTGCACTTTTCCTTGCTCCCTGCACAATGATTGCTGAGGACACCTCTGTGAGCGATTGGGCAAAAGAGGCTGTAAAACGGGCAAATGCTGTTAACTGGACATATTTCGGTATAGATAATTATGCGAAAAATATTACCCGTGGAGAATTCTGCCACCTTGCAACCAGTGCAGTAAAAAGCTGTGGCTTGGATGCCCTTTTTTGGGCAATGGAAACTCCCTTTACGGATATTGACGAAGATTATGCAATTGAATATTTATATTGCCTTAATGTTGTCCAGGGGAAGAGCGAAACGCTCTTTTGCCCTGATGATTTATTAACACGCGAGGAAGCGGCTGTTATTTGTTTAAGAATAATTGATGCACTGCGTGAGTGGGAAGTTGCAGACATTAAAGCCTATGAAGAAGAGGACGGCTTATATGAGGATTATAAGGATATATCCCCCTGGGCACGAGAGGCTGTTTATGATATGCGTAACCTTGGTATTATGACGGGGACGGGCAGAAGCTTTGAAGCTAAAAAGAACCTTACATATGAAGAAGCGATTGTAATGCTTGTAAGGCTTTATGATTTAAGATGGCAGAGTTCAATTGTAAGTGGGGGAAGCTTTGCAGATAAATTAAATGAACTTATGCCCCGTGATAAAAACTATATGTTTTCGCCCTTATCAATTAAAATGGCACTTGGTTTAACTGCAAACGGCGGTGATGCCGATGTTGAAGAAATACTTATTGATGAGTTAATGGATGAAAGCAGCGTTGCATATTATAACTTGAAGGCTGAAGATTATATTGAAAAGTACACAGATGGTGACGTTCTGAGCCTTGATGTTGCGAATTCAATATGGGTTAACACTGATATAACAAAGTCGGATTTTACGGATGAATTCAAAAATGCAGCCGAGAGGTTTTACAAGGCTCAGGTTGGAAAGGTTAATAAATTAAATGCCGTAAGAACCATAAACAGCTGGGTTAAGGATAAAACAAAAGGAAAAATTGATGCCATATTGGCAGAAGACAACAATGACTTTTCTGCAGCGATTGTAAATGCTGTTTATTTTAAAGGCGAGTGGGAAAAGGCTTTTGATAAAGATCGTACACAGATTGATATTTTCACGGACGGAGACGGAAACATTAAAACAACTGATTTTATGAACCAAACGGGAAAATTCAATTATTACCGTGATGCAGACCTTCAGGTGGTGGAGCTGCCTTACAAATGTGACGGGGATAGTGATGTGAGTATGTTTATTATTCTGTGTGAGGATGATTTAAAGCTTGATGAAAAGCTCCGGCATATTGAAAACGGGTATATGAGAGTTGAAAGCGTTAAGCTTTCCGTGCCGAAGTTTGAGATTGAATATGCCGACAGCTTAAAGGACGACCTGATTGAGCTTGGTGCAGGAAAAGTTTTTAACGGTGGATTTAATAACATTCTTGAGAATGAAGAGTTGTTCATTGAAGACATTTTGCATAAAACATACATAAAGATGGACGAAAAGGAAACCGAAGCGGCGGCAACAACAGCGGTAATTACAAAAGCGACGTCAGCCAGACCTGCAGAGCCTGTGGTGTTTAAAGCTGACAGACCGTTTTATTTTGTAATACGTGATAACATTATGGACGAAGCTCTCTTTATGGGACGATATGCCTTTATTGAATAATAAAAAAAGTTGACAGAAATTTTCTGTCAACTTTTTTTACTGTATTATGCCTCCGCCGACAACAATGTCACCGTCGTAGAGGACTACTGACTGACCTTTTGTGATGGCACGCTGGGGGTTATCAAAAACTACCTTTATTGTATCGTTATCGAGCTGTGTAACCGTGGCAGGCTGTGCCGTATGGCGGTAGCGAACCTTTGCAGTAACACGCATGGGCTCCGTAATTTCAGGCACTGATATAAGGTTAATATTTTTTGCAATGAGTGTATCGGTGAATAAGTCCTCATTACTGCCTAAAATGACCTTGTTTTCATTGGGGTCCACCTTCACAACGTATAAAGGGGAGGTGTAAGCAATGCCCAAGCCCTTTCTTTGCCCTACGGTGTAGCGGATAATGCCCTTATGCTTGCCTAAAACCTTGCCGTCCACCGTTACAAAATCCCCCTCGGGATAGGTTTTACCCTGAGTACGTTCAATGAAATCGTAGTACATTTCCCCCTTTACAAAGCAAATGTCCTGACTGTCGCCTTTGTCGGCATTTATAAAGCCTGCTTTAAGGGCGATTTTACGAGCATCCTCTTTTGTCATTGTGCCAAGGGGAAAGAGGGCACGGGAGAGCTGCACTTGTGTTAAGGAATAGAGCACATAGCTCTGGTCCTTTGTTTCATCAAGTGCCTTTTTTAATATATATCTGCCTGAGTTTTCGTTGTATTCAATCCTTGCATAGTGACCTGTGGCAACCTTGTCACAGCCCAAACGTGCACCCTCGTCAAAAAGGCGTTCAAACTTCATGTGACGGTTGCAGTCAATGCAGGGGTTGGGGGTTGCACCGTTTTCGTAGGAGGATATAAACTTGTCAATAACGTTTTCGCGGAAGCCCTCGCTCATGTTTACAACATTAAATGGAATATTGAGCTTATCTGCAACAGCCTGAGCATCCTCTATATCCTTCTTTGTGCAGCAGGCAGGCTCGTCCTCACCGTCAAAGAGCTTCATTAAAATGCCCTGACAATTGTAGCCTTCATTTTTCATAAGTAATGCAACAACGGAGGAATCAACACCGCCACTCATTGCAACAAGAATTTTCATAAAATCACGCTTTCATTATACTTTTATTGGGTAACCGAACATTTTATAATGTACGGGGACACAGCCATTCATTCATTTTTACTGTAGCTTGAAGAAAAACGAAATTGTGGGTTGGCTGTGGGTAGGCAATGTCCCCGAAGTGGGTTTTAGTAAGTCAGTGGGAGATGACATCGCCACGGCTTGTTACGATATGGTAGCCAATATTGGAAAACCGCTCCTTAAGCTCTTTAACGTTTTGTGCCGCCTCTAAGCCTGTGGCAATTTTGTTTTCGTAAATATCGTAATGCTTACGGTTTTTTATTGGTGAAAGGTTTGGCATTACAACGTTTGCACCTGCCTTTAAGCCCATTTCTCTCCCTTCGGGGTGGATTGAGCCTAAGGCAGTAGTTGCAGGAAGCAGGGCATAGGGAAACATTATGCGGAGTATTGCAAGCATTCTTAAGGTTAATTCCAGACTTCCGCTTGGTTTATCAAAAAAAGGTGTTTCACTATGTGTCATATACGGGCCTATGCCTATCATGTCGGGGGACAAGTCCTCGAGAAACCTTAAATCGGCAACTAAGTTTTCAGTAGTCTGATAGGGAGAGCCTACCATGAAGCCACTGCCTACCTGATAGCCTATTTCCTTTAAATTATAAAGGCATGCTTTTCTCACGTCAAGGCTCATCTTTGGAGGATGAAGGAGGTTATAGTGGCTGTCCGTTGCCGTCTCGTGCCGTAACAAATAGCGGTTTGCACCTGCGGAAAAGTACGCCTTGTAGCTGTCCTTTGGTTTTTCGCCAATTGAAAGTGTTATGGCACAGTCGGGATATTTTTCACGGATGGAGGAGACGATATCGCATACCTTTTCGTCGGTGAAGAAAGGGTCTTCACCACCCTGGAGTACAAAGGTGCGGAAGCCTAAAGAGTAGCCCTCCTCACAGCAGGATAAAATTTCCTCCTTTGTGAGGCGGTAGCGTACTGTATCGGTATTACCTGCACGGATGCCGCAGTAATAGCAGTTGTTTTTGCAGTAGTTTGTGAACTCGATAAGCCCGCGGATGTACACATCGGTGCCGTAGCATTCACGGCGGATGGCATCTGCCTTCTTAAAAAGCTCTTCATCGTATTTGTTTGTATTTATAATTTCAATAAGCTCTTTATCTGTAAAGTTTTTCATGTTAACCTCTCAGTTGGTTCGTTTGATTGAAATGCCCACGTTCTGTGCATTGGGATAGGTAGTGCGGTATTGGGTGGGCGTTATGCCCTCGTGTTTTTTAAAAATCTTGAAAAACGCCTTGCTGTCAGAAAAGCCACACTGAGCGGCAATTTCCTCAATGGATAAGTCAGAACAGAGAAGAATCTGCTTTGCACTCATCATACGGCAATGGGTAATGTAGCTTTTTGCACTGAGCCCTGTTTTTTCTTTAACCTTCAGGGAAATGTAATCGGTGCTGTAGCCAAAGTGGCGTGCTACCGAAGAAACGGTTATGTTTTCGGAAAAGTGCTCCTTTATCCAGTTGCATACATCATTGCCAAGGCTTAAGTGAGGGAATTTTTTGCCCATAATTTCGTTTTTTACACCATGGAGCAGTAAAGCTGCGGCACAGTCCGCATCAAAGGCGGAAAGGGGTGCAAAGTGAAACAGCTGACGGAACAGCTGAAGGATCTCTGTAGGGTTTTCAAAATGGGAAATAAGGGGGAAATTAACCTCGGCTTCATCGTCGGTAAGATAATGCATCCAGTAAAATTCAACACTGCTAGAGGAGGGCTTGTAACCGTAATGAAGCCTGCCCGATTTTAAGAAAACCACGTCGCCTTCTGTTACGGTGAGCTTTTCATCCTCCTCGGCAAGGTACATGGTGCCCTTGCGCATAAGGATAAGCTCGTTGAAGCGCATACTGCGACGCATGTGAACAAAGTTCTTTTCAAATTCAAATTTTCCGCACTCGTCAAATTTTATCATATCGGATTTCGCCACCTTTATTACGGAAATGGGGGTTGTACAGACCTCGATAAAAATGTATTCTAATAGTAGTTTAACACAAATACAAATATAAGTAAAGGAGAAAATAAAGGAAATGAAAAAACGGATTTTGGCACTTGCTCTTGCAGGAGCACTGGCAGGTGCACCAATAGCCTCTTTTGCCCAGGATTATGCAAGCTGTGATTTGAATGTTGAAAATGGCAAGCTTGATGCCCGGTTTCACGTTGAAAGCGAAGATGACGGTCTTGTGGCATCACTTCTTGTGATGGATGCGGAAAACAATATACGCGATATGGTTACAAAGGTATTTGACGGGAAAGAAGAGAGCGATTTTTCGTTGGATGCAAATATTGATATTAAAGAAGGGTTAAGCATTAAGGCAATGCTTTGGGACAAGTTTATGAAACCTTTGATTTACGGAAAAACAATTGTTTACGAAAAGAATGACGGCGTTGGCTTTATTGATATGGAAAACATAAAGCTTGAAGATGGCATGTTCAAGGAAAGCCAGGAGCTGGGCTTGGAATACATTTTAAAGATGGATGTTGACAGAATGCTTGCACCAAGCTTTGAAATGGCAGGCTTACCCACACCTAACGGTGTTGCCCGTTACGGTGGCTGGGAAAAGAAGGGTGCAAGTAACTGGGGCTGGAGTGCCGATACATTTACCTTGGCAGGGCATACTCTTGGTCACTGGATGAGTGCGGCGGCTGTTATGTATGCTTCAACGGGCAATGAAGAAATCAAGGAAAAGCTCGACTATGCTGTGAAGCAGCTTAAATATATTCAGGATACTACAAAGAGCGGTTACATAGGCGGATGCAGTGAAGAAACCTTTATAAAGTGCTTTAACGGTGACACAAACTGGGCAAATAACTACTGGGTGCCCTGGTACGGTGTGCACAAAATTTATCAGGGCCTTATAGATGCATACGAATTTACGGGCAATACAGAAGCTTTGAACGTTTGTGTTAACTTTGCAGACTGGGCAATGGATGGCTTAAGCAGAATGACAGATGCTCAGGTGCAGAGCATGCTCAACGTGGAATACGGCGGTATGAACGATGTGTTTGCAGAGCTTTACAGCTTAACCGGCAGGGAAGAATACCTTGTTACTGCAAGACGCTTTACACACGATAACATTCTTAACCCCCTTATTAATTCCGAGGATAAGCTTGCAGGGCTTCATGCCAACACGCAGATTCCCAAGATTATTGGTGCGGCTGAAATTTTTGAAAATAACAGCGAAAAGTATCAGTCCTACGGTAAGGGTGCAAAGTTCTTCTGGGACAGAGTGGTTAACCACCGCTCCTTTGTAATTGGCGGTAACAGCGTAAGTGAGCATTTTGAAGCGGTTGGGCTTGAATCACTCCACCACAAAACTGCCGAAAGCTGTAACACCTATAATATGTTGAAGCTTACAGAGCATCTTTATAACTGGGAGCAGAAGAGTGAATATATGGACTATTACGAAAAGGCTCTTTATAACCACGTTTTAGGCTCTCAGGACCCTCTTACGGGCAACAAGATGTACTTTGTGTCACTTCTTCAGGGTCATTACAGAATTTACGGCACACCATTTGATTCCTTCTGGTGCTGTACGGGCACAGGCATGGAAAACCCCGGCAGATACACAAAGTGTATTTACTTCAAAAACGGCGATGAGATGTTTGTTAATTTGTATATTCCTTCAACTGTCAAGTGGGAGGAGAAGGGACTTACACTCACACAGGAAACAAATTACCCCTACGAGGACACAGTTAAGATAACTGTTACTGAGGGCGAGGCAGATGCTACATTAAAGTTCCGTGTTCCCGAGTGGGCAAAGAAGGGTGCAAAGGCTATCTACAACGGCACAACCTATGAAAAGAAGGAAGATGGCTACCTTGAAATTGCAGGAAGCTTCAAAAAGGGTGACGTGATAGAATTAACTATTCCCATGGAGCTTGAAATTTACAATTCCAGAGCAAATAACCAGGTAGCATTTACATACGGTCCCGTAGTGCTTGCGGCACCTTTGGGAACAGTTAATTTCCCCAACGATACAGTTGAAAAGGAAACAGGGCTCGATACAACCACAACAGATGTGCCCTATATTGTATACGACGGCGACGACATTAACGAGCTTGTAAGTATGGTTGACAGAGAAACTCTTACCTTTAAGCTTAACGGCAAATTTATGAGCGAAGGGGAAGACGTTACTCTTAAGCCCTTCTATGAAATCCACCACGAGTTCCATAATGTTTACTGGAACATGAATATGGCAGGAGACTTGTTCTTAAAGAGGCTTAATAACGTAACAATCGACCAGGTACAGCCTGACGGTCAGCAGGACGAATTGGGTCACGACCTTAACGGAAACTGCTTAGGTGCAAACCACAACGGAAGCTTCTCTTCAGGCGGTAAAAACTATATGTGGCGTGACGCCTGGGGAATAGAAGATGCACACTTCTCCTATATGCTTGGCGTTGACAAAGACATAAAGAACTATCTTTGTGTTGCGTACTGGGGCAGTGACGGACCTTTCGGAAACGGTGGTAAGACATATCAGAGAGACTTCTCCATTTACATTGACGATGTGAAGCTTGCCTCTCAGGTTATAAATAACAATAAGCCCGGAAGTGCTTACTACTGCTATTATGCAATCCCCGAGGAACTGACAGAGGGCAAGGAAGCGGTAACCGTTAAGTTTATGGCAAACAACATAAATTCCTGTGCAGGCGGCGTGCTTGAGGCACGTACTGTGTCGGAAGTAATTGAACAGTAACATAAAAACACCATTGGTTTCCCAATGGTGTTTTTATGTTAAAAAGTGTTGCAGGATTGCATGGTGTATGATAAACTGAATTTAATATAATGCAGTGCGGAGGGGATTTAATGAAACAAATAAGATGGGGCATTGCAGGCCCGGGAGATATTGCAGAAAAATTTGCCCGTGCAGTAAAGAATGTTGAGGGTGCTCATGTTGCCGCCGTTGCATCACGCTCGGAGGAAAGAGGCAAAGCATTTGCAGAAAAGTTCGGCATTGAGCACGTTTTTACGGGCTATGAGGCGATGGCTGAATCAGATGTTGTTGATGCGGTTTACGTTTGTACGCCTCAGAGGTTCCATTTTCCCTGTTCGGAGCTTTTCCTTAAAAATGGAAAACACGTATTGTGCGAAAAGCCCTTGTGTGTTAATACAAACCAGATATTGTCTCTCCAAGGCATTGCAAAGGAAAAGAACTTGTTCCTTATGGAGGCTATGTGGACAAGGTTCCTCCCTGCAATAAATGAAGCAAAAAGCATTATTGCAAGTGGTGAAATAGGCGAGGTAAGAGGAGTTGAGGCAGACTTTTCCTTCGGTATACCGAAAGAAGCGAACCCCAAGCTTTTTGACGTTAGCCTTGCCGGGGGTGCAACCCTTGACGTGGGTGTTTACAGCCTTACCTTTGCTTCGATATTTTTAGGTGATGATTACGAAAAGCTTTATGCTGTATCCGATGTAAAAGAAGGCGTGGATTTGCATACGGCAGTTTTAATAAAATACAAAGACGGTGTTATTGCAAGCCTTTCTGCAGGAATAGGGCTTAAAAAACCCGAGGGGGCATATATTTACGGAACAAAGGGACATGTTTTTGTGCCTGCCTTTTTCGGAGCACGTGAGCTTTTTGTAACTGTGGGAGGCAAAGTGCGAAACATTAAAAAGCCACCCGTAGGAGGAGGCTTTGAGGAAGAGATTATTGAAGCCTGCAATTGTATAAGGGCAGGAAAATCGGAGAGCGATGTAATGCCGATTGAGCAGAGCATAAGAATAGCACGGCAGATGGATGAAATAAGAAGGCAGATTGGCGTGAGATACGATTTTGCCGGAGAATAGGATGTGTGGATAAAATGAAAAGGTTTAAAAAGGCGGGAATGCTTGTAATATTCCTCATTCCTGCATTGGTGGGTGCAATTGGTCATTTAATTGACGGGCAGACCATTCCCGATACCTTGTACAAGGTAATTAAGATGTACGGATTCAGTGCCGACACCTGCAAAAACAATATATTTATAGAAATTGCAAGATGGGCAGCACCTTTGGTTACAATAAGCGGGTTGGCACTTATTTTGCAAAGAACCTTTGCACGTGTTGTGGACTTTTTCCGTGGCTTTTCAAAAAATGCCATTGCCCTTTACGGGGATGCCACTGAAAAGGAAATTGTGCTCAGAAATATAAACGAAACCATTAACGTTACAGACGGCAAGGTTATGGATGTAAATAAGCATATAATCATGTTTTCCTCCGATGAAAAGGCAATTGAGTTTTATGCGGAAAATAAAGAAAAGCTCAGGGGCGAAATTTTCATGATGCTTGAAAAAAGTGACGGCTTTACGGTGGAGCTTGATAATGTAAAGGTTTTTAACCCTTATGAAATTATTGCAAGAAGGTTCTGGCACAAGAGAGATTTAAGAGGGCTTTTTGAAAAGGACGAAATGAAAATTTCAATAGTGGGCTCAAACGTTCTTGCAAGAAAAATGCTTACAGACGGTCTTCTTAATAATATTTACACCCTCACACAAAAGGTTGGCTATCACCTCTGGAGCGAGGACGGTTTTTTCGAGCAGGCACATGCTGATTTTAAAACCATGAATGAAGATATCGTTACATACCACAGCTTAAAGGCTCAGGATGCGGTTTTCGGCATTGCAGAAAGTGACCGCATTATATTTACCGAAAAGGTTGACAACGAGCTTCTTTTTGAAATTGTGAAGCTTACAAAGGGTGAAATTTACCTCTTCGACCCAAAGGATACCTTTGTTAATATTTTCGGCTATGATAAAATTTACACCTTCGGAAAGCTGAATAACATTCTTACAGAGGAAAACATAAGTGCAAAGAATACATATACTCTTGCAAAGGAGCTTAATTATGATTTTGCACTGAAGTACCCCAAAAAAGATGAAAGCGTGCCCACCTCAGCAGATGAAGCCTGGGGAAGGCTCAACACCTTTACAAAGGGCTCCAATGTTGCATCGGCAGACTATCACAAAATAAGGCTTATTGTTATGACCGAAACAAAGAAAACAAAGCCCGACGAAGTGCTTTGTGAAATGGAGCACATAAGATGGTGCAGATACCACTACCTTAACCATTGGAAGTATGGCGAAACAGAGGACGGTAAAAAGGACGAGGCAAAGAAAATTCACCCCTGCCTCAAGCCCTTTGGTGCTCTTGATCCTGCCACAAGGCTGAAGGATAAGGACGGTATAGATACACTCTTAAAGCTTGAAGGAATTCTGTAAAAAGAAAAGGGACTGTAAAAAAACGCTGTTTTTTTACAGTCCCTTTTTAAGGGGGTAGGAAAAATTGTTCAGAATTGACAAACCGAAGGGAACTGCGGTGTCCGCCCCGCAGTTCGCCCTTGCCCGATGGCGTACATAGGTACGTCGAGTGGTGAGGTTTGTCGATAGCCAAAAGGCATAAAATCACGGAAAGCCCTCACAGAACGTGAGGGTTTTCTACATTGATGGAAAGTTTGAACTTTTTTAAGATATTTCGAAGCTTCTCGAGCCCGTACTTTCGCCTTTTGGCGGTCTGGACTATTTTTACAGCCCCTTTTTGAGTTGAAAATAATCTGCAGTTATGGTACAATGATTTCATCGGAGATGAAATCAATGAATTGCCTTCGGCATGAATTGAAATCAAAGATTTCATGAATTGAGCCTGCGGCTCATGAATTGCACTTCGTGCATTAAAAGGCAATTCAATTCATGGAGCAATAGCGAGAAATCATGGCGGAACGCCAATTCATGACAACGGAGTTGTCAATTCATCAAAAATGTTTGGCATCTAAAATGTACACTGATTTTACAATAAAAAAAGCATATTAAAGGGTGGTAATTACAATTAAACTTATTATAGCAGAAAAGCCGTCGCTTGCCAGAAACATTGCGGCGGGTATAGGAAACATGAAAAGAGCCGACGGCTATATGCAGGGCGGTGAATATATAATAACCTGGGTTTTCGGGCATTTGTTTTCCCTTTCCGATGTGGACTACTATTCTCCGAACCCTGACGGAAGCACAAAATGGACAGTTAAAACCCTGCCGTGCTTCCCGGAAAAGTTCCGTTTTGAGCTGAAAAAGGACCCGGTTACCAAGAAGGTGGACAGTGGGGTTGAAAAGCAGTTTGAAACCATAAAGGCACTTATTGCACGAAGCGATGTTGACACGATTATTAATGCAGGGGACGCGGACCGTGAGGGTGAAATTATTGTACGTACCTGTGTTGATGAAGCAGGTGGCGGTAACAAGACCTTTAAAAGGCTGTGGTTACCCGACCAGACACCTGAGACCATCCGTCAGGCACTTATTGACATGAAGGATGAAGCAGAGTACGAAAATTTAGCAAACGAGGGCTATGCAAGAACATATATTGACTGGCTTTACGGGGTTAACTTAACCCGTTACGCCACCTTGAAGTGCGGAAAGCTCTTAAGGGTGGGACGAGTTATTGTGCCCATTGTGAAGGCTATTTACGACAGAGACATGGCAATAAAGAACTTTGTGCCCGATATTTATTATGCAGTTGTAAGTAAAGAGGTAACAAACGGGGAAGAGATTGAGCTTGTAAGCCATGAACAGTTTAAAAAGAACGAGTTTTTAAAGGCTCAGGAGCTGTGCGACAAGTACAATCAGTCAAAGGCGGTTGTAACAGCCAAAAAGAAAAAGAAGGACACAATGAAGCCCGGCAAGCTGTATTCTCTTACAAAATTGCAGAACGTGCTTGGTAAAAAGCATAAGATGAGCATGGAGAAAAGCTTGAAGATTGTTCAGGACTTGTATGAGAGGGGCTTTGTAACATACCCGAGAACAAATTCCGAGTACCTTGCGACGGCTGAAAAGGGGAAAATTAAAACCATACTTGAGGCTGTAGGTAAGATAGGGTACCCCGTTAAATTCAAGGACGGGAAGAACATATTTGACGATTCAAAGATTGAATCACATTCGGCACTTACGCCTACCTTTAAAATTCCCAAAAAGACAGACCTTACGGAGGAGGAATATATTGTTTATTCCACCATAATGAGAAGGTTTGTGGCGGTTTTCTGCAGTGAGGACTGTATTGTTGAAAAAACGGAAATTACTATAAACGTGGGCGGTTTTGAGGATTTTACCTTAAAGGGAAACGTTATAGTTGAGCCCGGCTGGACAAAGTACGACGATTATTCCAAAAAGGATAAGGTACTGCCTAAGCTTGAAAAGGGCGACGAGGTTAACATTTTATTTAAGCCTGCGGAAAAGGAGACACAGCCTCCCAAGCATTACACCATTGAAACCTTGAACAATTACCTCAAGAACCCCTTCCGTGAGGATAAGAAAAAGGCGGAGGAGGAAAACGACGAGGAGGAATACAAGGCTATTTTTGAAGGCTTGGAGCTTGGCACCGAGGCAACGAGAACGGGCATTATTGACAATGCGAAAAAGAGCATGTACATTGAGCTTAAAAAGGACGTGTACAAAATACTGCCCGACGGCATAAACCTTATAGAGTCTCTTGAAAGAATGCACATAAATATGGACAAGTACAAGACCGCAGAGGTTGGCAAGGCACTAAAAAAGGTTTTCAGAGGCGAATTTACCATTGACGACAGCATTGATATTGCAGAACGTGAAATTGCAGAGGTTTTTGTGCAGAAGGTCGAAAGCATAGAACGTGATACAGACGATGGCTTTTTTGGTGACATTGCAGGGGTGTGCCCTTTGTGCGGCGGTGAGGTAAGGCGTACAAGCTTTGGCTACGGATGCTCCAATTATCGTGAAAAGGGCTGTAAGTTCGCTGTAAGCAATGTAATCTGCAAAAGGGTAATTTCCATTGCCAATGTAAAAAAGCTCTTAGAGACAGGCAGAACAAACAAAATTGAGGGCTTTATTTCGCCAAAGAGCGGAAAGGCGTTTGATGCTTACCTGAAGCTTGAGGGCGGACGGGCTGTATTTGATTTTAATAATTAGACAAAAAACCAACGGAAAATTATTTCCGTTGGTTTTTCGCTTAGCTGCCTATGTAGCAACTAATTACTTTAGCTGCACATTTCCGTTCTCGATGACAATATCGTAGATTGAATTAATCTCTTTGGTGTAAAAGTCTTTGCAAAGAAGCTGAAGTTTATCACCTGTTTTTTTTAAGCTCATAAAACCATCGTAGATTGTACTTGAAAGATATTTCAATACATTGTTTTCATATGCTGCAACAATATGCGAATTAACACCTGATGTAGAATCTATGATGCAGAGCCAGGTTTCTTCAATTCCGTTGTCGTCCATATCTGCTGTTAAAAACTCTGCATCGGGATATTCTTCGTATATTTTGTCTATGAAAGCATTGAGGTAGTCCTTTAAACGCTGATTAGAGACATCGAGAGCATTTAAGGAAATAGTTGCTTTGGTAGAAATTTCAGTTGCTTCTTCGATTTGTGTTGCTCTGATAAATACGGCACCATCGGGCACAGAAGAGGGCTTTTCGTCCGATTTTTCGGCATTGAACATAAAACTGTTGTTGCCGCGTGTAAATGTATAAACACCTCTGTTTGAATGTAATGTCAGTTCATTGTACGTAAGTTCATATTCACCTGAGATGATGAAGCTCATTAATTCGTCGTATACAAAGCGAAATTCGTTGTTTTCATAAAGTTCTAAGTAAGGCAAAAATGATATGGAAGAAGGTGTTTCCATATAGGTATACGTACCCACTACGTTTTCGCTTTTTTCGTTTTCCATATGTTGTATAACTAAAGCCTCTCCTGCTTTTTCATCCAATTCATGATATATCCAAGAAAATGAGTTATCACGCAGATTTTGCATTGAAAGAATATGGTCAGAGCTGTTACCAGAATTTATGACAATGTAATCGCCCATAAGCTGTAAGCCTGTCACATTATCTGCACCAGGGCAGGGAATAGTTGTAAGCTTTTTGCTCCTTATGTTGAAGGCATACAGGGAATCTTCACCATAATTACCCATACCTTTTGCGAAATAGCATATATTACCGTCAATAACAAACTCCCAACCAAAGCCTTCTTCCAAAAGCACTTCTGTCTTGCCGTTTTTTATGTTATAACGGCAAAAGCTATTGTTTGAATCATTTACATAGGTGTAATAAACGTACTTGCCATCAAAATCAACAGTCCAACCAAGTGAGCCCTCATTAAGGGTGAAAATACTTTCGCTTTCGCCTGTTTCAAAATTAAATTTTCCGATTTCTGTGTTCTTATTCGTAGTGTACAACAGAAAATCATCATTTGAATAAGCTACATATGAATTGTCAAGAACAACCTTGGATAGTATTTCGCCTTTAGAGTTCATTGTTATTAAATTGTCACCATCTGCAAAAACAAAATTTTCACCAACAGGTGCAAGGTAATAGATGCGTGTATCCTTTGAAGAATATAGCTCTTTATGAGTCAAGGTTTTGAGGTTTATTGCTTCAATTGACGTTGTGTGCGCAAAGGATTCACCAATATAGTATAATACGTAATTATCCACAAAACTGTAATCGCAGTAGCCCTCTGTAAGATACTCTGCATTTTCAAAGTTTTCATCGCATGAATAAATGCCGTCAATGCAGTTAAAATAAAGCTTGCCTTTGTGATACGTTACAAAGGGGGAGGATGTATTTGTTTCAAAGCTTTTCGTTACAGGATTTGTTAAAAAGCACACAGTCATAATCACACACAGAATTAATGCAACAAGAATAACCCAAAATGTAGGCTTTTTGTAATTAAGTACGGATATTATTCTGCCTTTTACGCCCGATTCACCAAAGGCAAGGGGGCAGGCGGTAACGTAGCGGTTATGAACACTTAAATTGAGCAGTGTGGTGGAATATTCCTTTTTTGCATCAAGGCTCATCGTCTTTACAACCTTTTCGTCGCATGCATACTCAATGTCGCGGCAAAGGAGAATATAGCCAAGCCATAAAAGGGGATTGAACCAATAGATGGTTAAAAGAACGTAGCCCAAAGGCTTCCATATGTGATCCAGACGTTGAATATGTGCCTTTTCATGGGCAATAACAAAAGCTGAATCTTCTTCATTAATATGGGAGGGGAGATAAATATTCGGGCGGATAATGCCTAAAATAAAAGGTGAGGGAATACGGTCGCAAATATAAATATGTTTCTCCGTTTTTACTCTTTCACGAACCTTTAATCTTATACGGATATAGCTTATAAGAGCATAGAGCATCATGACCACAATACCGATTTGCCATAGGTAAGCCCCTATATAGATGGGAAGCTGAATAGGATTTATGCTTGTTAATTCGTCAGAGG
This sequence comes from Clostridia bacterium, assembly GCA_017440585.1. Taxonomy (GTDB): domain Bacteria; phylum Bacillota; class Clostridia; order UMGS1883; family UMGS1883; genus RGIG1927. Next base: position 1,841 of record JAFSGW010000062.1, on the reverse strand, counting down.
GAGTAAAGTTATCTTGTATAATAGGGTTAACCACAATATTCAAAGAATCAATGCCCGTGTCAAGTGCAGGAGCTTGTGAATATTCAATCTCAAGAGGAATGGTTTCCTCAGAAGGGATAAGGCTTACCGGGCTTTCAATTGAAATGGGAAAAATAAGCCTTATTGCCACTAATGCCCAGAGTGCACAGGTTATGTATTTCGGAGCTTTTTTAAATACAAGGCGGAAAAGCATTATTGCCAGAACAAGCCAGCTTGCCATTATGCTGACGTTTATGAGATGTAAAAATGTTTTGCTCAGCATAGTTATTCCTCCTCGTATGAATTGATGAGATTTCGTATTTCGGCTATTTCAGTTTCAGATAGGCTTTTGCGAGATGTGAATGCCGCTAAAAATGCAGGGAGTGAACCATTAAAGGTTTCATCCACAAACTTTTCCGATTGCATTGAGTAAAATTCATCACGTGAAATGAGGCTTGTTACAGTGCCATTATCATTTTTAAAAATGCCACGCTCACTCAGCCTTTTTAGTACGGTATAGGTGGTTGTTCTTTTCCATTCAAGCTCAATTTCACATAATTTAACCAAAGCTGCCGAGGATAGTGGCTCGTGCTTCCATATTATATCTGCAAAACGTGATTCAACTGTGCCTAAAGTCATATTTCTTCCTCCTTTGTCTACAATATATAGACAGCTATAGTCTACACGCTGTAGACTGATTTGTCAAGAGATTTGTATTGAAAAAATAAGCTAAGGTGGTATAATAGAATTAATCTTATTAGTGTATTTGAAGGGAAGTCCTTTGATGTACGAGGATATATACCGTGAAAAGGGCTGTGTTTGATTTTAACTGAATGAGGTGAATGGTTTGAAATACTTCGTTTTTGATAAAGAAAGAGAAAGTACGTGCTATCATGAATTTTATAAAGGTAAATGGGATGGAAAAACATTTTGGAAGTCTGATTCGATTTCATTACACGACAATATTCTTTATGAACATCAGGGTTTTACTGATGCAATAATGGAAATAGTTCCAAATTATGATCCATATGGTGAAACGGAAATATCTATAGAGCAATGGAGGGCAATTGGAAAAGTCGTTAAACAAAAATATTGTAGCTCTGTAGCATTGTATCAGGAGGCAGACAACTGGTTAAAAAGTGTGTTTGAAGAATATGGTTGTTTTACTATTCTGGGAATATGACATTTGTTTTGACTTGATGTGCAAGGGATAAAAAAGCCTCTCCTCAAGGAGAAGCCTTTGAAAAGTTGCATCTAAACCTTATGTGTCGCAATATGGATATGTCAAAAAAAGTCGAACAGATAAATAAGAATTTGTTAAGAAAACAGGAAAACCACTTTCCGGAAAGAGGTAAAGAATGAACAAAAAAATATTAATGCTGTTAGTTGTTTTAACTATAAGTGTAAGTGTTATTGTTGGATGTTCGAAAGCAAGCGAACAAGAGGCTTTGGAACCCTCTGAGAGTATAATGCCAAGTGAAGTAATGGAGGAGAACAGCTTTGGTAAAAACCAACACGGAGATTTGAGGTCCAGCGGGATTACAGATCCCTATGTAAATCCCGAGGTGAAATTCAGTAACCTGACTTCTGAAGAAGATCAATCAGAGCTTATGCGGGATTTAGGAAAAGCGGGAATAAAGGAATCTTATATTAAAGATTATATTAACTATGTTAATCTATATAATGAAACTGCGCCTGAATCCGTTTTGGATGGTTGGAACACTTTGGATAAAGTAAATTACGACCCTTATGAGATAAACGACGTATGGGTGCAAAAATATCCTGATTTTGTTGGTGTTTGTTGCAGAATGGCAGCATTTACA
>JAFSGW010000007.1 GCA_017440585.1 Clostridia bacterium | reverse complement strand
GTATACTCGCTTATTAAGGAAGGCAAGTGGAAGCTTTATGTAATAGCTCTGGCAGTTGCTGTTGTGAGCAATTTCTACATTGGCTTCATGGTATGCATTTTTACGGCAATTTATTTCTTCACAGAATGCATAAGGCAGGGCGTTAGCTTTAAAAAGTTCATGACAAAGCTTGGTCATATGGCTGTCTGCTCGCTCCTTGCACTTGCACTTACGGCATTTATGTCTATTCCTGCTTACCTTGCTTTGCAGGACACGGTTTCCGTTGTGCCCAAGGATGGGGCAAAGACTGAAAAGAGCTTTATTGCAGCAATAGCAGACGATTTGGAGGATATTGCAGAAGAGCTTGGTGAGGATTCTGCGGACGTTATAGGCAGGTTTGCTTCCTTTAACGAGCCTGTTCCCAAGGAAGGTCTTCCCAATTTGTTCAGCGGTTTCCTTTCCGTTATGCTGATGGGCTTTTTCTTCTTCTCAAAGAATATAAAGGGAAGAGAGAAGATTGCTACGGCATTAATGCTTATTGTGCTGTTTTTAAGCATAACCGTAAGTAATTTTGACATTATATGGCACGGCTTCCATAAGCCCAACATGGTGCCCTACAGATATGCTTTTGTATTTTCATTTGCGATGATAACAATGGCATACAGAGCATATGTGGCAGAATTTGCAGATGATGTGCATTATAAAACAAAGAGTATTCCTGCATATGTGCTTATGCTGGTTGTTTCTGTGGCGGTTATTCTTTGTGCATGGAAGGAATCCGGTGCACCTACAGTGCTTGGCTGCAGTGCACTTATGATAGTTTATGCAGTAATTCTCCTTTCCATAAAGGAAAGCAGTGAAAACGGTGCAAAGAGCAGATGGAGAGAAGCACTTCTTTACGTTATAGTGCTTGAAATGCTCATAAATACTGTTATAGCTGTTCCTACGGTAAGAACAACAACATATTCAACCTACTATTACCGTGGTGAGGAAATTGAAAGGCTTTTAGAGGATGTTGATGCTGACAAGTCACTTTTAAGGGTGGAAACAAGCCAGGATTACATTCTTAACGACCCTGCACTTTACGGCTACAAGGGTGTTTCGACCTTTACCTCTACAGCAAATCAGCATGTTACAAACCTTATGGAAAAGCTGGCTATCTGCGGCAGAGCACGCTCTAACAGATATTACTACGAAACAACCTCGCCTTTTACAAATGCCATATTGGGTATTGAGCATATTATTTTCAAAAATGATATGAATAACCTTAACCCTTACCTTGAAAATGCGGCAGAGGAATGGACAGAGGACGAAAAGTATAAAAATGTTATTTACAAAAACACAGAGGTTCTTCCTCTTGGCTTTATGTCAGACAGCGCTCTTCTTGAAAATGGGGCAGTAAGCGGTGAAAACGCCTTTGATGTGCAGAACAGTCTTTTTAAGGCTATGACAGGTCTTGAGGGTGACCTTTTCACAAGAGTTCCCTTAAAATCGGTAAGCGCTGAAACAACCTTTAAGGTTACGGGCTCAAAAGAAGGTCATTACACCCTTACAAGAGAGGGCGAGGAAAAGCCCAACATGAACCTCAACTATATTGCTGCCGATGAAAACTCGGTATATGCTTATATTGAAGGCGAATGCATAAAGAAGGTGAAGGTTTCCAACACAACCTACAAGGCTGAAAAGAGGTTCTATATTTTCCCTGCAGGAAGCTATAAAACAGACGAAAGGTTCACTTTCACCTTTGAATTCATTGACGGTATTGATGATGTGGAAAAGATACAGTTCCATGTGTATTCCATGAATGAAGAGCTTTTCGAAGAGGGGATGGAAATTCTCCGCAATGAAAGCTTTGAAATAGAGGAATACGAGGCAAGAAAAATTAAGGGCAGGGTAAATGCTCTTGAGGATGGTGTGCTCTACACATCAATTCCCTACGAAAGAGGCTGGAAGCTTTACGTTGACGGCGAAAAGACAGAAATTGAGCCTTTTGAAAATGCTCTTATTGCCGTGCCCCTTACAAAGGGCGAGCATAGTATTACCCTCAGATATACACCCTACGGCTTTGGCATAGGCGTTGTTATATCACTTGCAAGCGTGATTGTTATGGCACTTGCAATTATTCTTACAAGAAGGGGGAAGAGTGATGGACAAGATATCGATAGTAGTGCCCTGTTATAATGAAGAGTTATCCTTGCCTTACTTTTATGATGCAATTACTTCTACGGCAGAGAGCATGAAGGAAAATGCAGAGTTTGAGTTCGTTTTTGTAAACGACGGCTCCGCTGATAAAACCGTTGAGGTTTTAAGAGAGCTTGCAAAAAAGGATAGCAGGGTAAGATATATTTCCTTTTCCAGAAATTTTGGCAAGGAAGCAGCCATGTATGCAGGCTTTAAGGCAACAAGGGGAAACCTGGTGGTTGTTATGGATGCAGATTTACAGCATCCTCCCAAGCTTATTCCCGAAATGTATGAGGGCATAAAGAAGGAGGGCTACGACTGTGTGGCAACACGCAGGGTAAAGAGGCTTGGTGAGCCTAAAATACGCTCCTTCTTTGCAATGCGTTTTTACTCAATTATAAATATGCTTTCCGACACAAACATTGTTCCCGGAGCATGTGACTACAGAATGATGAAGAGAAAGATGGTTGATGCTGTGCTTGAAATGAGCGAGGTTAACCGTTTCTCCAAGGGCATATTCAGCTGGGTGGGCTTCAATACAAAATGGATTCCCTTTGAAAACGTTGCAAGAGTTGCAGGTGAAACAAAGTGGTCCTTCAAAAAGCTTTTTGCTTACTCTCTGGACGGTATTACAGCCTTTTCTACAGCACCGTTACAGATTTCCTCCTTTATAGGTATTCTTTTCTGTATTCTTGCCTTTATATTCGGCATGGTAACCTTTGTTAAAACCCTTGTGTTTGGTGAGCCCGTTGCAGGTTTCCCCACATTGATATGTGTTATTCTGTTAATTGGTGGTATACAGCTTCTTATGATAGGTATTTTGGGTCAGTATATGTCCAAAATGTATGTTGAAACAAAGAAGAGACCTATATTTGTTGTGAAAGAAACAGAGGAAGATTTAAATGAATAAAATAGTGGACGAGAAGCTTATTAAGTTTGCCCTGGTGGGTGTGCTTAACACTATTGTGGGATATGCTATAAACTTTGTGGCACTTAATATTTTTCATTTGAATTTTATGCTTGCAGGGGCACTTAATTACATACCCACAAGTGTTATGAGCTTTTTTCTGAATAAGTATTTTACCTTTAAAAGCCAGGGTAACTTAAAGAAGGAAGCCGTGAGATTTGCTTTGAATATTTTAATTTGCTGGACTCTTGCATACGGAATTGCAAAGCCTGCAACAGCTTTTCTGATGGGCCTTGCACCCGAGGGCATTTTCAGCCTGATAAGAAATGTGACCTTTGGTTTCCTTAATGAAACCGGGCAGATTATTGACAACGTTGCAACAATTGTCGGTATGGGGCTCTTTGTGATTTTTAATTATACAGGACAGCGATTTTTCGCATTTAAAGCCGAAGAATGAGGGATTTTTCTCTCATTCTTTTTTTGCTCTCCGATTGACAAGAGGTGGCTGTATTGATATAATTAATTTACAAAAAATGTAAATGAGGGTTGGCTATGAAAAAAACTTTGACAGAAGATTTTCAGGACACGGTTTCAAAATTTCACATATGGAATAAGAGCATACTTGATATAATGAGCAAGCTGCAGAGTGCGGCATCGAAAATTAACAGGGCAACGGTAAAGTCGGTTACAAGCTGTGGCTGTATTGAAATTGACGGCAGAAAAAGCGTTGTAACTTTTGAAAAGCAGCAGGAAGGGACTCAGATCAAGGGGGTTCTCTGCGAGGAATGCAGGTCAAACTTAGAACGGGAAATAGGTGAGGGATTTTACTATATGATATCCTTGTGTAATGCCCTTAACCTGAACGTGGATAAAATTATACAAAAAGAGACAGACAGGGTAAAAACTTTAGGGAAATATAACCTGATGTAGTTGACTTCCGGTTAAAACACCTTTATAATAGCCTCTGGTGGGGCGATTATATGATAAATGAAATTGTAATGCTTATTGAAAAAAAGCTGAGACTAAATGGACAATGTATTGTTGCGCTTGACGGCAGATGCGGCTCGGGTAAAACAACCCTTGCCGAAATGTTGAAGGGCTATTTTGACTGTAATGTTTTTCATGCAGATGATTTTTATATTCCCTTTGAAAAAAGAAAGGAAGACAGAACAGGAAACCTTGACACCAAAAGGCTTAAGGATGAGGTTATCGAGCCTTTAAAGGAAAGGAAAAGTTTTTCCTACAGACCATATTTGTGCATGAAGGGAACATTCCTTGAAGCGGTAGAGGTGGAAAGCAAATCGGTTGCAATTATAGAGGGCTCCTACTCATGCCAAAGCGAGCTTTTTGATTTTTACGATATTCACATTTTCCTTGATATTGATAAAAACACACAACAGAAAAGGCTTAAGGAAAGGGAAAGTGAGGAAAAGCTTGTTGCATTTAACGAGAGGTGGATACCCATGGAGGAGAGGTACTTTGCCTTGTCTGAAATTAAATATAAATGTGAAATTTATTACAAAACATCGGTCTGAAGCCGATGTTTTTAGCGTGTCGGAGAGCCGACACGCAACAGAAAATCTTGCCGTGAGCAATATTTTCTGTTAATGATTTTTTGGGAACAAAGTGCCGATTTCTCGTGCAAGGATCTCAAGGGCGGACACTTGAGACCCCTAAAATCGACACTTTCGGGAGGGCAATGCGATTGTCCTCCCGATTTTATGCGGAAAACCTTCTTTTCCGCACCTTTCGCGATTGTGAAAAGCTTTAAACTTGTCGAAAATGTAAAAACATCGGCATAATTGCCGATGTTTTTTTGTGTGAAATTTTTGGAAAAAAGTATTGACATAACCGGTTAGTTATGTTAAACTAACTCATGGTTAGGGAAGACTAACTCCCTTGACGAAAGGATGATGGCAATGAAAACACTTAAGGATGTCAAAATAGGACAGATAGTAAAGGTTGTAAAGCTTGATGGGGAAGGAGCGATAAAGCGTCGCATTATGGATATGGGCATTACAAAGGGCGTTGAAATATACGTTCGCAAGGTTGCGCCCTTCGGTGACCCTATAGAAGTGAACCTTAGAGGCTACGAGCTTTCTTTAAGAAAAGCAGATGCTGAGATGGTTATTGTAGAATAACAGAGGAGGTAAAGAGTATGGCTTTGAAAATTGCACTTGCCGGTAACCCCAACTCCGGTAAAACAACACTTTTTAATGCATTGACGGGCTCCAATCAGTTTGTTGGCAACTGGCCCGGAGTAACGGTTGAAAAGAAAGAGGGTAAGCTTAAGTCTGATAGTGACGTTATTCTTACAGACCTTCCCGGTATATATTCACTTTCTCCTTATACTCTTGAAGAGGTAGTTTCAAGAAATTACCTTATTAATGAAAGACCCGATGCAATTTTGAATATTGTTGACGGTACAAACCTTGAAAGAAACCTTTACCTTACAACACAGCTTATGGAGCTTGGTATTCCCGTTGTTGTGGCTATCAACATGATGGACGTTGTGCGTAAGGCAGGGGATAAGATAGATATAAAGGAGCTCAGCTTCCAGCTTGGCTGTGAGGTTGTGGAGATTTCTGCATTGAAGCTTGAGGGTATTGAAGAGGCTGCAGAAGTAGCAATTGAGGCTGCTAAAAACGGTGCTTGCGAACCCAGACATATTTTCTCGGGTGAAATTGAGCACGTTATTGCACATATTGAAGAGGCGGCAGTACATCAGCTTCCTGATGAAGAGCAGAGATGGTATGCGATTAAGATTTTTGAGCGTGATGAAAGAGTTCAGAAGTATCTTAATATGCCCAAGGAGCTCATTGACCACGTTGAAAACGATATTGTACATATTGAAAAGAGATTTGACGATGATGCAGAGAGCATTATTACAAACGAAAGATATGACTACATTGAAAAGATTGTAAAGAAGTGCTGTGATAAGCCCAGCTTAGGCAGACTTACAATTTCCGACAAGATTGACAAGATAGTAACCAACAGAATTCTTGCACTTCCCATTTTTGCAATAGTTATGTTCATTGTGTACTATGTGTCTGTTACAACAGTGGGCACATGGGCTACAGACTGGGCAAACGACGGCGTTTTCGGTGAGGGCTGGGAGCTTTTTGGAATAAGCATTCCCGGTATACCTGTTCTTGTTGGCAATGCACTCAGTGCAATAGGCGTTGCACCCTGGCTTGAAAGCCTTATCCTTGACGGTATTATAGGCGGTGTTGGTGCGGTACTTGGCTTTGTGCCCCAGATGCTTGTGCTTTTCATTTTCCTTGCTTTCCTTGAAGGCTGCGGTTACATGGCACGAATTGCATTTATTATGGACAGACTTTTCCGCCGTTTCGGTCTTTCGGGCAAGAGCTTCATCCCTATGCTTATCGGCACGGGCTGTGGCGTTCCCGGTATAATGGCATCAAGAACCATTGAAAATGACCGTGACAGAAAAATGACAATTATCACAACAACCTTCATTCCCTGCAGTGCAAAGCTTCCCATTATTGCTCTTATTGCAGGTGCAATGTTTGACGGTGCTCCCTGGGTGGCACCCTCTGCATACTTTGCAGGTGTGGCAGCTATAGTTATTTCGGGTATAATTCTTAAGAAGAGCAAGCTCTTCGGGGGTGATGTGGCTCCCTTTGTAATGGAGCTTCCCGCTTACCATATGCCCACCTTCGGCAACGTAATGCGCAGCATGTGGGAAAGAGGCTGGTCCTTCATAAAGAAGGCGGGAACAGTTATTCTTCTTTCCACAATTGTTCTCTGGTTCCTCAACGGCTTTGGCGTTGAAAACGGCAGCTTTGGCATGGTTGAAGACATCAACAATTCCGTTCTTGCAATGCTGGGTAACATTCTTGCATGGGTGTTTACCCCCTTGGGATTTGGTGACTGGCAGGCAACTGTTGCAGCTATAACAGGTCTTATTGCAAAGGAAAATGTTGTTGCAACCTTTGGCGTTATTTTCGGTCATGCAGAAGTGAGTGAGGTCGGCGAAGAAATCTGGACAATTCTTCAGATGCGCTATACAGACATTGCAATGTATGCATTCCTTATATTCAACCTTCTTTGCGCTCCCTGCTTTGCGGCTATGGGTGCTATAAAGAGAGAGATGAACAACGCTAAATGGACTGCCTTTGCAATTGGTTACCAGACAGTTTTTGCATATGCTGTTGCACTTTGCGTTTACCAGATAGGAACACTCATCACAACAGGCGTGTTTACTATCGGAACCGCAGTGGCATTTGCTGTAGTGCTCGTGCTCCTTTACTTTATGTTAAGACGTGTTAAAAAGTGATTAAAAGGAGGATTCCTTATGACAGTAGGAACAGTTATTGTATCGGCTGTACTTGTTGTTATAGTAGGGCTGATAATATCAAGACAAATAAAAAATAAGAAAGAGGGCAAGTCCTCATGCTCCTGCGGTTGCTCGGGATGTGCAATGAGTGATGTTTGCCACGGTAAAAAATAGACAAAAAAGTCACGGGGTCTTAATGAACCCGTGATTTTTTTGAAAACGGAAGAAAAATTTGTGTATTTATACCTAAAATTGCTAAAATAAATTGACTAATTGTGTAACATATGCTATAATACCCTTATGTTTTTAAGATTTGCATTTTACAGGTCGTAAAAGCATATCAAAATTCTTTTATATAAGAAAGGACAGAAAGACATGAAAAAGGTATTATCAATTGTTATGGCGCTTCTTCTTGTAGGCGCAGTGTTCGCAGGTTGTGCTCCTGCAACAGATGATGGCGGTAGTGAAGAAAACGTTATCAGAATCGGCGTTTTTGAACCCCTCACAGGTGACTCCGCTTCCGGTGGTAAGAAGGAACTCCTCGGTATTCAGTATGCAAACGCTGAAACACCCACAGTTACACTCGGCGATGTAGAGTACAAGGTTGAAGTTGTATATTCCGATAACGGTTCTACAACAGACAAGGCTCCTTCCGCAGCTGCAACATTGGTTGACAAGGAAGTTGCTATCGTTCTCGGTTCCTACGGTTCCGGCGTTTCCATGGCTGCAAGTGATACATTCAACCAGGCAGGTCTTGCTGCATTGGGTATCACATGTACAAACCCCAACGTTACAAAGGGTAACGACCACTACTTCAGAATCTGCTTCCTTGACCCCTTCCAGGGCTCCGTTCTTGCAAACTTTGCTATGGATAAGTGCGGTGCAAAGAAGGCATATCTCTTAGGTGAGCTTGGTAACGAATATGACCAGGGTCTTCTTACATTCTTTGAACAGACATTTACAGCTGCAGGCGGCGAAGTTATCAAGGCTGACTTCCCCACAAACACAGCTGACTTCACACAGTACCTCAACACAGCTAAGGCTGAAGGCTGCGATGTAATCTTCACACCTGTTTCCATCGCTTATGCTACACAGATTGTTTCTCAGGCTGCAAGACTTGAAATCGGTCTTCCTATCCTTGGTTCCGATACACTCGATGACAACAAGGTTCTTGAAGCTGCAAAGGGTACAGACACAGAACTCTACGTTTCTACATTCTACCAGGAGGGTGGTTCTGTAGAATTCGACGAAGGTATTAAGAACTACATCAACACAAATGCTGACGCTAAGACAGCTAACGGTGGCGACGACACAATCAGTGCTGTTACAGCAATGGGTTACGATGCTTACTATGTAGCACTTGAAGCTATCAAGGCAGCAGGCTCCGCTGATCCCGCTGCAGTAAAGGCTGCTCTTCCTGCAGTTAAGTATGTTGGTGTATCCGGCGATATCGCATTTGACGAAATCGGTGATGCTATCAGAGATACAGCTTACATTAAGACTGTTGACACTGAAGCAGGCGTTTGGATGCTTGAAACAGTTCAGAAGGCAAACTAATTACATAGTTAAAAAAGGTTGCTTGACGGGGTTTTACCCCGTCAAGCTCCTATTTGTTTTCTTTGTCGCCTCGAAAGAGGCAGATTTTCTGTCTTTTCCGAGACGGCAAAGATATAAGGATTTATTTTAAGGGGGAATACGAGTGCAGTCTATGATTACAACATTGCTGACAGGTATATCTGTAGGCGGACAATATGCACTTATTGCAATTGGGTACACAATGGTATACGGCATTCTGCGCCTGATTAACTTTGCTCACGGTGACGTGTTCATGGTTTCGGGTATGATGCTTATATGGTTTGTATCCTCAACACCGATAACAATAGCTGTTCCGTTGATTATAGTGGTTACTGTTGTTCTGGGCTTTTTGATTGAGAGGGCAGCGTATCTGCCACTGAGAAATGCTCCGCGTATGAGTGCCATGATTTCTGCAATCGGCGTAAGCTATCTTTTACAGAATGTTATTACATATCTGACAGGCGGTCAGCCTATGACATATCCTACAATACCGCTTCTTGCAAAAACCGTTGGAATTTTCGGAACAAAGCAGACAATGGCTACAATTGTTACCCTTCCTATGGTTATAGTGCTTGTAATTTCGCTTTCATTCCTTATTAACCACACTAAGGTTGGTATGGCGATGCGTGCAGTATCCAAGGATTTTGAAACAAGCCGTTTGATGGGTATTAAGATAAACAATGTAATTTCCGTAACCTTCATTATAGGTTCGGCTCTTGCGGCAGTTGGTTCTGTGCTTTACTTCTCCAACTACTCCAAAATTGTTGCAGTTTCAGGTGCCCTTCCCGGTCTTAAAGCATTCGTTGCAGCTGTTTTCGGTGGTATTGGTTCAATCCCCGGTGCAGTTATAGGTGCATTTATCATCGGTATTTGCGAAAATCTTATTAAGGCTACACCTTATTCGGTATTCTCCGATGCGTTTACTTTCGCTATACTTGTAGTTGTTCTCATTTTCAGACCTACGGGTATCTTTGGCGAAAAGACAGTAGATAAGGTTTGATGGAGGTGCTTTTATGAATGATCTTAATAAAAAGAATAGTCTGAAAAGCACTATTATTGTAATTGCATGTGTTCTCGCATTCTGGGGACTGTTGCTTCTTATTGAAAACTTCAACCTTATTGTGCCCGGTGGTCCCAAGCTTTTTAACCCTACATCAAAGCTCTTCATGGTGCTTCGTAAGGTTATTGTGTATTGCCTTATTGCAGTTTCCATGAACCTGCTTAACGGCTTTACGGGCTTGTTCTCATTGGGTCATGCAGGGTTTATGCTTTTTGGTGCATATACCTTTGCAATTCTTACAACACCGGTTTCCTTGAAGGTTCCCGCTGACGGTATTTTCTATAAGTACGGCGGAAGTGTAGTTCACTTTTCTCTTCAGGAAGCATTCCAGGCAATTTTCGGTACAAGCCCTGCAGGCGAGAGGATAAGCCTTATTTTGGGCGTGCTTGTGGCACTTATTATTTCAGGTGCCGTGGCGGCAGTTTTTGCATACCTTATAGGCTTACCTGTATTAAGGCTTAAGAGCGACTATCTTGCAATTGCAACATTGGGCTTTGCTGAAATTATAAGAACTATCTTCCAGTGTGAAGTTATTCAGCTTCCCGGTGGCGGTGAGCTTGTTTTGGGTAAGCTCACAAACGGTGCTAACATGATAAAGGGCTTCCCGACACTTAACTCCTTTAACATTATAGGAGAGAACGGCAAAACAGCACTGTATCTTTCAACGGTTGTTCCTGCAATAATAGTTACGGCTTGTATTGCTATAATTGTTCTTCTGATTAATTCTACCTACGGACGTTCCTTCAAGGCAATCCGTGATGACGAAATTGCGGCAGAGGCTATGGGTATTAACCTTGCAAAGCATAAGATACTTTCTTTCTGCGTGTCGGCTTTCTTTGCAGGTGTGGGCGGTGCTCTTTATGCAATGTTTGCCACAACCTATCAGGCAAAGCCCTTTACCTCGGTGCTTACATATGAAATTCTTCTTATTGTTGTTATCGGCGGTATAGGCTCTGTTACAGGCTCCTGCATAGGTTCATTCCTCTACATTGCATGCTCCGAATGGTGGCTCAGATTCCTTGACGAGCCCATGTTCATTGGCAATTTCCAGGTTCCCCTTCTTAAGGACGGCTTCAGAATGGTTGTGTTCTCAGTTGTAATCATGATTGTTGTTCTTTTCTTCCGCAAGGGTATTATGGGAACAAAGGAGCTACCGGATTTGTTTAAAAAGAAAAAGAATAAAACGAAAGGGAAGGTGAACAGCAATGCCGGATAATGTTCTTCGTGTTGAAAATGTTACAATGCAGTTTGGCGGCGTTGTTGCCGTTAACAACCTTTCCATGGAAATAAACAAGGGCGAAATTGTTGCACTTATCGGTCCTAACGGTGCAGGTAAGACAACAGCCTTCAACGTTATTACAGGCGTTTATCAGCCTACAAACGGCCGTGTTCTGTATAACGGTGAAACAATTATTGAAAACTTTCCCAAGAGCAAAATGAAGAAGCTGTATGCAGGGGAAAATAAGGGTGTGTACAAGAATACAATTGTTAAAACACCCGATCAGGTTACAAAGCTTGGCATGGCAAGAACCTTCCAGAACATAAGGCTTTTTAAGAGCATGACAGTTTTTGAAAACGTTCTTGTTGCAAAGCATTTAAGAAGAACAAGCAACGTATTTTCAGCAATTTTCAGGCTTAATGCCAAGGAAGAACAGAAAATGCGTGAGGAAACACTTGAACTTTTAAAGCTTTTAGACCTTGAGGATGTTAAGGACGAGCTTGCAACATCACTTCCTTACGGTAAGCAGAGACATCTTGAAATTGCAAGAGCTCTTGCAACAAAGCCGTCACTGCTTCTCCTTGACGAGCCTGCAGCAGGCATGAACCCTCAGGAAACTGAGGAGCTTACAGCCTTCATCCGCCGTATAAGGGACGAGTTCGACCTTACAATTCTTCTTATTGAGCATCATATGAATCTTGTTATGGATATATCTGACCGTATATACGTAATTGACTTCGGTAAGCTTATTGCAGACGGTACGCCCGAGGTAGTAAGCAGTAATCCGAGGGTAATTGAGGCATATCTGGGGGTGGCTGAAGATGCTGAAAATTAATAATCTTAATATTAACTATGGTGGCATCAATGCTGTCCGTGACGTTTCCTTCGACGTTGAAGAAGGCTCCATTATCACTCTTGTCGGTGCTAACGGTGCAGGTAAAAGCTCAATTCTGCGTTCCATTGCAGGCGTTGTAACACCTAAGAGCGGTACAATTGAGTTCTGCGGTGAAAACATAACAGGTCTTCCTGCTGAGCAGGTTGTTAAGAAGGGCATTACCCTTGTTCCCGAAGGCAGAAGGATTTTCCCTGACCTTACGGTGCTTGAAAATATCCGTATTGGTGCATATCTCAGAAAGGATTCCCTCGATGAGGACATAAAGTGGGTATACGACTTGTTCCCCCGTCTTAAGGAGCGTTCCTGGCAGATGGCAGGTACACTTTCCGGTGGTGAACAGCAGATGCTTGCGGTTGCCCGTGCTCTTATGAGCCGTCCCAAGCTTATGATGATGGATGAGCCCTCTCTTGGTCTTGCACCTCTTATCGTGCGCGACATTTTCACTATCATAAAGGAAATCAATAAGCAGAACGGTGTAACCATCCTTCTTATTGAGCAGAATGCGAATATGGCTCTTAAAACAGCCGACAGAGGCTACGTGCTTGAAACAGGCGTGATTAAGCTTGAAGGCACGGGTGCTGAGCTTCTTGCAAACGAAGAGGTTAAGAAGGCATATCTGGGTAAATAAAATAATATGCAAAAAGACAATCCGCATGGATTGTCTTTTTCATAGTGTCGATAAAGTATTATCGACACTCGACCTCAAAGGCGGACTTGCGTCCTTCAGCACTTTGAGGTCTGTATTTTTCAATGAACAAAGTACCGTTTTCTCGTACAAGGACTTCAAGGGCGGACACTTGAAGTCCCTAAAAACAGCACTTTCGGGGGGACAATGCGATTGCCCCTCCGATTTTATACGGAAACTCTTTGTTTCCGCACCTTCCGCGAGTGTGAGAAAAATTAATTTTATCGATAGTTAAAAAAGACAATCCGTATGGATTGTCTTTTTAGTTTTGATGTGGTAAAATGGACTTAACACTATGTGGAGTTTTTGTTATAGGAGGGAAAGTGTATGGAGAATGCTAAAAAAGCCGTTATTTCGGTTATTATATGCTTAGGCATTCTTTGGGGAATTATAAATGCCGGAGGCTTATTATATATAATATATGACATATTTATATCAAACAATGTGCCACAGATTACATACGGGGAATTTCCTTTTTATGTAGAATATGAAAAAGACGGAGAGAAATATGTTATAGAGGATACGGTTATTTGTGAGTTTGCAGGCTTTGACACTTCTCTTGGATTTCAGACTATAAGAACATGGAGTGCAAAGCTTAAAAGCGGTGACGAAAATAAATGCGTTTTGACAAGAGAAGAAAATTCGCCATCTGTACTGACTCCCGGACGAACAAATACACTTTCCCGCCTTGTGCTTGATTATGGCAGCCCGGAATACTATATGGACGACCCTGTAGGATGGTCTAAGATTGACAGAAAAGCGTGCTTTGAATATAGGGAAATCTGGAAGGAATCAGAAAAGGTTACTAACACAGAGCATACAAAGTTAAGCAAGAGAAAGCTTGAAAAGCATTTTGGAATAAAGATAATTAAATTTGAATTCAGTAAACCTATAAAGAATAAGTTTGAATAGTTTTTTTGCCCTGATTTGACATGAGTAAGAATTCTGTCGAATAGAGCAAAATTATGTTGAGATGTACGGAGGTGTAGATATTGATTAATATTAATAATAAAACATGGGATAAATTAAATGCTACTGATATACAAGAATTTCTTAAAGGTGTAGATGACGAAACATTCTTCTTTGAATTTAAAAAAGACGATGTTGATACCAAAAAAGTTGCAGAAGAAATTTCAGCGTTTGCGAATACTTATGGTGGTTATATTTTGCTTGGAGTAGAAGATGATAAAAGTATTTCAGGTTGCCATCAGTGGAATGAAGAAAAGGTTCATACAGTTATCCATGATTGTATTACACCTACACCAACTTTTGATATAAAAAAGTTTGAGATTGAAAAAGAAACCGTTATTGTTGTTAAAATTGAAGAAGGTAATGCACCACCATATATTACTAATAAAGGAAAAATTTATGAGAGACTATCATCGGGTTCTTATGTCGTGAAATCATCCGAAAAGTTATCGCAGATGTATCACAAGAGAGAAGAACAACTAAAACGTGTTGAACAAAAATTGAAAATAACAAGGTTGTCCGAAGGAGTATCTTTACCCAAAAATATTTTTGGATGTATTGATATGGGATTTTCAATAACAACATCTGAAATTACAGATTTTCAAAAGAATTTTAATTCTATTGATTTTTCGGATATAGTTGCATTTATAAAAGAGACATTTTCTCAATTTAGCATTTCTAAAGTGGGTAGATCTTACATGTTTACTTTTGGAGAAGCAAAAGTATCGAATGGACAAGAACAAATTCCGTCTAGATGTGGTATGCATAATTTTATGGAAATTATGCTTGATGGAAGTGTAAAGTGTAGAGTTCTATTAATTGCGGATACTGGTAGTTCAGATGTCAATATTAATGCCACTGTATGTTTTCTAGCCATATATAGGAGAATTTATGAAAAATTATTTGGAGATGATTTTGATAAAATTTTTATATCGGCTTTGAAGTATGAAGAACTAACAGTCATAAATCAATTTACTCCATATTATGGGATATATGATGAAGACGATGAAGAAGAGATATATAATAATTATCTTTCTAAACATATTGAAAAATATGGAAATAATTTAGTTGTAGAGGGTAATCGTATTCCTAAGAGTGGATTTTCAGAGATTGATAGACAAAAATTTGATGAGGCAGGCATTGTCTTTAATAAAGATAATTTGCTTAGAGAATTGTTTGTTGTAGAACACTATAATTTGGGTTATATAGATCCACCAATTAAAGAAGATTGACATTTCGAACACAATGGGACTCGAACACAATGGGACGGTTCTGCTGTGCTCGTGTCAAGTCCATACAATTTAAAAGATTAGTTTGCCGATTTTGATATTTACATATCGGGAGCGAGAAAATCCAGTATTCTCGCGGGTTCTAAAGAATTTTGTTCAGAAAAAATGCAGTGAAAAATTAAGGAAAAAATAGTAGGTCCTATTGTGCCTTGGCGCAACAAGGTTCTCGGGTACCCAACAGAAATCTGTGATTTCGTGTTGGGTGATGGTTCTTATTATTCACTGTTCACCTGACTTGACAAACGTCAAGTATTGTTGAAGGAGGGAATTTTTATGTGGAAAAACTCTGTCGGATACACTGATGAAACTATAAGCTTACACGATTGTGTTGCCAATAGTGTAGAGATTTCCGATGGTGTGTTATCTTTATCTTTTGATGATGGATTTTGGGTGTTGCCGGATTCAAAGTATAATTCCTGCGATGCAACAGTCAGAACAGATAAATCAAAAATTGAGTTCGTTGATTTTGATGAGGATATGTCAGAATTTTATTTGTTCAAAAGACATTATTTGTTTGGCAAACGTTTATGCACAACAAGGAAAGAAGTTAAATTAAAAGAAGTTTTCGAAAAAATAAATAATGGTGAGTGGAAAATAGAGTTTAATGAACAATATGAGGGTTTTCATCGTGTGTTGTTTTTTGGTGGAATAACAACAAAAAAGAAAATATGGGAATTAGAATTTCAGATGGTTATTGATTGCGAAAAAATTGAGTGTTATTGGAACAATATTCGCCCTGACAGAAAATGGTGAATTTTGTTCGTGTCAAGTCAAAAGCATTTTACAGACGGAGGGGAAATAAATGGATTTTAAGCCAATGAAAGAGTTTCTTGAACATCTTACTTCCTGGAGGATTCCGGGAAATGTGATGACCATATATAAGGACGGGGAGCGTGTGTTTGAATACACCTCGGGCTACAGTGATGTTGAAAAAGGCGAGAGGATGACTCCCGATAAGTATTTTTACATATATTCATGCTCGAAGATAGCAACAACCCTATGTGCACTTAAGCTTTGGGAAAAAGGCTTATACAAGCTTGATGACCCCTTGTATGATTTTATCCCTGAGTATAAGGATATGTACGTTAAAAAGGGCGGAGAAGTTATAAAATCGCCCGTGCCAATTACAATACGTAACCTTTTCACAATGACGGCAGGCTTTGATTATAACTTTAACGTGCCTTCGGTAAAGAAGGCAGGAGAGGCAACAAATGGAAGGTTTGACACATTGACAACCGTAAAATACCTGGCAGAGGAGCCTTTGCATTTTGTGCCCGGTGAAAGGTGGAATTACAGCCTTTGTCACGATGTGCTTGGCGGTTTTATTGAGGCTGTAAGCGGAAAAACCCTTGCGGATTTTTCAAGAGAAAACGTGTTTGAGCCTTTGGGCATTGATGCAGGGTACTCTATGAAGGACAAGTACAGAGAGAATATGGCAGGAATGTACCGATTTATTGATGACCGGGGTGAAAGCGATATTGTTAAGCTTCAGCAGTCGGGCATAAGCATGGTTGGAGGGCACATTGAAAAAAATGACAGAACAAACGAGCACATTTTAGGCGAGGGCTTTTACAGCGGTGGTGCAGGGATTGTATCGGACGTGCCCGGATTTGCAAAGCTGATGGCAGCAATTGCAAACGGCGGAATAAGTAAAGACGGGGAAAGAATTATAGAAAGAAGCACTATTGACCTATGGAGAACGAATCAGCTTAACGAGGTTCAGATGAAGGACTTTAACTGGCCTCAGTTAAAGGGCTACGGTTACGGGCTTGGTGTACGTACAATGGTTGACCCCTCCATGGGCACACCTCTTGGTGAAATAGGTTGGGGCGGTGCAGCAGGTTCAAATGCACTTATAGATGTGGACAACAACGTAAGCTTTTTCTATGCTCATCATATGCTTAATAATCAGGAGAGCTATGTTCAGCCCAGGCTGAGGGATATTCTGTATAAGTGCATTAAATAGTTTTGGAGGACTAAAAATGGTTTTCAGAAAAGCAACCGGGGCTGATATTAAAAAGGTTTCGGATATTTACGAGGAAATACATAAGATAGAAGAGGCGGAAAGGACGGGTATTGGCTGGATAAGAGGCGTTTATCCCACCTATGACACCGCAAAATGTGCCGTTGACCGTGAGGACTTATTTGTTTGCGAGGATAATGGCGAGGTTACAGGTGCGGCAATTATAAACAAGGTGCAGGTGGATACATATAAATATGGGCATTGGATGCATGAGGCAAAGGACGAAGAGGTAATGGTATTGCATACCTTAGTTATTTCACCGACACATGGCAAAAAGGGCTACGGGAAAAGCTTTGTGGCTTTTTATGAGGAGTACGCTTTAAAAAATAATTGCCGATACCTGAGGATGGATACAAATGCCAACAACACAAGGGCAAGGGCGATGTATAAAAAGCTTGGGTACAGCGAAATCGGCATTGTTGATTGTACCTTTAACGGAATTGAGGGTGTTGGGTTAGTTTTACTTGAAAAAAAGCTGTGAAAGTAATATAATTGTATTCAGGTGATATTTATGGAAAACTACTCTCTTTACACGGAAAATGTTATAAAGAGAAATATGGAGCTTGAAAAAAAGCCCTCGCTGTTACTGCACGCATGCTGTGCACCCTGCTCGAGTTATGTGCTGGAGTACCTTAACAGGGCTTTTGAAATTACATTATATTTTTATAACCCCAACATCTCCACCCTTGAGGAGTTTGACAAAAGGGCAGAGGAGTTGAAGAGGTTTGTTGGTGAATTTCCGCTGGAAAACTTTAAAGAGGTTATAATTGAACATTATGACCACGATGAATTCCTCAAAATGGTGAAGGGCAGAGAGGATTTACATGAGGGCGGTGCAAGGTGCTTTGACTGCTATGAGCAAAGGCTTCAGAAAAGTGCACAATTTGCCCGTGAAAAGGGTTTTGATATGTTTGCCACCACTCTTTCCATAAGCCCTCACAAAAACGCTCAGTGGCTCAATGAGATAGGGAAAAGGTTATGTGAGGAATTTGGGATTGATTATCTGTATTCGGATTTTAAAAAGAAAAACGGATACAAGCGTTCCTGCCAGCTGTCGGCAGAGTATAATTTGTACAGACAGTCATTTTGCGGATGTGAGTTTTCAAAGGGTGAATCAGAAAGAAGGCTTTTAAATGGAAAAGACTAAAGACAGAGGAATACTTACGGGTACGCTGTGGAAGGCAATACTTATGTTTGCTCTTCCCATTGCGG
Source organism: Clostridia bacterium (assembly GCA_017440585.1). Taxonomy (GTDB): domain Bacteria; phylum Bacillota; class Clostridia; order UMGS1883; family UMGS1883; genus RGIG1927. The sequence goes on along the minus strand of JAFSGW010000007.1, from coordinate 5,440 downwards.
CAGGAAATATGCTTCAGCAGCTTTTTAATACTGCTGACGTTGCCATTGTTGGTAAGTTTGCAGGTAAAGAAGCTTTGGCGGCTGTGGGCAGCAATGGTCCCATTATCAATTTGCTTTTAAACCTTTTCATTGGCATTTCGGTTGGTGCAAACGTTGTTATTGCACGTTACATAGGTGAAGGCAATGATGAGAGGGTTTCAAAGGCCTCCCATACTGCTGTTGTGGTAAGTGTGGTAAGCGGTGTTATTGTTATGTTGCTGGGGCTTATTTTAGCTCGCCCCATGCTTGTGATGATGAATTCACCTGAGGATGTTATTGACCTTGCCACACTGTATTTGAGGATTTATTTCTGCGGTATGCCTTTTATGATGCTGTATAATTTCTCTGCGGCAATTTTAAGAAGCAGAGGGGACACAAAGAGACCTCTTATATGCCTTTCAGTATCAGGCGTTATAAACGTTATTTTAAACCTTGTGTTTGTAATTAGCTTCCGTATGAGCGTGGCAGGTGTTGCATTGGCTACTGTTATTGCAAATGCTGTCAGTGCAGCACTTGTATTCTGGTTTTTAACAAAGGAGAAGGGTGCACTTAAAATTGAATGGCAAAAGCTTAAAATTGACAAGAGCGTTCTTACCGAGTTTGCCCGTATAGGCATTCCCTCGGGCTTACAGGGTGCGGTGTTCTCTGCATCGAACCTTTTTGTTCAGTCGTCACTTAACTCATTGGGTTCAAACTTTATGGCAGGAAGCTCTGCGGCACTTAACTTTGAGTTTTACGTTTACCACCTTATGAGCGGTTTCTCTCAGGCAACGGTTACATTCACGGGACAGAACTACGGTGCAGGCAATTACCGCAGATGCCGCTCTGTTGCAAAATGGAATCTGTTTTTGGGCATTGCACTGGGAAGCGTGCTTGTAACCGGTATGATGTTATTCCGTAACAGCATGGTATACATATTTACCGATGAGGCATTGGTTGCAGAAATTGCAACAATTCGAATGATGTACATACTGCCCTTTATTATGATTAACTCCGCAAGTGATATTTTAAGCGGAAGCATGCGCGGTGTGGGGCACTCACTTGTGCCTGCCATGATTACAATTGCAGGTGTGTGCGGTGTGAGACTTATATGGATTTATACCGTTTTTGCAAAGGTTAAAACCTTTGAAATACTTATGATGATTTACCCCGTAAGCTGGGCAATAACTGCCGTGGGTATAATAGGTGCATATTTCGTTATAAGGAAAAAGGAGCTTATGAGATAGGGGGAATAGCGTTGTATAAACCTGAACCGATCGATACAAGCGATGTAATACTTGATGAAGAAATACTCAGATTAAGTGAGCTTCTGGCAAAAAACACCCACGAGGTGTGGAGTCAGGGCAGAATAGACGATGGGTGGACATTCGGAGAAAAGCGAGACGATGAAAAGAAGCTTCATCCCGACCTTAAAGAGTATGAGCTTTTAAGCGAAGAAGAAAAGGATTATGACAGGCGGACCGCCCTTGAAACCTTGAAGCTGATTATAAAGCTCGGATACGAAATAAAGAAGAAATAAAAGAAGGCTGTACTGATTATAGTACAGCCTTTTTGTTACCCTTGAGAAAAGGAGTGGTTTATGTGAGTAGTGAAACAGGTTTATATGAATTGAATATAAAAGGTATGGTGAATATGCTGTCAAAGGCATACATTACACTTATTGAAAAAAATATTCCCTTTGAAAGATTCCCTTCGGTAATGTTGTGGGGACCGCCCGGGGTTGGTAAATCACAGGGGGTGAGAGAGATAGCAGAGGCTATAGAAAAGTATACAAAGAAAAAGGTTGTTGTTACAGATGTAAGGTTACTTCTCTTTAACCCTGTTGATTTACGCGGTATTCCCACTGCAAACGATGATAAGACCCTTGCTGTGTGGCTGAAACCTTCAATTTTTAAAATGGATGAAGACAGTGACACAGTAAATATTCTTTTTCTTGATGAAATTTCGGCAGCACCATCAAGTGTGCAGGCGGCGGCATATCAGATAACCTTAGACCGCATGGTGGGTGAGCACAAATTGCCCGAAAACTGCATTGTAATTGCTGCAGGTAACCGAGTGACAGATAAATCGGCTGCATACAATATGCCAAAGGCACTTGCAAACAGACTTTGCCATATTGAAATTAAGGCGGATGTAAAAGCATGGCACGACTGGGCTGTGAAAAACGGTGTTCATGAGTTTGTTACGGGGTATATTGAATACAACAGCGTAGCTTTGATGCAATTTGAAGCCTCGGAAGCCGCTCTGGCTTTTCCGACACCTCGCTCATGGGAAATGGTGAGTAATATATTAAACTTTGTTTCTGACAATGTGGATGCGGTTTATCCGATGCTTGCAGGCTGTTTGGGGAATGACCGGGCGGAAAAGTTCTATGTATGGGCACAGCTTTATAAAAACATGCCTTCAATGGAGAGTATATTTAACGGAGAAGAGGTCAGTATTCCCAAGGCGGGTGAATTGCATATTGCTCTGCGTTCGGCAATGGTTTCCTATGCAGGAAAGCACCCCATCAAGGAAATGATTGATAATTCAATAGAATTTGCCTGCAGGCTTCCCTGGGCTTTCAGAAAACAGCTTTTGCACGATTATTATCAGATAGCCGTGCTTCAACCGATTTTGATGGAAAACGAGGTTTTTAAAACAGCACTTAAGGAGTCGGAAAAATGACAGATGCGAGAAAAACGAAGCTGAGGCGGAAGCTGCAGGAGTCACGCTACAGATTATGTGTACGTTTCGGGGATTTTGCACATCCGATGAAGGATATGCTATTTGTGGCAGTGGAGGGGTTATATCGTATGTCCACAAACGGTGAATGTATATACTTTGACCCTGCATGGTTACAGAAGCTTTCAAATGCGGCACTTGATTTTATGCTTTCGCATCAGCTGATGCATATTGAAAAGGAGCATCTTGAACGGGAAAAATACTACATGGGAGACCGTTTTCACCTTGGATGCGACATTGTTGTGAATGCTGCACTTATGAAGCTGGGACTTGAATATGCGAGCCTTCCCGGGGTGGGAAACATTTTTACACAGACCTTTTACCCCTGCTGCGAGGGTGCGGAGATAGATGCTTATGAAGCCTTTGAAGGAATTCCCTTTGACCCTTCGACAATGACAAAGGGGAAACGGCGGACATATATGATAGACACAGACCTTATGTGGGACAGGAAGGATGACAGAGGCGAGTGCGGAATAATTGTTCTTGCACCATGGGATGAAACGCCCGATGATTTATATTACGAGTACCCTCCTGCGACAGAAAAGCTTAAAAGCAAAGGTGGAACTTTCAAGGGGCTCTCTTTTGGGATGATGAAAGGAAAATACGGAAAGGGAATGAGGGAGAGAGGTGAAGGCTGGGAGAAGACTGTTGAGTATGATCTGAGAAAGTTAAAATGCATGAAGGAAAGTGAAACACATGGAATTGATGAGAGGCTTGATGAAAGGCTCTGGATGAAGATGGGCACGGCATCGGTTAACTGGAAAAGCATACTTAACGCTTTTGTGCAGCCCGAGATGTGTGATTATTCATTTTCGCCGCCTGACAGAAGATATATTAATGCAGACTTCTTTCTGCCTGACTATAATGTTTGTGAAATGAAGGTAAGGGAGGTACTGTTTATGGTGGATACCTCTGCTTCGGTAGATAATGAAATGCTCTCAAGGGTATATACAGAGCTTTATGATGCCGTTTGTCGGTTTGAAGGGAGGCTCACAGGACGGGTGGCTTTCTTTGACAGCGTAATTCATAATGAAAAGACCTTTGGCAGTATAGCGGAGCTTGAAAGAATTGTCCCCGGAGGTGGTGGCGGAACAGATTATGGCTGTATTTTCAAGTATGTTAAAAATAGATATTATGACGAATCTCCTGCAAGTATTGTGATATTTACAGACGGAGAAGCACCTTTTCCCGATGCAAAAGTTGCGGGAAACATACCTGTGCTGTGGGTTTTTACGAAAGGGGGTAATTGTGCTCCCTGGGGGCAGTCGGTCGGCATTACATAGTTTTTCATATCCAGTATCGTTCTTTTCTTCTACTTGGTTATAAAGCCTATTGAGAATTAAATGCATCTGCAGGGTGATTTTCAGAACTTACAGCTTCACATAAAGCCCTCCTGAATTTGTATTTTTGTTCAATCAGTGTAAATCGTATAAATTAATCACCGCATACTCAATTGTATTTTGTATATTTGTATTGCATTTTTGTACAAAAGGTGATATAATAATTTTGAGGTGAAACCTATGAGTGGCTTTAAATATATTAATTCGGGCTATAATGTTGCCGAGCCTAAGGGGCTTGTTTTTACATGGGTAAAGGAACAGCATTCTTTTCTGTATTTTCAGAGCAAGGTTCTTATAAACGGAATTGAGTATTCGCCGGGATGCTGTATCCTTTACAAAACGGGTACTCCCCATAATTATGAAACCCTTGACGGCTTTCTCAACAGCTTTGTGGGCTTCAGCTGCCCCGATGGCTTGCTTGAAAAGATGAATGTTATAACGGACGAGGTTTTTTACCCTTCGGACTGCAGTGAAATCAACCGAGTAATTTTTGAAATGGGCTATGAAAAAACCGTTCGTGATGATTGCTTTGAAGAAATAATGCAGGCAAAAATACTTGAGCTCCTGGTTGCAGTTGTGAGAGGTACACGGGCTGATTTTTCCACGAAAGACAGGGAAGTGGAGAACAAGCTTTTATATATAAGGAATGAATATCTGTCAAACATTGCCGAACCGCCAAGCTTTGAAGAGTTGCTGAAGAAGTATGGCTTTTCAAGAACCCTGGGTTATAACCTTTATTCAAAAGTGTTCCACTCAACCCCTAAGGAAGACCTTATCTGGGCAAGGCTTGAAAAGTCCCGTGACCTGATGAGGCTTAACCCCGGTATGAAGCTTTATGAAATATCGGATTTGTGCGGTTTTGTGAATTCGTCGCACTATCTGAGAACTTTTAAAAACCGCTACGGGTATACGCCGGGCGAATATATGTCTGCATTGAAAAAGAGCGGGGAAAAGGCTGAGTGATTTTTCCCGAAGCCATTCTTTCACATCTATCATCTTAATTATAATATATTGAAAAACTGCTGTAAACCGCATTATTTTGCTTTTGTTAGTTGTAATATTGCTGTTTGCACACCGAAAAAAGCAAGCTCCATCCTTTGGATAGAGCTTGCTTTTTTGGTGCGGATGTTCTTATAGAGTGTACTTACGGTGCAGTGAAATCAAGGGTTTAAAAAATGGTTTTATTTCATATCTCGCTTTGTTTGATATGAAATAATTTACTGCGTAAATTGTGAAATAGAAAACTTTGTTTTCTGGTGCGGATGACAGGACACAGTCTTGCTATGCAAGCCTTGCCTGCTTGACGGTCCTCGGCTCGGCACCGAGCTACCATCTGC